>JBFWQQ010000016.1:0-26836 GCA_050249355.1 Alphaproteobacteria bacterium | reverse complement strand
TGTCCCGATAAGGATTCCCCTGCATTTGAAAAAGCCACCACTTATACCTGCGCCGCCTACGATGATGAAGCCGCGCTGAAAACTTTTGCCGATTCGGTGGATGTGATAACTTACGAGTTTGAGAATATCCCGACCGGCCCGCTGCGTGTTATTGAACACAAGTTGAAACCGGGCATTGATGTACTTGCCACCTGCCAGCACCGCATAAAGGAAAAGCAAACCTTACATAAGCTGGGTATTGGTACTGCGCCGTTTGCGCCGGTCTACTCGCAGGACGACCTTGCCAGCGTGACCCAGACCATCGGCCTGCCCGCCGTCCTCAAGACAGCGACCATGGGCTATGACGGCAAGGGACAGTGGATGCTTAAATCCGAAGGCGACTTGCCGAAGATAAAGGATGGTGAATATATTCTTGAAGGCTTCGTCGATTTTTCGATGGAGATTTCGGTCATCGTGGCACGCAATGAGGCGGGCGACATGGCCTGCTATCCGCCCGTGCACAACACGCACAAGCACCACATACTTCATGAGACCATCTATCCTGCGCCAATCTCTAACGCGCTTGCAGATAAAGCCGAAACCATGGCCCGCACTCTTGCCGATGGCTTGCAGCTGGTAGGCATACTGGCGGTGGAAATGTTCGTGTGCGGTGATGAGCTGCTGGTGAATGAGCTGGCGCCGCGCCCGCATAATTCCGGCCACTGGACGATGGACGCCGCAACAACCAGCCAGTTCGAGCAGGCCGTCCGCGCCGTCTGCGGCCTGAAGCTAGGCGATGTAACACCGCTGTGTCATGCAAAAATGCTCAACATAATCGGCGAGGAGGTGAACGATGCCGAAAAATATATTGCCATGCCGGGCGCAAAGCTGCATCTTTACGGCAAGAAAGAAACCCGCCCGGGCCGGAAAATGGGCCATGTGACGTTTTTGAAAGAAGGATAGTTATATGGCCAGGCAATGGACCAGCAAAAGCAAAAAACCTACCATCGCTGAATTGATCGATCCGGTATTAAAGGAATTTGGCGTATACCCTGAAGATGCACAAAGCGGCAGGCACGCAGGACATATCCCCGGCAAAGCCTATGTGGGGGCGATGCATGCCATAGCGCAACAACAGCCATATTATGACCGCGCAATAGAACTGTTTACAGGCGTTTTGGGAACATCAGCAGCGGCTGTCGAATTAAACGCCCTGCTTAGAAATGAAGGAAAATGCGCAGAGGAAGCGCGCGACACCGCAAACAGATTTCGCCTGGCATTGGAAGAAGCCTGCCAGCAGCTGGCAACAGCACACAAGCCGTTAGACCGGACACCACCTACCGGCTGAGATAGCGGTTGTCAGTTTTTGAATTGTACACTAGACAGGTCTCAGACAATCAACAAAGGATTTCGTATGAGCGCCGCACTGAAAACTTCCGGCAATATCCGTAAAGAAACCGATTCATTCGGCGAGATCGAAGTACCTGCCGACACCTATTGGGGGGCACAGACGCAGCGCTCGCGCCAGAATTTCCGCATCGGCACCGAAACCATGCCCAAGCCGCTTATCAGCGCTTTTGCCGTGCTGAAGCTGTGCGCAGCCAAAGTGAACAAGGAAATCGCCGGGCTGGATGCCAAAGTGGCAGACGCCATCATTCAGGCCGCACAAGAGATCATCGACGGCAAGCTGGATGGCAACTTCCCGCTGGTGGTATGGCAGACCGGCAGCGGCACCCAGACCAATATGAACGTAAACGAGGTCATCTCCAACCGCGCCATCGAGATCATGGGCGGCGAAATGGGCAGCAAAAAACCGGTGCACCCAAACGACCATGTGAACCAAGGCCAGAGCAGCAACGACAGCTTTCCGACCGCCATGTATATTGCGGCAGCCACTGAAATTGTGCGCACACTCGTTCCGGCCCTGAAACATTTACATAAGGCCCTGGATAAAAAGGCGCACGACTTTGATTCCATTATCAAGATCGGCCGCACGCATTTGCAGGATGCCACCCCGCTGACGTTGGGTCAGGAATTTTCCGGCTATGCGAAGCAGATACAAAATGGCATCCGCCGCGCGGAAGCCACCCTGCCCGCGCTATATGAGCTGGCGCAAGGCGGCACGGCGGTCGGCACCGGCATCAACAGCCAAAAAGGGTTTGCCGAAAAATTTGCCGCAGAAGTTGCCCGTTATACCAAGCTGCCATTTGTCACCGCGCCCAATAAATTCGAGGCACTCGCCGCACATGATGCGCTGGTGGAAGCTTCCGGTGCGCTGAACGTGCTGGCAGTATCGCTGATGAAGATCGCCAATGACATCCGCTTACTGGGCAGCGGCCCGCGTTGTGGTTTTGGCGAACTGTCGTTGCCGGAAAACGAACCGGGTAGCTCGATCATGCCGGGCAAGGTGAACCCCACCCAGTGCGAGGCACTGACCATGCTGTGCGCGCAGGTAATGGGCAACCACACCACCGTTTCTATCGCCGGTTCCAACGGCCATTTTGAACTGAACGTGTTCAAGCCGGTGATGATCTATAATGTGCTGCAATCCATCCGCCTGCTTGCCGATGGCTGCATGAGCTTTACCGATAACTGTGTGGTGGGCATTGAGGCCAACAAGGAGCGCATCGACAAGCTGATGCATGAATCGCTGATGCTGGTGACCGCGCTCAACCCGCATATAGGCTATGACAACGCCGCCAAGATCGCCAAGAAGGCGCATAAGGAAGGCACCTCGTTGAAAGAGGCCGGTATTACATTGGGCCTGCTGACCGAAGAACAGTTCAGGCAATGGGTTAAACCTGAAGATATGGTGAAGCCGAAAGACTAGTTGATCGAATTGGTCGGCGGATGCATGTTCTCTAATGCTTTACGCATTTCTTCCCGCTCGGCATGACTTTTCGGGTCATTGCGCCCAACCTCAGGCCGGTCATCCGGATGCGCCTGCACCACGCGTTCACGCCAGTTCGACTGACGACGGTCACGCTTCAATTGCTCCTGCTCTTCACCATAGCTTACCGCAGCAGGCGGCGATGTATCCATTTCAATCCGATGCTGCGCCATAACTTCACGTTTGAGATCTGCTAGCGGCTTGTGCAGTATTGAACGCCACACCTCTCCCACACCGGCCTTGAATTCACCCCAGTTCAATCCTGCGGCACCGTCAATCATACGCTCCGTCGCCATATCCATCTTGCCGTCATCCCATAAGTTGGCGGCCTCTGCTTTTACATACATATACGGAGTGTAAGAAACGGATGAGTTGATGAATGCATGGCTGAAGCGGGTGAGCGATTCTTTTTCACGCAGGCCGATAACAGAACGTATGCCCTTATTTAGTTTGGGTTTCTCGGCCAGCCACTCCCCTGTGCGTTTCATCACGCCGTCGGGCATGCGTGTCAGTTTGTAATTGGCCTCACCGATTTTATTGAATATCTTCTGCCCGGCGCTGCTGAAATGATGTCCCGCATAGGAATTGAATGGGTGATCATGCGCCGGCGGGTTGTGAATACGGCCATTCAGCCATTTGCCTTTTTCAAATACGTATTGCTCATTGAAACGCTTGTTGGGATCGCCCTCAAAGTTCGCCCAGTACACTGGCGTTTGGCGCGGGTACATGCCGCCACCCGTGGTCAAGTCATTCGCGTAGACGTTGCGGTAATGTTCGTGTCCTTTTGGCGACAACCCGGGCGCTTTGTACGACAAGGTTTCCCCGGTTTCGGGATTGATGAACATTCCGCGATTATTGGTCTGCGGCACGCGGGTGATCCAGAAGAACGGCACAGCCGGTGTCATGTACACGACGCCTTTGACGAATGAGCGAGCCAGCCATTTTCCGACATCGGCTGCTTTGCCCGCAAGCGTGGGCCGCGTCGGCGCGTCCGGCGCGCCGTACAGTTTTGCGTGCTCCCCATGCAGGCGGCGGCCCACATAATCGTAGGCTTCGCGGTATGCCAGCGTACCCACGTTGTACATCACGAAACGATTCTGGAAATCTAAAGCGCCTTCCATATTGAAGTTGCCGACGATGCTGTATGGATGCTCGGGATTGCCTGTCTTACTCGGTATTGTCTTGAAACTTGCACCATTCAGACCACGGTCGAAATCGTGGCGCCAACCCGGACTGAATTTATTGATGACGGAACGCTGGCCTTTCATGAAGTACGCATACGGTATCGCCACGGCCCAGTCTTCGCCGCCATTATAGCTCACATAACGCCATGCCGACTTGTTCATGGATTTGACCGCTTCGGACACATCCAGATGCCCGTCTTTTATCCATGCTTTTTTCACATTGGGATCGAACCAGCCCGCAATATCGCGGCCCAACGCATCACCGATACTGGCCGAGAAAAAATCGAATGTGATGGATACCGCTTCGTTACCAAGGCTACGCCCACGGTAGTATTGCGGCATCGGCGGAAGCTGCAGACCTGTCTTGCCAGATGCCACTGCAGCATCATATGTAGCAAGCTTTTTCATGTATGCGCTGTGCATGGCATCCTTGTATTTCGTCGGGCGGAAACGAACCGCGCGCGCGCCAAGCTCTTCGCTTTGCGTGATGGTTCGCACCGTGAACTCAATGGGTTTGCCTGCCACCGTATCGATCAGCTTGGCAATAAATTTCAGCGGATTGTCTTGTTCAAAAAGCGGCTTGGCAGCATCGTATTTGCCATCGCTATAGCCGTGCTCATAGCCCAGCCCCTTGTTATCCGGCGTGTGCATCCATTTGCGGGTAAGCATGCCGCCGGCAGTAAAGAATGCCGCACCCATGACGCCGCGTGAAAACATACGGATGGCCAAACGCCCTTGCGGCGTGGCATTCCATGGCAATTTATCTTTTTCCCATTTCTCGGCAGTAAGCTCTTGTGGCATGTGGACGCCTGGATGCTGTACCTTGTCCCCCGGCGTAGACCCATGACCAGAGCCTATTTCAGCACCAATCGCCGCGCTTTTTTCAGGCGCGGTGGCAGCATCCTTTTCAAGGCGCTGTTTTTTATCGGGTTCAGGAGGCTGCCCCTTCATGGAAACCTATGGCAATATGCTGTTATATATAAATATTTCCCAATTATGCCTTATTATACCACTTTTTCAGGTGGAACCTCCATGAATGTTTTATGACAGGAAGGGTTTATTTGCATTAACAAACTTATGGCCCGCATGAAGCGGGAGTGGCATAAAAAACCTTTGGATTATAGATTGTTACAGTTACATGAATCTGCACATTAAAATCTGCGGTCACCTTGTGGCGCCTTAGCTCAAATGGTAAAGTGATAAATCAGGAAAAATTTATCATATGGCGGTTTACCGTAATACAAAAGCAGACTCACCCATCACCTCCGTGGAATTCTCCCCGGTGTCCGATGGTAATTTCAGCTTTTTTTACGTCGACAGCCCGATCAGCGTTAAAGGGGTACGTCAATGGCTGACATCCGCTGACACAGGCCAGGAGGTGATCGCCGAATCCTTAGTGAACGGGCATCCTGTGATCGTGACGCACGGCGACAAGGACCCCCAGGCTCTACTGGGCGGCCTGCAAAAACGCGGTGAACATATGGTACCCTATGTTCGTAAAAAGGAATTCTCAGAAACCGTGTGGCCTACGGGCGCTGCTATTGCTACTGTCGGCCAGCTGCTACAGCTGAGTTCCAGCTTCCTGCGGCCTGACCGCAAGAAGGACTGGAGCCTATTGATGTTCGCGGTGCCGAACCTGACTGCCAGCGCGTGGATATTCTTCTATGGCGCACAACGCAGCAAAGACCCTCACCGCCTGACCTACATGAAGCGGCATATCAACGAAGAATTGGGAGCACACGTACCCGGAGGACAGGAATCACTCCCCAGCATAGACGATACGCGCCTACGGCTGCACCAGGATCAAGACCTGCACCAGGACATGACCGACCGCGTGAATGGATTCCTTGAACGCAATTCTGTTACCGTCGGGGAAATCGGCATGCGCTATATAGCCGCTGCCAATCTTGCATTTCCTTCCGACAAGTGGGGTAAAGGGTTCAACCGCCTGCTGAACGGCGAATTCAAAGGCGCATACGAAGCCGCGCGCAACCCCAAAAGCTGGTCGCATGCGGCCGGCCTTGGCAGCCTTGCCGGCAAAACCATTTCGATCGCATCCAAAGCCGACGATCCCTTTAATCCAAAACCCTCCAGCGCGCTGGACAGGATCCGCGAAAAATTCACCTTCCGCATCGGCGGGTGGATCGAGACGGGCGCCTTTGCCACACTGGCAGCAGACGGATTCGCACATAAAAAGATCAGCTTTACCAAGGGCGGAAAGCAATATGCCGACTTTTTAAGCGGTATCGGTGGCTCGCTGTTTACCATACGCTACGCCATGCGCCACTGGGCACCGTTCGGCGTGCGCGACATGAACATGCCCGAACTTTATGCGCATGTTACCGACGGGCTGGCGCAGCTGCCTCCTGATAAACTTCCGCAACTCCTAGCAGACACTGCCGCCGATATCACCAACCAGTTCAAAGATAAACACCTCAAGTATGGAGAGGTATTCAGCCAGTTGCTGCTGGATCTGTACCGCTATCACCATATCGCGCTCGACAATCTGGGCACCGAACCGGATGAACGGCTAAAGAAAAACGGCACCTCCAAGACCAGACCTGAGAACGTTACAGAACCTGCCCACACACTCACTGCAAAACAAACACTGCGCACGCCAAAATCTGCCAAGGAACAGGCGGTCGAAAAATCAACCAGTCATGTCGATCAGCTTCGCAAGAAATCCCCTTCTGAAATCGGATTGACGTAAAAAAAACAGCCGTGCAGGCACGGCTGTCAAATCACTCTCTCGGATGATTAATAGATTTTCGTTCGTGTACTTACGACCGGACCCGGCCCCACGCCACGGATATAATTGCGCTGCTTGATCAGCACTTCGCAGCGCCGCCTGCCCGGCGCACAAAATGCCTGACTCCGGCCAGTGAAATAGCGCCATTTAGAGCCACCACCGGGCGGCTCAGTGCCAACGGTGCCAACTGAGCTACCCACTGTAGTGCCAATAATTCCGCCGGTGTGGATACCGATCGGTACAACACTGCTGCTTACTACATTCCATGGGTTAAGAACTGCTCCGGTATTCGTGCCCGTACCGGTAACGACCGGGCGGTTGTTGAGCACGGCATTGGTGTTGGTGCTCGTGCTGGTGACGACCGGGCGGTTGTTGAGCACGGCATAGGTGTTGGTGCTCGTACCGGTGACGACCGGGCGGTTGTTGAGCACGGCATGGGTGTTGGTGCTCGTACCGGTGACGACCGGGCGGTTGTTGAGCACAGCATGGGTGTTGGTGCTCGTACCGGTGACGACCGGGCGGTTGTTGAGCACGGCATTGGTGTTGGTGCTCGTACCGGTGACGACCGGGCGGTTGTTGAGCACGGCATTGGTGTTGGCCGCACTGTTGGTCGTGGCAGTTGTGACAGGGGTCATCACACCCGCAGGGGTAGAAACCGCAGTATTTGCAGGCGCAGAAGCAGCCAACGCTGTTGATACGGCAAGGCCCGAAACTGCAATAACCGTCAGAACCGTAAGGATTTCCCGCGTATTTTT
Source organism: Alphaproteobacteria bacterium (assembly GCA_050249355.1). Taxonomy (GTDB): domain Bacteria; phylum Pseudomonadota; class Alphaproteobacteria; order Rickettsiales; family SXRF01; genus CAZAQK01. Next base: position 19,279 of record JBFWQQ010000016.1, on the reverse strand, counting down.
ACTGGTATGGATGTTTATCATATCACCCTTCCTACTATGAGTATTTATTCAATAATAGCATGGCCAACGGCAAATATTGAGCGGTATTATAAAAATTCACATATAATTCACACAATAACGCTTGCATTCACAGACCATCTGGGGTATGCAACCCGCTCCTTGCCTCGGCAGGGAATTTATTTCACACGCAAAGTGACGGCTCTGCTGGCGGTGCCAGCCAGAACCATCCGGTGCCTGAAGGTTCAGGTCACACACGCTTTGCGGAGGTTTAACCGGAAAAGGATAAGCATATGAGCCTACCCGCATTTGACATGCGCGAGCTGATCGAAGCTGGCGTACATTTTGGACACAAGACCCGTCGCTGGAACCCGCGTATGGCGCCGTATATTTACGGTGTACGCAACGACATCCACATCATCAACCTTGGAAAAACCGTTCCCATGCTGCAGCAGGCGTTGCAAGCCGTGCGCGACACCGTGGCACAGAACGGCCGTATCCTGTTCGTGGGCACCAAGCGCCAGGCATCCGACCCGATTGCCGAAGCTGCCCAGCGCTGTGGCCAGTACTACATCAACCAGCGCTGGCTGGGTGGCCTGCTGACCAATTGGGCTACCATCCAGGTTTCCATCAAAACCCTGCGCCGCCTGGAAGACCAACTGGATAACCCGAACGAAAGCGGCTTCACCAAAAAAGAGCTGCTCTCCATGACCCGCCAGCGTGAGAAGCTGCAGGCGTCACTGGGTGGCATCAAAGACATGGGCGGCCTACCGGACATGCTGTTCATCATCGATACCGGCCGTGAAGACCTGGCCGTGCACGAAGCCAAAAAGCTGGGCATTCCGATCGTGGCAGTAGTAGACAGCAACTGCTCGACCGACGACATCACCTATCCGATCCCAGGTAACGATGACTCGGGCCGCGCGATCCGCCTGTATTGCCGACTGATCTCGGATGCGGCCTTAAGTGGCATCCAGCAGAGCCTGACCACCAGTGGCGAAGATCTGGGTGAACGTGAAGACGTGGCGGAGATCCTGAACGTGGAAGACCACACCGATAAAAAACATGCATCGAAAAAACATGCGGCTAAAAAGCTCCACAAAAAGGACGATAAGCCTGAAGCCGATGCTGATGATGCAGAAGATAAAGGCGGCAAGAAACGATCCGCCAAGAAAGCTGACAAAAAAGCTCCGGAAGTAACGGTGAAAAAATCCCGTTCGCCGAAAGCAGCTGCTGCCAGCAAAAGCACTTCCGACAAGAAGAAGTCGGACGAATCCGACAGCTAAACCGGGCGACTTTCCGCCTGTAAGGATCGGGTGCCCGCCCCACGGGCACCCCATACTATTGAACACATGAAAGGACATGCACAAATGACACAAGTATCCGCAGAACACGTAAAAGAACTCCGCGAAAAAACCGGCGCCGGCATATTGGACTGCCGCAAAGCGCTGACCGAAACCAGCGGCAACATGGAAAATGCCGTAGACTGGCTGCGTAAAAAAGGCCTGTCGGCTGCTGCCAAAAAATCCGGCCGCGTGGCTGCAGAAGGCCTGATCGCCGTTGCGGTTGAAGGCCCTAAAGGCGCCATCATCGAGCTGAATTCGGAAACCGACTTCGTTGCCAAGAACGACCAGTTCCAGAAGCTGGCCGCGAGCATCGCGGAATTCGCGGTTCACCAGAATATCGGTGACGTGGAAAAGCTGAAAGATGCTAAATGCCCGAAAACCGGCAAAAGCATCAGCGAACAGGTGACCGGTGCCATCGCCACCATTGGCGAGAATATCACCCTGCGCCGCTCTGCCGCCCTGTCGGTAAATAAAGGCGTAGTGGCCAGCTATGTGCACAGCGCTGCTGCGCCGGGCCTCGGCAAGATCGGCGTACTGGTCGCGCTGGAATCGGAAGCCGACGCAGGCAAGCTGGAAGCGCTGGGCAAACAGATCGCCATGCATATCGCAGCGGCACGCCCGGATGCCACCCGTAAGGAAGAAGTAAGCACCCAGATGCTGGATCGCGAACGTGATGTATACCGTGAACAGGCCAAAGCATCAGGCAAACCGGCAGATGTAATCGAAAAAATGATCGAGGGCCGTATCCGTAAATACTACGAAGAAGTGGTGCTGCTCGAACAGCTGTTCGTTGTAGACGGTAAAAGCAAAGTGTCCGACGTGGTAGCCGCTGCTGCCAAGGAAGCGGGAAAGCCGATCGAAGTGAAAGGGTTCATCCGCTTGCAGGTGGGTGAAGGCATCGAGAAAAAAGAAGATGACTTCGCTGCCGAAGTGGCAAAAGTTGCCGGCGCAAAATAACACATCGGCGCACATAATGAAAAAGCCGCCCCACCCGGGCGGCTTTTTTTATTGCGCACGGCCTTTGGGTTTATCCCGCGGAGGCAGCGGCGGCGTGTTGGGCGGCGAGATAACCTCATCACGGAATTCTACCGGTGACGGCATCTGCACCTTGTCTTTCAATGGCGGATTGACCGGCGTGGCATTAGGGCTGACAGCGCCCGGGTCCGCCTCGCCATCATAGCGAACACCGTTGTCCACCCATTTCCAAGGGCCTCCTAACGGCTCTGGAGATGGTGGCCTGTCACGCCTGAACTCTTCGCGCATATCGATTATATGAATCTTTGCCTCCAGTTCTGTGTAATTCGATACGATACGTGCGACCACCGCCGTTCCTAAAGGCATAGGCACCTTTCTCACATCTTTGCTAATTTTATCGTATGCATATGCACGCATCAGGGCGCGGGTGTTGAGATAGCCCTCGCTTGTGATCAGGAAATCCGGCATAGCGGAAATTCCTACAGCCTGTATCTCCGGCTGGTCGGGAGAGGATTTTTTGGTGAAGCCGATGGTGGGCAAGCCAAGTCGGTCATCTACGATACCATCGGTTATGAAATGTGCCATACCACCGATGACCACGAATTTTCCGGTTTTTTGCTGACCGGGTGGCAATACCTCGCGGTCATGCCGTATATTGTCCGTCCAGATGGCATTGGTTGAACCGATACGCCGCCACGATGCAAGCCCAAGCGCATTTGCTGCGGGATACTCATCCATGCCTTTAACGGCAATGCCACGCTCCTTGGCAGCCTTCATCATGCTCAGCATGCCCGCATACATATCTTCCGAGGTATGGAACCTGTAATTAAGGGCATTTTCATGTGCGCCGCGTATGGTGATGTCGTCCACCTTATTTTCTTTTTCTAACTGCGCCATCTGCTCCGGGGTGAAATTCATCACCGTGTGTACCCAGGCCGGGTCGTGTTCAATGTAAATAGTATCAACGCCGGATGCTTTCAGTGTGTCCATATGCTTTTCAACCGTAGCAAACGAATCATCAAAGATATGTATGTCCGCAAGAGCAATGCCGGGATTTTTCGACAGCAGGTCTTTGAACAGCCCGGCCGTATCCTTGGTTTCCGGCGCCAGCGCGATATTCTCGGGCACCAGCAGCCCTGCCTGTTTGTCCTGCTGCATGAGCGTTTTGTTCAGGGGCCGTATGTCCAGACCTCTTAACACATGCGCATGGTCATCATCCCATTCCTGTATCTTCTGCTCCAACGCAGCCACAAAATCATTTTTTAACTGCCCCATCTTACTGATTCGGCGGTTAAAAGGCGTGTCGCCGTCATTTCGGAAATACGGGGTACCACGCAGCGGATTTGTCTCATCCCTGTCAGTTACACTCGGTTTGGGCTTACCATCGGCTGGAATATCCGGGTTATCCGGCGTGGATTTAGGTTCTATGTTATCCTGACCGGATGTTATATGCTGTGTTTTTACTTTATCGTTCTTTTCGTCGGCCTGCTGCTTAGGCTTGCCTTCTTTCATGGTTGTCGGCTGGTTTTCCTGACCTGCAGATCCTCCTTTATCCCATAACCAAACTTTTTTAGGCTCATCTTCTTTACTCTCACCATCGGCTTTGTTTGTTGCGGTCAGTAAGCGTATAATATCCGCCTGATGTTGTTTCTGCTTATCAGTATATTCTGCCTGCAGGTCATCGATAGCACTGCCGCGTATCGGCTTGCCTTCGCGGGCATCGTCGATCAAGGCTTTGTAATCCGTTAGCAGCTCGCCACGACTTTTTACCATCCTGTCGACCAGCGACCTGAAGTCAGGGTCCAGCCGTTCATAAGGTGGCTTCTCAGTATCCTGTCCCGGCGGATTCTGTGGATTTTGAGTCCTATCATTCATAGGCCCATTATACCCCAAAATGCAGGGATCTAATGTGAACCTATTATGAACAAACCGCTAAATTGCCTGATTTTCTATTACAATTGTGCGTAAAGGGGGTTTTAGGGGGTCTGGCCAGAGGTATCAGCGTTTCTTTGCCTCATCATTCTTGGCCGTTGTCGGTGTGGCTGCAGGGCGTACATTCTCGCCCGGTGCGATCTCTTCAGGACTATAAACGCGGTTCATATCCCACAGATATTCATGCTCCATTTCACGTGCCTTATCCCATGCCCGGTCAGACATTGCCATGATATAAGGATCAACACGGTGATGAATGCGCAGCTTCCTGAGAAACATGGATAACTCGTACGCATCGGCCTGCTGTGTCTGTGTTTTGGTCGGAGCATAATCCAGTCCGCCTGCCACATAGAAATCCGGGCCATTCGCACTGCGGCCACGCTCAAAGGGAGGCTGTGCATTGTAGGCCATTTTATCGGGCATAATAGTAGGGATACCCAGCGCATCATCCACAAGCCCGATCCGATGCATATCATATGCATAATGCTTATTGGTAAAATGATTGTTACCGCCAAGAACAATATATTTACCCCCGCCTTGGCCCTGCTCTTCAAGCCATTTACGGTCTGCCTTTATATTATCTGTCCATGTAAAATTGCATGTGCTGATACGCAGGTCAGAAAAGCCGTCATACTGATCCATACCGATAAGCCGAATACCGTGATCTTTTGCGGTTGCCATCATCTCGTACCATGCAGGATCAACATCATCAGACTTCCTCAGGTTATAATTTGAAGCAACCTGCTGGGGACTGCGCACCGTAATATCTTTATACTGGCGGTTGCGGGCCAGCTGGCGAAGCTCATCGGAGGAAAGCGCACGATATTCTTCGAGACTTTCGTCTCGTATCTCAAGATACAACGTGTCAACTCCGGCTTTCTTGAAGGTAGCCATGTTGTCGCTAATGAGCCTGTAGGAGTCATCGAAAGTATGCACCTCGCCGATAGCAAGCCCATCATTCTTGGCCAGCAGGTCAGTGATAAGACCTGGTATATCACGCGTTGTGGGTTCAATATCTGCATTTTCTTTGCAGGAAGGTGGAAGGTACTGAGATCGTGCAGCTTCCACCATATTTACGCGGCTTACGTTATCCACGATACTCCTGTTGGCATTACACCATTCCGCATTGCGGCTCTCTACCTGCCTATTAAATTCCCAGCCGATCTCATTAGCCCTCTGGTTTATTGCTTCTTCTGTTGGAGCTGGCTCATTCTCCTTGGTAAGATCCGCCCTGGCTTGCTCGCGTGCGACCGTGTCCCGTAAAGTACAACAAATATTTATTTCTTCAGAATAGTAGCGTTGTATCTCCTCGACTTCCTGACCTTCAATAACTTTGCCCGCTTTTGATTCCTCGATAAGCTGGTGGTATTGCAGCATCAACGTGGTATATACACCTACGCGGCGGTCGCATATCACCTGCAGGGCTGGCCCCAGTTTTATATCTTCCCCTTGTGTCATACCTCAGGAGTGTATAATCCACAGAAGAAATTTGTGTTACAATACGGTTAAATGTTAGCCGAAATTAATGTATTCTGTCTGGCATCAACCGCAGGCACAACCGCAAACACTTGCAATAATTTGCTGAAATGAGTAGAGAAATAGGCTAAAAGCGAACCATTATGAGCAAAGCATTGAAAAAATCCGCCCCCAGATCTGCCGAAAAACCCATATTCAAACGGGTATTGTTGAAACTTTCCGGTGAAGCGCTGATGGGCGACAAGGGCTATGGGCAAGACCCCAAGACCATCGAACGTATCTGCCGCGACATCAAAGCCACCATGGAAATGGGCGTGCAGGTATGCGTGGTCGTGGGCGCAGGCAACATTTTCCGCGGCATCGACGGCGAAGCCACCGGTATGGAGCGGGCATCCGCCGATTACATGGGTATGGTCGCCACGGTGCTCAACGCGCTGGCATTACAGAACTGCCTCGAACGCATGAACGTGGATACGCGGGTGCTCTCCGCCATTTCCATGATGCAGGTGTGCGAGCCGTATATACGCCGCCGCGCCGAGCGCCATATTGACCGTGGACGGGTGGTGATATTCGCCGCCGGCACCGGCAACCCGTTCTTCACCACCGACACCGCCGCTGCGCTGCGCGCCAACGAAATGGGTTGCGATGCGTTGCTGAAGGGCACACAGGTCGATGGCGTGTATGACGCCGACCCGAAGAAGAACAAGAACGCCAAACTGTTCAAAAGCCTCAGCTACCATGAGGTGCTGGTGCGCGACCTGAAAGTGATGGACGCTTCGGCGATCGCACTTTCGCGCGAGAACCAGATTCCCATTCTGGTATTTTCCATCCACAACAAGGATGGCATCGCCCGCGCCATATGCGGCAAAGGCAAGTTTACTTTGATAACGGATAAGAAATAATGATGTCATACTGAGCGAGCAAAGCGAGCCGAAGGATCTTATGAAAGATTCTTCGACTTCGGCCTACCGGCCTCCGCTCAGAATGACAAGAAAGAGAAGGAATTATGACCGCTGATATCAACGAACTCCGCCGTCGCATGGATGGCGCCTTTAGTGCCCTGCACAGCGAATTCGGCGGATTGCGTACCGGCCGCGCCAACTCGGCCTTGCTCGAACACATCGTAGTGGAAGCCTATGGTGCCCCCACCCCCATCAACCAGGTGGCCAACATCAGCATTCCCGAACCCCGGCTTCTGCTGGTGAACGTATGGGATAAAGGCGTGGTGGCTGCCGTGGAAAAAGCCATCAACGCTGCAGGACTTGGCGTGAACGCTTCGGCCGACGGCCAGACCGTACGCGTGCCGATCCCCGAACTGTCGGAAGAACGCCGCAAGGAACTGACCAAGATCGCCGGTAAATACGCTGAAAGCGCTAAGATCGCCATCCGTAACGTGCGCCGCGACGGTAATGACAGCCTGAAGAAAATGGAAAAGGACGGCGACATCTCCAAGGATGAACAAAAAAAACGTGAAGACGGCATCCAGAAACTGACCGATGAATTCATTAAGAAAATTGATGATGCACTGGCCACCAAAGATAAGGAAATCATGGGCGGTTAGCACCGCTATAGCTGGGGCTGACCACACATGTCGCTACAACTGATGAAAACACCGCAAGCCGCCAGCCAGAATCTTCCTGCGCATATCGCTGTTATCATGGATGGTAATGGCCGCTGGGCAAACGCCAAAGGTTTGCCACGCAGCGCCGGACACAAAAAAGGTGCCGAAAGCCTGCGGCGTACCTTGCGTTTTTGCCGGGATGCCGGGGTTAAGTACCTCACCGTTTATGCGTTTTCCGCCGAAAACTGGCAACGACCCGAAGCCGAAATAACTGAGCTGATGCAGCTGCTGCGACATTATCTGAAACATGAGATCGAAGAACTCATGAAAAATAAAATACGCCTGCGTTTTATTGGCGATTTTTTACAACTGCCTGAAGATATATGTGAGCTGATAGCCAATACAATGGAGCAAACTGCTGCTTATCAAGATTTCACTCTTACCATTGCGCTTTCTTATGGCGGCAGGCAGGAAATAACCAGCGCAGCAAAAATGCTGGTGAATCTCGTAATGAATGGTCAGATTGCACTCGATAATGTGGATGAAGCCTTTATGAGCGAGCTCATGTTTGCCGGACGTGGGGATGATGCACCCGAGCCAGACCTTTTGATCCGCACCGGCGGCGAACAGCGCATATCGAATTTCCTGCTATGGCAATGCGCGTACACCGAGTTTTATTTCACCGACACCCTATGGCCGGATTTTGACCTGAAAGACTTTAACCACGCGCTGGAAGAATTCAGCACACGGGAACGCCGCTATGGAAACGCCTGACAATCATATCCACGACGACAGCGACGACGAGATCATCGAAGTGGTGAACAAGGAAGCGCCACCGCCATCGAAATGGTCGGGCTTGCCGGTACGCATTGCATCCGCCGTGGTACTGGCCGCATTGTTCATCATGCTGCTCAAGACCGGCGGCTGGCTGTTCAACTGGTTCGTGTTCATGGCCGCCATGATGATGATCCGCGAATGGAACAACCTGACCGACAAGGAAGAGGCGTTCCTTCGGCTGGCAGGCATGTTTTACGTGTCAATACCGTGCGCGTCGCTGGTATGGCTGCGCGGCCTGCATAACGGCATGGAACTGGTGCTGTATGTCATGGGCTGTGTAGTGGCGACCGATATCGGAGCATATTTCGCCGGGCGGCAGTTCGGGCAGCATAAGCTGGCACCTGCTATCAGCCCCGGCAAAACATGGGAAGGACTCGGCGGCGGCATGCTGGCCGCAGGCATCGTCGGCGGCATCGCGCAGCTGCTGACATATTTTCCGGCCAGTATTGCAGGCGGCGTACTGCTCGGCATGACGCTGGCGGTGGTGGCACAGTGCGGTGACCTGTTTGAATCGTGGATCAAACGCCGCGCCGGCGTGAAAGACAGTGGCACGCTGATACCCGGCCATGGCGGCCTGCTCGACCGTATCGACGGGCTGATCTTTACCCTGCCGTTGTTCGCACTGATGGCAGCGCTGGCATAAAACATGATGACAGCCCATCTGCGAACGCAGCCACAGCGAAAGAAAAAACGCATCACCATATTAGGTTCCACCGGCACCATTGGCGTGAATGCACTGAAATTACATGCCATGCACCCGGAGCGTTTTGCAGTAGCTGCGCTGGTAGCCGGCGATAATGTGAAACTGCTTATCGAACAGGCACATACCTTCAAACCGCAGATTGTGGTAGTGGCCAATGATGATTATTACAGCGAACTCAAGAACGCTTTGTCCGGAACAGGTATCACTATAGCAGGCGGGTCACAGGCGGTGCTCGAAGCCGCGCAGCATCCGGCCGATATCGTACTTTCAGCTATTGTAGGAGCTGCAGGATTGAAACCCACACTGGCTGCGATAGACAGCGGCACGCCGATCGCGCTGGCCAACAAAGAATCGCTGGTATGCGCGGGGACGATCTTCATGCAGCGCGCCGCTCAGAAACATGTGGCTGTGATACCGGTGGATTCCGAACATAACGGCCTGTTCCAGCTATTCGACACCGCCAAACCCGACGGCGTGGAAGGCATCACCCTCACCGCTTCCGGCGGCCCGTTCCGTACATGGAGCATGGAGCAGATGCACAGTGTCACCCCAGAGCGTGCCGTGCAGCACCCCAACTGGAACATGGGAGCCAAGATATCGGTGGATTCGGCTACCATGATGAACAAGGGGCTGGAGATGATCGAAGCGAAGCACCTTTTTCCTCTCGCCCCCGACCAGATCGATGTGCTGGTGCATCCGCAGTCGATCGTGCATTGCCTCGTGCGCATGAAGGACGGTAGCGTGCTGGCACAAATGAGCCAGCCGGATATGTGCATTCCGATCGCGCATGCGCTGAGCTGGCCGGAACGTATACAAACACCGACACCGAAACTGGATCTCGCTCAACTGAAGTCGCTGGAGTTTGAAGCGCCGGATGAGGTGCGCTTCCCTGCCCTGCGCGTGGCGCGCGCGGCCATGCATGCCGGTGGCAGTGCGCCATGTGCACTCAATGCAGCCAACGAAGTGGCCGTGCAACAGTTCCTGTCTGGGAAGATCGGCTTCACTGATATTGTAAAACGGGTTGAACGAACCCTCGAAAAAATGGACAATGCCGAACCTGCAACCATCGACGACGTGCTGGCCTGCGATGCAGAGGCACGTAATATAACAAAAGGACACTAATGGACATCTTTCTCAACATCCTGCACACACTGGCCTCATTCTTTATCGTGATCAGCGTGATCGTGTTCATCCACGAATTCGGCCATTACATTGTGGCCAAATGGAGCGGCGTCAAGATCGAGGCGTTCGCCATCGGCTTCGGCAAGGAACTGATTGGCCGCACCGATAAATCCGGCACCCGCTGGAAGATATGCGCGCTGCCGCTGGGCGGCTATGTTAAAATGTTCGGTGATGCAGGAGCCGCCTCCACCGCCGATGAAGACGCGATCGAGCAGATGAGCGAGGAAGAAAAAAAACTCACCTTCCACCACAAGCCGCTATGGAAAAAAGCGCTGATCGTGGCAGCAGGCCCCGTATTCAATTTTATCCTGACCATCGGCGTGTTCTGCTATTTCATCATGACGGTGGGGCTGTCATCCGCCGACCCGATCGTCGGCGAGGTGATGAAGGACTCCGCCGCGCAGGAAGCGGGCCTGACAGAAAACGACCGCATCACCCACATCAACGGCGAGGCGATTACCCGCTTCAACGAAATTGCCTATAACGTCGCCACCAACCTCGGCACGCCGGTGCAGCTGCGCATCGAACGCGGCGGCGAGGTAAAAATGGTCACCCTCACCCCACGTGAAGTGGAAGACGATGACGGGCTAGGCAACAAGGTGAAACGCTACCTGATCGGCATCAAAAGCAAAGAGATCAAGCTTGAGGATGTTGGGCTGGCCACCGCCCTCAAGGAATCGGTGCACCGCACCTACGTGATATGCGAAACCACACTGAAGGTCATCGGCCAGATGATCACCGGCCAGCGCAGCGCACAAGACCTTAAAGGCCCGGTGGGCATAGCCCAGCTATCCGGTCAGGCGGCGGATAAGGACTTTACCACCGTGCTGTGGCTGATCGCCATGCTGTCGGCCAACCTTGGGCTGGTCAACCTGCTGCCCATCCCGCTGCTCGATGGCGGCCATCTTGCCTATTACGCCGCCGAAGCCGCCAGCGGCAGGCCGCTCGCCCAGAAAGTGCAGGAATGGGGTTTCAAGGCCGGCTTTGTGATACTGATGACGCTGATGGCGTTCACCCTATTCAACGACCTGCACAGGCTTATATATAGCTGAACCATAACAATAAATATCACGTCACAAAAAAATTGCCCTTTAGTTAATTTTTTCTAATATATTGCACCAGAACTATCACTCAAGAGTGCTACGGTGATAAGAATTTAGCTATGGCAGATGAAAAGAAATTCACAAGGCTGGCGGGTGGGCGCTCTGGTACGCCCATCGAGGACGTCGAAAAACGCCGGATGGAAGACGAGGTTCTCGCCGGTGAAGTTGCCAGGTTCACGCGCAACCTGGAGGAACAGGAAGGCATCATCGGCCAGATAGTGGGACGCCTGGATGATGTCAGACGCAAAAAATTAGCCCAGTTCTGCCAGGCGCTGGATGCTGAAGTAGCGGCTATATTACACCCGGATAGTGGCCGCAGCCCGCGCTCCATAAGGAGTGCCAGAGATATTTCACGGCAGATTAACACACAAGGCCTCATCCGTGGCGCTGCTGCCACGCGCTTTGCCGAGGCCGCTACCATAGCAGCGCAATGCCGCTATATGATAAGTTTTGCAAACGATCCGGCGAATCGCGAAGAAGTGCTTGAATTGGCCAACCCCGCGAACCATGCAGCAATAATAGATAATATACATGAAAACCTGATCAGGGAACTAAATGCGCTGCCGCCGCAGATTCGTGTTAAAGCTGAGGAACAATTCGATTTGGGACGCTTTCAGGAATACCTTGATACTGTAGACGACGCAGACCTGAATACGCAGCAATTTTTGCACCACCGCGTGCCCGCATATTTTAATGCGATCGCCGCACGGCTACAGGAGGAACACCCCAGATACAGGGGCCCCCTGAAAAGCATAGCTGAGCGAAGCGCCCTGCTGGCGCAGATCGCGTTAACGGAAGGGCAATACAAACCCGACCTAAAGCTGCTTGATGATCGTGAACCACCCAGCCATGGCCGTTAGAACCTGCTCATACCGTGCGCCCTGACCAACCAGCTGTGCCGCCTTTACTAATTGTAACAAACCGTAACAGGCGGCGTATCTTTTCTGCTTGATTTCACCTGTTTTTTCGAGCATGACTAGCGGATTATGATTCTTGGGAAAAATCCGCATAAACCTTTGCAACGCAGTGTGTTATCCGCCGCCGTGTGGGGCGTGGTGCTGGCCGCCATGCCGCTGGCAGGCGCAGCCATAACCGCGCAGCCCGCCGCCGCGCAGGGCGGCCTGATCCAGAACGTGAAGGTGGAAGGCAACCAGCGGATCGAGGGGCTTACCATTATGTCCTACCTTGGCCTAAAGGCCGGGGACAGCTTCAGCCAGGCAGATATCGACGGCAGCCTGAAACGCCTGTACAACACCGGGTTCTTCTCCGATGTAAAACTCATGCGCTCGGGCGACACCCTGATCGTGCGCGTGACCGAAAACCCGCTGATCAGCCAGGTGGCCTTTGAAGGCAACGACCGTATCGACGACGAATCGCTGCTGGCCGAGGTGGAACTCAAGGCACGCTCCATCCTGTCACGCGACAAGCTGCAGAACGATGTGAAGCGTATTCTTGATATTTACCGCCGCGCCGGCCGCTACAACGCCACCGTCGACCCAAAGGTGATCCAGCAGGATCAGAACCGCGTCGACCTTGTGTATGAGATCACCGAAAGCGAGGTCGCCTATATCGAACACATCGATTTCATCGGCAATGACAATTACAGCACAGGCACCCTGCAGGATGTGATCCGCAGCTCGGAAGAATCATGGTGGAATTTCCTGACCGATGACGATATATACGATCCCGATCGCCTGCAATTCGACCAAGAACTGCTGCGCCGCTTCTACACATCCGAAGGCTATGCCGACTTTCAGGTAAAATCCGCGCATGCCGAGCTTTCGCCGGGCAAGGACGCGTTCTACGCCACCTTCGTGATCGAGGAAGGCCCGCGCTATTCGGTCGGCAAAGTCGATGTGATCAGCGAGCTGAAAAGCAAAGAGGAAGTGGATTTCTCCGGCGAGATCGTCACCGAAGCAGGTGAAACGTACGATTCCACCGAAGTGGAAGAATCGGTCGATTCGATGATCAAAAAACTCGGCGATATGGGCTATGCCTTCGTTGATATCCAGCCGCAGCTGGAGCGCAACAAGGATAGCAACACCATTGACCTCACCTATGTCATTAAGCCGGGCCCACGCGTGTATGTGGAGCGCATCAACATCACCGGCAACGTGCGCACGCTCGACGAAGTGGTGCGCCGCGAGTTCCGCCTGAGCGAAGGCGACCCGTACAACGCATCGCAGCTGCAGCGCTCGGAGCAGCGCCTGAATAACCTCGGGTTCTTCGAGAAAGTAGAGATCAAGAACGAGGAAGGCAGCGCGCCGGATAAGACCGTGGTAAATGTCGATGTGCAGGAAAAATCCACCGGCGAGATCAATATGGGCGCCGGTTTCTCGACCACCGACGGCGCACTGGCCGACTTCGGCATCAAGGAGAAAAACCTGCTTGGCCGCGGCCAGGAACTGCGTACCCGCGTGACCTACGCGGCACGCCGCAAGCAGTTCGAACTGGGCTTCACCGAGCCGTATTTCCTCAACCGCGAACTGGCCACCGGCTTCGATATCTACCGTATCAACCAGGAATTCCAGCGGGAAAGCTCGTTTGACAGCGATGTGCGCGGTATCACCCTCAACATGGGTTATTCGCTGCAGGAAAAACTGCGCCATAACATCACCTATACGCTGCGCAGCACCGATATCACCGATATCCCGTCCACCGCGTCGACATACATCCAGCAACAGGCGGGCAAGAACATCACCTCATCAATGGGCCATAACATCACCTATGATGATCGCGACAATAAATTCGACCCGACCACCGGGTATTACCTGCAGGCGACACAGGAAGTGGCAGGACTGGGCGGCGACTCGCGCTATGTCATGCACGAACTGAAATCCAGCTATTATTATCCGCTCTACCCGCGCTGGACATTGGGATTCCTTGGATCAGGCGGCTATATTCTCGGTTACAGCGGACGCGATGTACGCATCAATGAGCGCTTCTATGTCGGCGGCGATGATTTGCGCGGCTTCCGCAGCGCCGGTATCGGCCCGCGCGATACCAGCACGCGTGACGCGCTGGGCGGCAATGCATACTATACCGGCACCGCCGAACTTAAATTCCCGCTGGGCCTACCCGAAGAACTGGGCGTGACAGGCGCCGCCTTCACGGATGTCGGAAGCCTGTGGCAAGTGGACGACACGGGAGCCAACGTATTCGATAATAACTCGCCGCGTGTCTCCGTGGGCGCCGGTATTTTATGGAGCTCACCATTCGGGCCGATCCGTATCGATTTCGCCCATGCCGTGATAAGGGAAGATCGCGACCTGACGGAAAGTATCCGTTTCAGCTTTGGCACGCGCTTCTAAAAAAACTGATACAGAACACTTACAGAAAGGACTCTCTATGAAAACACGTTACGTATATGCCATGTTGCTGGCAATGGCGGTATCTGGCAATGCGCAGGCACAGGATGCCGGCCACAAGATCGCCGTGGTGAATATCCAGTCGATAATGAAAGATTCCACTGCCGCCAAATCGGTGCGCGAGCAGCTGCAACAGAAGCAGAAAACCTTCCAGAGCGAAATCACTAAAAAGGAAGAAGCCCTGAAAGCAGAAGACCAGGAGCTGGCAAAGCAGCGCAGCGTGTTGTCGAAAGAGGCATTCGAAAAGAAAGCCGAAGCGTTCCGCAAAAAAGCCACCGACATGCAAAAAGAAGTGCAATCGAAAAAAGCCATGCTGGATAATGGCTTCGAGCAGGCCCTGACCGAGATCCAACAGACCACCACCACCATCATCGCTGAGTTGGCGAAAGAAAAAGGCTTCACCGTTTCGATCCCGACCACGCAGATCCTGTATGCCGACACCACCACCGATATTTCGGACGATGTGCTGGAGCAGTTGAACAAAAAGCTGCCCAAACTGACCGTGAAATTCGAAGCAGCCAAGAACTAACCGGCTGCACGCGTGCCACATGGCAGACAGACGTTTCTTTGAACATGCCGGCCCGCAGCGCCTTGAAGACATAGCGCAGCGGGTTCATGCACGTCTGGTATTAGCGAAGAACGGCAGCGGCATCCTGCAGGCGCGTGATGTTGCCCCTCTGGAAACTGCCACAGGCGAGGACATCAGCTTCCTCGACAACGTCAAATACATCGCATCTTTTGCGGCCAGCAACGCAGGAGCCTGCTTCGTGCGTGAAAGATATGCCGATCGCGCCCCCACCCACATGACGCTGCTGGTCACCGAAGAACCTTACACCGCCTACGCGCTGACCGCACAACTATTTTACCCAGCACCCAGACTGAACGCCGAAATTTCGCCGCACGCCCATGTGGCAAACAGTGCAAAGATCGGTAAAGGCACCCGCATCGATGCCGGTGTGGTGATCGGCGAGAACGTAGAAATCGGCGAGCATTGCCATATCGGCGCGGTCAGCACCATCACCCACAGCATCATCGGCCACCATGTGGTGATCCACCGAGGCGTGCATATCGGACAGGATGGTTTCGGCTGGGCACCCGGCAAGGGCGGACTGACCAAGGTACCACAGCTGGGCCGCGTCATGATCGGCGACCATGTGGAAATCGGCTCTGGCACATGTATCGATCGCGGCAGCGGGCCCGATACCGTCATCGGTTCGCACAGCAAGATCGATAATCTTGTACAAATCGGTCATAATGTGCATATTGGTCAGCACGTTGTTATTGCTGCGCAGGCAGGTCTGGCCGGAAGCACCAAAGTTGGCAACGGTGTGATGATCGGCGGACAGGCAGGAATAAGCGGGCATGTGACGATCGGCGACGGAGCAAAACTGGCAGCCCAAGCAGGTATCATGACCGATGTGCCCGCAGGCGCAACCTATGGCGGCTCGCCGGCAGTACCGGCGCGTGACTGGCATAAGCGCACCGTGGCAGTAGCAAAACTGGTGAACAAAGCAAGCGAGGGCTAAGAAGAGGCAACATAATGATGACCGCAGAACAATCCCATAGCAACGAAAGACTCAATATCAGCATCGAGCGGATCATGGAAATGATCCCGCACCGCTATCCGTTCCTGATGATCGACAAGGTGACCGACATGGAGCCGGGTGAACACGCCATCGGTATCAAGAATGTGAGCATCAACGAACCGTTCTTCATGGGACATTTCCCGGAAAAGCCGGTGATGCCGGGCGTACTCATCATCGAAGCAATGGCGCAAACCTCCGCCGTGCTGGTGGTGCATACGCTGGGCAAGAACGCCGAAGGCAAGCTGGTGTATTTTATGTCGGTGGATGAAGCCCGCTTCCGCAGGCCGGTAGGCCCGGGCGACACGCTGAACATCCATGTGGACAAGCTGCAAAGCCGCAGAAATGTGTGGAAATTCAAATGTGCTGCCTTTGTGGAAGAGCAGAAAGTGGCCGAAGCGGTCATCTCTGCCATGATCGTAGACTGATATGGCCATACACCCGACTTGCGTAATAAGCCCCAAAGCCACCATCGCGCCCGACGTAGAGATTGGGCCATACTGTGTGATCGAAGAACATGTGCGTATTGGTGAAGGCACCCGAATCGCTGCCCATGTGGTGATCGCCGGGCATACCAGCATCGGGAAAAACTGCCAGATCATGCCGTTCGCATCGCTCGGCCAACCGCCACAAGACCTGAAATTCAAAGGCGAAATGTCGCAGCTCATCATCGGCGACAACAATGTCATCCGCGAGCACGTCACCATGAATCCCGGAACCGAGGGCGGCGGACTTGTTACCAGGGTCGGCAACAACTGCCTGTTCATGGTCGGTGCGCATGTGGCGCATGACTGCCAGATCGGAAACCATGTGATACTGGTGAACAATGCCACGCTCGGCGGCCATGTGCAACTCGGCGACCACGCTATCATAGGCGGGCTTTCCGCCGTGCACCAGTTCGTGCGCATTGGCGCGCATGCCATGGTCGGTGGTATGTCCGGCGTAGAGCATGATGTGATTCCGTTCGGTTCGGTGATGGGCGAACGCGCCAACCTTGCAGGACTGAATCTGGTGGGGTTGAAACGCCGCGGCTTCGACCGCGACACCATCCATGCCCTGCGCAACGCCTACAAAACACTGTTCGAGGAAAACGGCGGCAGCACACTGGCCGAGCGTGCCACACGCATCGAAACCACTTATAAGGACATCGAAGCCGTGCAGGAAATACTGAGCTTCATGAAGGATAAGGGGAGCCGTTCGCTGTGCATCCCTAAAATGAGCGAAAGCAGCGACGACACCAAGGTAGCCTGACCCCAATGAGCGATGCCGCCCCAGCCAAGGATTCTAACGCCAAGCTGGCTATCATTGCCGGTAGCGGACGCCTGCCCGCCCAGTTGGTCGATGCCTGCCGCAATTCCGGACGCCCGGTATTCGTGTTAGCATTCTCCGATGTAACCGACCCGGAAACATACTCCGACGTGCCGTATGCGGTGGTAAAGCTGGAAAAAGTGGGTGATGCGATCGCTGCCCTGCGCAAAGCCGGCATAACAGAACTGGTGATGGCGGGCAAGGTGCGCCGCCCTTCCCTGATCGGCCTGCGACCCGATAAAACCACGGCCCGCCTGCTGGCCCATATGGGCGGCAGCTTCCTATCCGGTGACAATGCGCTGTTCTCTTCGCTCATCGCATTTCTAGAGGAAGAAGGCTTCAAAATCATTGGTGCCGATGACGTAATGCGTGATCTGCTAGCGCCTGAAGGTATCATGGGACGCGTGAAACCCAGCGAGAACTCACTTGCTGACATTAAAAAAGGTATGCGTATCGCCAAAGAACTGGGCAGGCTGGACATCGGGCAGGCCGTAGTGGTTGAAAACTCCTATGTGCTGGGTGTGGAAGCCGCCGAAGGCACCGACGCCATGCTGATACGCTGTGCCAACCTGAAACAGGAAGAGCGCGCCGGCGTGCTGGTGAAAGCCAAAAAACCCCGGCAAGAGGCACGGGTAGACCTGCCCGCCATTGGCCCGGCCACGGTGGAGAACGTGTATGCGGCCGGCCTGACCGGCATCGCCGTCGAAGCCGGTGGCAGCCTGATACTCGACAAAGACCAGGTGGTCAGCCGCGCCAACAAGCTCGGCATATTTGTCATGGGCGTGCACCATGAATGACGGGGCCAGTGTGAAACCGCTGGTGGTATATATCATAGCAGGCGAAGCCTCCGGGGATTTTTTGGGTGGGCAGCTTATGCAATCGCTTAAGGAAAAGGCCGGAAGGCCAGTGAAATTCCATGGCGTTGGCGGAGATAAAATGGCCGCCCATGGCCTGACCAGCCGCTTTCCTTATCACGAACTATCGCTGATGGGCTTCATTGAGATCTTGCCTTATGCCTATAACCTGATGTCGCGCATCGATACGGTGGTGGAAGACATACGTGAGCGCAGCCCGGACGTAGTGATCACCATCGATTCACCGGGATTCTGCTTCCGCGTGGTGAAAAAACTGCGCGAAGAAAAAATGCGCTGCAAATTCATCCATTATGTGGCGCCAACCGTATGGGCCTATAAACCGGAACGCGCTGAAAAATGCGCCGCCCTGTTCGATCACATGCTGGTGCTGCTGCCGTTTGAACCGCCGTACTTCACCAGCAAAGGCCTGCCTTGCACTTTCGTGGGGCACCCGGTGGTGGCAGAGACACAGCCCGGCAACGGTGCCGACTTCCGCAACAAATACGAGATAGTGCCAGAACAGCCACTCCTGTGCCTGCTTCCCGGCAGCCGCAAAGGTGAAGTGCAACGGCACATGCCTATTTTTGGCCGCGCGCTGATGCTGTTGGCCCGCATGGTGCCCAACCCTGCCATGGCAGTGGTGGTGCCGCGCCATGTCATGCCGTTCATAACCGATTATTTTGAAGGCTGCCCGTTCCGTGCCGTTATCACCTCTGAAGAAGATGATAAACGCAATGCCATGGCCGCTGCCGAT
Source organism: Alphaproteobacteria bacterium (assembly GCA_050249355.1). Taxonomy (GTDB): domain Bacteria; phylum Pseudomonadota; class Alphaproteobacteria; order Rickettsiales; family SXRF01; genus CAZAQK01. The sequence continues at coordinate 300 of JBFWQQ010000016.1, read as the reverse complement.
ATAGCACTTGTTAAATCCGGCACCGTCACACTGGAGGTCGCCATGAATAAATGCCCGATGGTGGTAGGTTACCGCGTGAATCCGGTATCGGCATGGATGCTGAAGCGCATGACCCTGACCCCTTATGTCAACCTGATCAACATACTCGAAGGACGGCAGGCCATACCTGAGATGCTGCAGGAATACTGCACCCCATTCCTTATCGCACAGGCGGCAGAACATATTTTATTAAGCCCAAAAAGCCAGGAGCAGCAGTTGTATGCCGCTAAGTCAGCACTGGCAAAGCTTCTTCCTGATAAC
>JBFWQQ010000015.1:0-27715 GCA_050249355.1 Alphaproteobacteria bacterium | reverse complement strand
ACAGTGTAAACGGTCTGCTGACATTCTTCAGTCCTCCAGCCAACGGCGTGGTCATCACGGCGGATTTCGAGTTCGATGTGCCGGTGCGTTTCGACACCGACCGGCTGGCGGCTACACTGGATACCTATGGCACGTATAGCTGGGGCGATATCCCGCTGGTGGAAGTAAGGGTATAGCATGAAACAGATATCTGCCGGCCTGCAAAGCCATATGGAAGGCGAGGTGACCACGTTGGCTACCTGCTGGAAAGTCACGCGGCGCGACAATACCGTGCTGGGGTTCACCAACCACGACCGCGACATAACCTACAATAGCCATATCTACACAGCTGCTACAGGATTTACCCCCACGGCTATCGACAACAGCACTGCGCTGAATGTCGATAATCTCGATGCCGAGGGCATGCTGTCGTCAGGCAGCATCACCGAGGCAGACATCATGGCCGGGCGCTATGATTATGCCGAAATAGAGATTTTCCAGCTGAATTATGAGAATCTGTCACAGGGGGCATTGCAGTTGCGCCGTGGCTGGCTGGGCGAGGTGTCGTTTCACCGTGATTATTTTGTAGCGGAAGTACGTGGCCTGACCCAGATACTGGCGCAGAGTATCGGCGAATTATATTCGGCGTCTTGCCGGGCAGCACTGGGCGATGCACGTTGCAAGGTAACTCTGGCATCGCATACGGTAACCGGCAGTGTGACCGGAGCTGTATCAAAACTGGAATTTATCGACAGTAGCCGTAGCGAAGTGAGCGGCATATACGATTTTGGTGCGCTTACATTTACCAGCGGAAGCAATAGCGGCGTGTCAGTGGAAGTAAAGGAGTATTATCTTGAAAGCGGCGGCGGTCGGATCATTTTGGCACTGCCGATGCCGCAAGATATTTCCATCAGCGACACCTATTCACTGACCAAAGGCTGTGATAAGACCATATCCACCTGCTTCAATCGGTTCAATAATGTGGCAAACTTCCGGGGAGAGCCGAATGTGCCGGGGATTGATCGCATGCTGGAGACGGCAGGGACGCGCACAAACCGGTAATAGTATTTTAATGGTTTAAAACTATAATATTACGGGTATAAATATGCCTAATATAAAAATAGCTTATGAACATATTGGAAAATTTCTCATCTGGTCTGTTATCGGTGCTCAAAATCACCGGTGCGCCGATGCTGTATCGCTACCCTTACCGTATATCCGGTGAAGGCTTACGTTCAGACTGGCAGAAGATCGCCTCGGATATGTATTGCGTCAGTGACCGCATGAGGCCGGGGGCAAACGATGAGCAGTGACACCAGACAGACGCAACCACAGGGTGATGCCAGCAGGAAGCCCTACAAGACCGGCGGTTACAGGCAGCACAACCACCGTGACAGGATACAGAATCGTACCGTAGAGCTACTGCCGCATCCGGAAGTTCTGGAAAGTTACAATTATGTGGTGGAGGGTTCTGCGAAAACCATTCTCACCATGTTTGAAATCGAACAGAAACACCGGCATGAATGGGAATCGCAGGCCCTGAAGATACACAGCACATCCACTATCATCGGGCAGGTGCTGGGTTTTTTCATCGCCATGGCGGTGTTCGTGTCGGCTACCATTATCGGCATCTACGGTGACAGCACCATTGGTGCGTTCATCTGGGTATTCGGCATGGCCATCATCGTGATGGCCGGACTGGTGTGGGCATATGCCAAGAGCATGGGGCAGCGCCCGCTGTTTGCCCGTCCGACCATGCGCACGCATTTCCGTCCGCAAAAAGATAATGTTAATGCGCAACCTGAGCATCAGCAGCTGCAACAGGAAACCGACTAGAGCATTTTCCATTTAACCGCGCGCGTTGTTAGCCTTCCCGCTTGGCGTTCCCACGTATCTGGATATACGCTCCGCGCGTCTCGCCTCAGCTGTCTGGCGAGCAATTAAGGCAAGAATGCTCTCACTTTATACATAAGGATTATCATGGAAGACCGTATTGTGCAGGCCGCACGCGGCTGGCTTGGCACGCGCTTTTGCCATCAGGGACGTGTAAAAAAAACAGCATCCCACGCAGGCGGTGTGGATTGCCTGGGATTACTGATCGGCGTGGCCGCCGAATTGCAGCTATGCAACCACGAAGGTAAACCCCTGATGGGGTATGATGAGCGGGATTACCCGCATTATCCGGATGTAGAAAGATTACGGCATATGCTGGGGAGTCATCTGCTACCCATACACCATGCAGGAATACAGCCCGGCGATGTGGTGCTGCTGAACATCGATGGCCACCCTCAGCATATGGGCATATGTTGCAGGTTGAATGGTGCGCTCAGCCTTATTCACGCCTATGCCCCGGCGCGTGCGGTGGTAGAACACCATCTGGACAGTTGGTGGAACGCACGCATTGTATCGGTATTCAGAATTCATCCCAAATAAACAAAAGGATATTTATGGCATCTATTGTACTTAGTGCCGTTGGCGGCGTTGCTGGTTCGGCTACGGGCTTGCCGCACGCTGCTGCTATAGGAGCGCGGCTTGGCCAGTTCGCCGGTGGTCTGATAGACCGGAAACTGACGGAAAAAGATCGCTCGACCCATCGTCATGGCTCACGGCTAGCCGAACTCGGTGTGCAAACCTCCACGTATGGTAACTTTATACCTATCATATACGGTTCAATGCGCATTGGCGGCAATATCATCTGGTCACAGCCCATCCGAGAGATCGCTACCACCACCAGCACTACCAGCTCAGCAGGTGGCGGCGGCAAGGGGGGTGGGGGTAAAGTTACCCAGACCAGCACTACCTATAGCTACGACATCACATTGGCGGTGGCCATATGCGAAGGCCCGGTGGATGAGGTGGTACGCATCTGGGCTGATGCGCAGCAGCTAGATTTGTCGCAGTTTACCCTGCGCATATACAATGGTGACGAGACACAAACGCCGGACAGCCTGATGCAATCCTATGACGGGGTGGAAAATACCCCGGCCTATCGCGGGCTGGCCTATGTGGTATTCGAGCAATTTCCCTTGGCAGATTACGGCAACCGCATACCTAACTTTACGTTTGAAGTGTTGAAAAAGACCCAGCATGCAGAGTTTAATGGCGACTTGCTGGAAGATATGGTGACCGGTATGACCATGATACCCGGCGGGGGTGAATTCGTATACGACACTACCGTACAGAATAAGATACCGGGTGTGGCAGCCGGTGGCGGCTGGTCGCAGCAGGGCGAGCAGGAAGCCATAAACATGCATAATGTCAGCGGACAGGCCAATGCACTGCTGTCTCTTGACCAGCTGGAATCAGCCTGTCCGAACCTTGAGTGGGTGTCGGTAGTTGTGACCTGGTTCGGAGATAATATGGATGCCGGCAGCTGTATCATCGAGCCGGGAGTAGAATACCAGACCGGGGCAATCACTTCGCCGGATACGTGGCAAGTGGGGGGGTATACGCGCAGTACGGCACGGCAGATCACGCTGGTTTCCGGCTCGCCGCAATATGGCGGCACACCGGATGACGATAGTATGTTGCGTTACCTGACTGAACTGCGTAATCGTGGCTACAGCATCATGTTCTATCCCATGTTGTTCATGGATGTCAGTGGCAAGCCGTGGCGCGGCGGTCTGACTGGCAGTGCTGCCGATGTAGCAACATTCTTTACCAAAACCAGTGGATATAACGCATTCATCAACCATTATGCGGCGCTGGTGGATGGATATGTGGATGCGTTCGTGATCGGCTCGGAACTCAAAGGCCTGACATCGGTGACGGATACCCCCGGTAACTATCCCGCGGTGAATGCACTGGTGTCGCTGGCAGCAACAGTAAAGGCTACGTTGGGCAGTGCTGTGAAGGTGACATACGCGGCCGACTGGTCGGAATATCATCATGCCGATGGCGGCTGGTATAATATGGATCCGCTGTGGGCGTCGCCAGATATCGATGTAATCGGTATCGATGCCTATTTCCCTCTTGCCGATGCCGCGCAGGATGGCTACAGCGTGCAGGGTGTAATCGATGGCTGGACAAGCGGTGAGGGCTACGACTGGTATTACACCGATCCCGGCCGTACCACGCAGGCGCCGCTTAGCGAACCGTATGCATGGAAGAATATCGCGTGGTTCTGGGAAAATACCCACACCAACCCGGATATGAGCACCACCGCATGGATGGCCGAATCCAAACCGATATGGTTCACCGAGTTTGGCTTTCCCAGTGTGGATGGGGCCATCAACCAGCCCAATGTATTCTATGATCCGGCCAGTTCGTCAAGCGCTTTGCCGTATTTTTCCAAAGGGCGGATCGATCTGCGCGCGCAACGCGCCGGGCTGATGGGGACATTGCAGCAATGGAAGGATTCACCCATGATCGGGCAGATGTTCGTGTGGACATGGGATGCACGGCCATACCCCTACTGGCCAGACCTGACCGGTGTGTGGAGCGATGGTGGGGTATGGCAAACCGGCCACTGGGTACAGGGCAAGCTCGGAATATCCTCGTTGGCAGCCATATTGCTGGATATCTGCCAGCGCGCCGGATTGTCTGAAAGTGATGTCGACGTGTCGGCATTGACAGAACTGGTGGAGGGGTATGTGATCGCCGGTCAGAACCCTGCGCGCGATGCTATCGAAGTATTGCAGGGCGCATATTTCTTTGACTGTGTGGAATCGGATGGTGTGCTGGAATTCCTGCCGCGTGGACGGGATGTGGCACTACAGGTAGCAGGCAGTGATCTGGTGCCACTTTCGCATGGCAATGATTCGGCGCATTTCAATATCAACCGCCAGCAGGAAGTGGAACTACCACAACGCGTGAGTGTGGTGTATCTGAACCGTCTGTATAACTACCAGAGCGGCACGCAGTATTCGCAGCGCCATACATCCAGCAGCCGGGAGATACACACGGTGAACCTGCCGCTGGTACTTTCCGACCAGTCGGCAAAGATCATCTCGGATGTACAGTTGTTCAGCCTGTGGCATGGCCGCACACAGTATGTGTTTGACCTGCCGTTGGCGTATAATGTGCTGGAGCCTTCCGATGTGGTTGAGGTGTTGGTGGATGGAGTAACGCATCGTATGCGCATTACCTCCATACGGTATAATTCCGCCATGCTGCTCAGGGTGCATGCGGTGGCCGAGGATGCCTCAACCTATGATTTTTACAGTACACCCGGCACGGCGGGTGGTCGCCTAAGCCAGAATGGCAATATTCCAGCCACCGAGCTGGAACTGCTGGATCTTCCTGCGCTGCCGGGAGCTGATCCTGACAAAGGCGAGCTGCATTTTGCCGGAGCCGGGCTTTCCAGTGGCTGGAGCGGCGCGGCGGTGTACCGTTCGGATGACGGCGGAAATAACTACAGCCGTGTCATCGACCTGAACTCGGCTGCCATCATGGGTTCAGCAGCCGGGCTGCTTTCCGATGGGCCAGCGCACGTGTTCGATGAAACGAACACGGTGGAAGTGGTGCTGCTTACCAGTGGAGAGTTGCAAAGCGTGACCGAACTGGCGGTGCTGAACGGCGCCAACGCCGCATTGCTGGGCAGCGAGGTGATACAGTTTAAAACAGCCACGCTGGTGGAACCGGGTAAATATACCCTGGGCGGGTTATTACGCGGGCGGCTAGGTACCGAATGGGCTACCGGCGGCCACATAGCAGGTGAGCGCTTTGTGCTGCTGGATGGCCGAATTGAGGGCCAAACACTGGCCAACAGCTTTATCAGGTTGAGCCGTAGCTATAAGGCGGTGAGCGTAGGAAACAGTCTTTCGGGTGCTGCAGCGGAAGATTTTACTTATAATGCGGTTGGCCTGAAGCCGTACAGCCCGGTGCATGTGACGGGTAGCCGCGATGGCAGTAGCAACCTTACAATTAACTGGGTGCGACGTACCCGGGTAGGCGGGCACTGGCAGGATAATGTCGAGGTGCCGTTGTCAGAAACCAGTGAGGCTTACGAGGTGGATATACTGGATGGGGGTAATGTTGTGCGTACGATCGCGGGATTGGGCGCAGCGCAGGCCAGCTATAGCAGTGCCGAACAGACTGCTGATTTCGGCAGCCCGCAGGCCAGTGTGGATATTCGTGTGTACCAGATTTCCGGATATGTCGGCAGGGGGTATGGCGCGGAGGTTACGGTGTAAGCTCCCTATTTCTTATTAAGGAAGAGGGGATTATGGCCCCAGCAGTTTCTTCTTCTGTGCCTGAAACTCTTCATCCGTCAGGTGGCCTTTTTCTTTCAGGGCGGCAAGGCGCTCGATCTGGCTGGCTATATCGGCGCCTCCAGAAGTGCTGGTGGCCGATGTGGCCGCCTGCCGTGGCTGCTGGTACGAGCGGCGCATCTCGTTCATGGCGTTTTGCGTGGCGCGCACGAAGGGCACAATGGATGGCTTGCTGACCATACGGATGGTGAACGAACTGGCGCCGTCCCACACGCTGATGGAGCCGAAAAATATGGTGAAGTCATGATCGAGTGATTGTATGCGGTCGAGCGGAAGTTGCACCTGGCGACGGCCAAAGAACATACCGCAATTGAGGAATATCAGGCGGCGCACGGTACATACGGCCAGCCATGTTGCGTTGTTCATGAAGCCGGATGTGACTGCCACTACGTCTTCGTCCTCGTCCAGTATCTCCGGCAGGGTCTTCACCTCCTTGTTCGTGCCGATGATCGAACCGTGCTTGAATTTCGTGATCTGGCTTTGGACTTCGGAAAGTGAAGGCATGGCGCACCTCTTGATAACGTTGAATTTCAGTCATCATAAAACACAAGCGCAGGATAACAACCATTTTTCTACATTCATAAGGAGTAACTATGACAACGACCAACCATATGGGAATTACGCTGCTGGAGCAGTCGCAATCCCAGAAGGAAATAACGGTGAATCAGGCGTTGGCCCACATCGACGCACTGATGAACACTGCGGCCAAAAGCCGCACTACCTCTGTACCTCCCGGATCACCGGCAGCGGGCGATGTATATATTATCGGATCCGCGCCATCCGGTGATTGGGCCAGTAATGCCGGTGACATTACGTATTACGACCAGACATGGAAATTCATTGCGCCCAACGAGGGCATGACATTATGGGTGGAAGATGAGTCGTTATTCGTTACTTATGATGGGATAAACTGGCAGACCAGCATTGTGGTGGATGGGGCAAGCTACATACGCAGTGTATGGGTGCCAGCCAGTGATATGCTCCCATCGATTACCAGTGGATGCGCCACGCTTGCACAGGCAGAGATATTGGCTGGCCAGCCTGACCTGCTTACGTTGGATTTTGATGCCGCAACAGAAGAATACGCGCAATTTTGCATCGCCATGCCGGAGCGCTGGGATGAGGGTACGGTAACGGCGGTGTTGTATTGGAGTCATGCCGCCACTACCACAAATTTCGCTGTGGTGTGGGGTGTGCAGGCGGTTTCCGTGGGTAATGACGATGGGATCGGTACAGCGTTCGGCGCCGCGCAGGAAATAACGGATACGGGCGGCACCACAAATGATCTGTATGTAACGGCGGCAACATCTGCCATCACGCTGGCTGGCACACCGGCAGCCGGGGATATGTGTTGCTACCGTATATATAGGAAAGCGGCCGATGGCGCGGACACGCTGGCCATTGATGCAAGGCTGCATGGAATACGGCTGTATATAACGGAAAATAGCTATAAGGACGTATAGCCATGCAAATGTCGGAGCGGGGCATGGCCCTGCTGAAGCAATTCGAGGGATTTTCGCCTACTATATATAAGTGCCCGGCCGGGCTGCCGACCATTGGTTACGGTCATGTCATAAAAGCTTCCGAAACCTTCCCGGATAGACAGATTACACAAAAACAAGCTGAAATCCTTTTAAAACAGGATGTTAATGTTTTTCTTGCAGCGGTCAGGGAGGCCGTAACCGTAGAGATCAACCAGAACCAGTTGGATGCGCTGGTCTGCCTTGCCTATAATATAGGCATTCAGGCCTTTGAAAAATCGACCTTATTACGTCACTTGAACGCTGGAAATGCCCCAAAAGCCGCTATGGAGTTCAGAAAATGGGTGTTTTGCAAGGGCCAGCGCCTGCCCGGGCTGTTAACCCGCCGTAATGCCGAAGCAAATCTATTCACTCGAAAACGGCCTTTCATGGAATTGTAATATTACTGCCTTAATTTTGCTGTATATTAGGAGGTGAAATTAAACACAAACTCCTACGAAATGGGGCAATTTTATGGCAGATAAAACTGTTACGCAAAAACTGATAGATCACCTGAAAACTCATTCCCATCATGACGAGGTGAAGAAACATCTGGGTCTGGATGACATTTCTGTGCTCGCCGATAAAGAGGCGCATGCCCTTATTCCTGATACTCAAGGTAGCATGAAAACAACCTTCGATGGCCTGAAAGCAAAGATCGAAGCTGTCGATAATGCAAAAAAACGCCATGCGGATGCAAAAGAGCCACAGAAGCCATTACTTGAGACCGGTATCAAGGATGCGGAAAAAGAACTTCATAATGCCGGTATTGCCGCTCGTCAGGAATTGAGCGGGGTTAAAAAACAGATCGATGGCTTTAATGAGCATGCCAGCAAATTCATTGAAGAGCAGCGTGAAGCGCTAGGTAAAGTAAAAGATGCAGAGCTGCACGCCAAGCTGACTAGAGAACTGGAAGAAGCAGAGAACGTTGTTGCCGGTGTTAAAGCCCGTGGCGCAAAATTATTTGAAGGACATAACGCTGCCATTGCTAAAGCGGCCGAAAAAACTTCAACTGGCCTGGAAAGAGCTCCTATCGTTCTGAATGAAGTTTCCAGTGGTGCTACCGAAGCCGGCAAAAAAAGCGCGGGCTTTATGAAAGCGATCGGAGCCAACTGGTCGCACGGTAAAGGCATGGGCAAGGCAAAAGTTGCTGTAGGTGCGCTGGGTCTGGCTACCTCTATTGCCAGCGGCCTGGGTGACCTGTCCAGCAAAACCGAGCCAGACGGAACCGAGAGGGAAGCCCGTCCGGTACTGGGCCTGTTCAAGATCGGTGCGGGTGGTGCATTGTCGCTCATGCTGGCCAGCCATGGTGGAAAAAGCCTCGTAAGATAATTTTAATTAACTAAACGACGGAGTAGACTGATGCTTGAAGATGACAAGAAGCAGCCAGAAGGTAGATCGCACGATCATAACGAAGAAGTAACCCGCATTGTACAGCGCCTGATCGCATTATTGCAGGCTGCCAGTACGACCAAAGGCATGGGCGATACCACTTTTATGGAACAGGCTCGCGCAGAAGCGGACCAGCTTCGGGGCACTCTGGGTGACTCAGCGGTTGACCTTGCCTATGCCATGCTGGAATCGGATCGTCAGGAAGAACAGGCATTCATTGCCCAGAAACTGATTAGCGCTGCAAGCCAGCAGGGGCTGGTGGAGCAGGCAAAAGCCGCTGGCGTGGATGAGCAGACCGTTACCAAGCTTCAGGAAATGGTGCAGCAGAATGTGCGCACTGCCCTGGAACAGCAATTACCGGAATTAAGTGGTCAGTTGGCAGAGGCAAAAGTAGCACCGGATGCAGAAAAAGCAGCGGAAGATGCCCGAGCGCAGGAAAAACGCAAAGAATTTAAAGTGTTAGGCGGCCATACCGATCAGGTGGCGCAGGAGCGCGAGCGTCAGGCTACCGCAACAAAACCTGTCGCTATTTAATTTGATAAGAGTTGAAAAAATAACCCCCGCATGCCCTGCGGGGGTTTTTTATAACAAAATGGGTCGGGGTTGATAGGGCGCTATATTTTTGCTAGTATCGCAATCCGTTGATAGGTGGAACATGGTTACAAATACGACACAGCAGGGCGAGCCGAAAGAATTCATCATTCAGCCCGGACAACAGTTGCTATTGGAGCGCAAAGGCAGCAAGCTGCTGCTGCGCACGGGGAACCACCAGACCAGTGGCGTGCATATTAATGATACAGGCATTGAGATATCCAACCGTGATACGCTGGTGCTCAGGGGCGATGGCCGGGGCACCAAGCTTACCATCGACAGTAATGCCACGTTTATTCCGCAGGTCAGCTTTGAAACCGCCAACCCTGTAGTGGTGGACGGTTCTTTTACCGCAATGGCCAGCAGTACGCAGATCGCACAGGTGGATATCACACCGGTAGCACTCACCAATATGAGCGGTGCCGATAAACCAAAAAAAACTGAAACAATACGCGATGGTACCGGTAAACGCGTAAAGATTCCCATATATGAGCTTGAGACAGATGGCAAGAACATCACTCAAGGCAGCATGAGCGGTAAAGTGCCCAATAACTCGAAGATACTTGAATACCGCAATGGGCGCACAAAGAATTTCGTTGCTGTGGAAACTGCTGGTAATGCGCGGGTGGATTTCATCAACCAGCAGGATGGCGATGAGGCGCTGTTCAGCATGGTGGGCACAGAACCCATGAACACCACGACCATGCGTTTCATGCGTGCGCGTAACAATGCGGTGGCGCAGGCAGGTGCACTGCTAAACATTGAAAATGCAGATCCCAAGGCGCAGGCATTTGTTGTTGCAAAGAAACGTGTCGGCGTGAATGGCAGCCTAGAAAAAGGGCGCGTCACAATGCATGATGCCGGCACGGTGGATACGGAGGTAGCTGCAGCCATTCCGCTGGGGTCTGGGCAGAAAGGCCCCATTACCGGTGTCAGTACATCTTCGGGTGCCTCTTCTAAAGCAGATTCAGGGCCATTGCAGAAGCCTGCTGAAGAAGCGCTCCGCACAGAAGTAATAACACGGGTTGATGGGTATATGCGCCATACCGCGCAGATGCTGGGAATGGAGCCGGGAAATGAATATCCCATGTTGAACAATGAAAAGACCGGAAAAAATACAGGAGCAGAATTAGGTGAGGCCATGCGTTCTTCACGCGATGCAGCTGCAACATTGGTAAATGCCAATACACAAAAAGTACGTTCAGGTGAATTGGCGCAACTGCATGAAAGCATTGACACGGTGATCGAAAAAAGCGGTGCCATATTCGCGCTGGTAGAGACAGACTATATCGGCCATAATCCACCGGGCGGCGGTTTTCCTAATCGGAAAACATACGTGGCAAGCCGTTCGCGTGCCATACTGGATCAGTTCACTGCCATACGTGACAACATGAATAAAACAGAATCGCTACGCGATCCGCGCCTGCCCGCAGCCGTGACAACGGACAAAGATACGGCTGGAAAAGGTACTTCACCTGATAAAGCTGGAAATGAAGAAGCCAAGGAACAAGCTATGCTGGATATTCGCGCAGAGCTGCCGGTGGATCAGGTGAGCGATCACCACCGCCAGTCTTTGCTGGCGCGCCTGAGTGAAGAGGCGCTGGGCAGTGAATCGTCGCGTGAGCGCCTTGCCGTGGTCGATGCCGGTATGGTCACAGCGAAAACAACACCAGCCGTATCCGCATCAGAACCAGGCGCAAAAAACATAATAAAGCTAGCCTAGGGCTGTGTGCCTGTTCTGGCTTCCTGTGGCTTTAATTCCACCAGCGCATTGAAATAGCTTCCCTCGAACCGTTCGGCTGTTTGTTTCAGCGTATCGGTAAACTCGATATGCTCTATACTGCCGACTGCCTTTAAGTCTTCCCACATGGAATCCCCCGGCGTGGGCAGGGCCGATGAATTGGCCGCCTGCAGTACAAGCCGTTCCACCGGATATTTTATCGACACGTTATCCAGCGACTTGCGCTTGCGCACGAAATCCAGCGCCTCAAGGAATGCGTCGCCATGGTTGCGGGCAGATTCGTTGCTCGAGTAATCGCTATGTTTGGGCCACATGCCGCGCGCATGCAGCGAGCCGCTGGCGGCAAATTTATCATCGAATATATGGCTGAAAAGTTCCTCGGTGACGTGCGGAACGAACGGTGCGAACAGGCGCAGCACACCATCAAGGCAGTGGTACAGCGTAGTGAGCGCCGACTGCTGGCCTTTGGGGTTCTTCCCCTCGGGGTCGTATGCGCGGGATTTCACCAGTTCGAGATAATTATCGCATAAGCTGTTCCAGAAGAAATCCTCGATGGCGACACGTGCGTCAGCATACTCAAAATCAAGGAAACATTGGTCAGCGGTTTTTATCGCATCATGCAGTTTGCCGATCACCCACAGATCCATCGTTTCGCAGATGACGCCGCTTGCAACATCCTTGGCGGCAGTGGTCGGCCTGACCCTGAGTTTATCAAGGTTGAGCGCGGCAAAGTTGCTCGCATTCCACAGCTTGTTGACCAGTTTTTTCCCGATCTTCAGCAGGTCTTCGGAAAAAGCCGTATCAGCGCCGAGGCGGGAGGTGGACGCCCAGTAACGCACGCTGTCCGTGCCTTTTTCCTGTATCAGCTCTACCGGGGTGATCACATTGCCTTTGGATTTGCTCATTTTGGTTTTATCGGCAGCTAAGCACCAGCCGGATATCATCAGGTTCTTACACGGCACGGTGTTTGTGTGCAGATGCGCTTTCACAATGGTATAGAACGCCCATGTGCGGATGATCTCAAGTGCCTGCGGGCGGATATCGGCCGGGAAAAGCTTGGCAAAGCGATCACCCTCACCCCGACCCTCTCCCTCAGTGAGGGAGAGGGAGGGCCCCGCGTCAGCGGGAGGGTGTATTGCTCTGGCGTTTATCTGTGGGCTGATGGATGAGGTGGCCCATGTGTCCATCACATCCATATCCGGCGTTACTTCATCCCTGCTATATCCTTTGGGGGTATCCACCAGCGGGTTCACCGGCAGTTGCTCGGCGCTGGCATAGATGGGTTTTCCTTCTTCGCCGGGGCGTTTGGAATACCAGACCGGGAAGGGCACGCCGAAGAAGCGTTGGCGGCTGATCGTCCAGTCTTCCTTCAGTCCTTCGATCCACTGGTTCAGGCGCACCTGCATGTACGGCGGGTACCAGTGGCATTCGGCGCCCTTGGCTAGCAAGGCCTGTTTCTTATCCATTACGCGCACGAACCATTGATAAGTGGGGATGATCTCGATAGGGGTGCCCGAGCGCTCGGCACATTTTACGGTATGCACCATGTCGGTTTGCTTAAGCAGTTTGCCTGCATCTTTGAGTAGCTCAATGGTTTTGGTAGCCGCTTGCTTGGGTTTCAGGCCTTGCAACGCCTGCATTGCAGCGTTTTTTTCCACCCAACCGGTTACTTCTTCTTCGGCCTCCGTAAATGAATCTACAAACAATTCATTTTTAAAATCCAGTTTGCCATCTTTTCCTAAAATGGCACGTAGCGGCAGCTTGTATTGGCGCCACCATTCCTTGTCGGTATCATCACCGAAGGTACAGCACATCACTAGCCCGGTGCCCTTTTCACGCTCTACCGCTTCATCCGCGATCATCGGCACTTTCACGCCAAATAGTGGCGTGATGGCGTGCTTGCCTTCGTACTTACTGGCGTTCGGGTCTTCCGGGTGATACATCACGGCTACGCACCCGCCCAGCAGCTCCGGCCGTGTGGTCATGATGAAAAGCGGCGAGCCATCTTCGAGGTTGAACTCGATCTCATTCATGGTGCCGGGCAGTTCTTTATTTTCAATCTCGGCCTGCGCGATGGCGGTTTGGTCCACCCAGTCCCAGTAGGTCGGGCGGAAATCGCGGTATACTTCGTTCTTGGCAGCCATATCCAGAAAAGAGCGTTGCGACAGGGAAATCACCTCGTCGCTGACGGTCTGGTACTCCTGCCGCCAGTCCACCGAAAGGGCGGCGCTCTTGAACAGTTTCCGGAAATCTTCTTCGGCGCCTTGCACCACCTCGCGGCAGTCGGCGACAAAGGCCTCACGGCTGTCATACTGACTGGCTTTTTTACCCTTAATCTTTTCTACCAGGCGCTCGGTGGGCAGGCCGTTATCATCGAAGCCCATGGGGTAGAATACATCCTTGCCGGACATGCGCTGGTAGCGCGCAACAAAGTCGGCCTGCGTGTAGCTGAAAATATGCCCCATATGGAGTACCCCCGAAACAGTGGGCGGGGGGGTATCTATTACAAAGGTCTGCGCGCGCGGCAGGTCATTTTTCCAATGGTGCACATCGCTGTTTTCCCATGCCTGTTGCCAGCGCTGCTCGGCTTCTTTGTGATCGTATGTCTTAGGCAGTTGCTTCATCAGCGTGTGCCTTCGGTGCCAGTTCGTATTCGTTGATCAGTGTTTCGGCGATCTGCACGGCATTAAGCGCGGCGCCTTTGCGCAGGTTATCCGATACCACCCACAGCGACAGGCCGTTTTCCACCGTCGGGTCTTTGCGCAGGCGCGAAACAAATACACCGTCTTCACCGGCACATTCGAGGGGAGTGCAATAGCCGGCATCTTTGCGTTCGTCATAGAGTACGATACCCGGCGCTTCTTCCAGTATCTCACACGCAGCTTCCACGCTCAGCGGTTTTTTCAGTTCCACATGGATCGCCTCTGCATGGCCGATGAATACCGGCACGCGCACGCAGGTAGCGGCCACCTGAATAGAAGGATCGAGGATCTTTTTGGTCTCATTGACCATTTTCCATTCTTCCCTGGTGCTGCCGTCTTCCATGAAAACGTCGATATGCGGAATGACGTTGAAAGCAATGCGCTTGGTGAATTTTGCCGGTTCCATATGGTCGTTCATGAACAATTTCTTGGTCTGGTCGTACAGCTCGTCCATAGCGGCTTTGCCTGCGCCCGATACCGACTGGTAGGTCGATACCACCACGCGCTTGATGCCCGCCGCATCATGCAACGGCTTCAAAGCCACCAGCATCTGGATGGTGGAGCAATTCGGATTTGCGATGATATTGGTGTTGCGGAAATTCTTCAGCGCATAGGCATTTACCTCTGGCACCACCAGCGGCACATCTGGCTGCATACGGAAATGCGAGGTGTTGTCGATCACCACGCACCCCTGCTTTGCGGCTTTGGGTGCGAATTGTTTGGATATCGCCGAGCCTGCCGAAGACAGGGCAATGTCGGTGTCGGAAAAGTCATAATCCTCTAACGACTGCACGGTGAGTACCTTGGTATCGCCGAAGCTTACTTTTTTACCCTTGGAGTTTCGTGAGGCCAGCGCCACCACCTCGGAAACGGGAAAATCCCGCTGGAACAGTAGTTCCAGGATTTCGCGGCCCACATTGCCGGTGGCGCCGATAACGGCTACTTTGTAACCCATTGATATGCCCATATTAATATTGTTCTCTGTAAATCGGGACCGCTAAATTAACATTTTTCCTAGATAAAACCAAGATTTTCTGATTGGATATCTTAAAGAAAATATAAGGAAAAAGATGACAAAGTCATTTGGTCAGGGCGAGTGTGCGGCCTCGTCTTCAGAAAGCCTCCACAGTGATAAAATTGATAATTGCCATGCGATTATAGCTTGCAACATGGATACGGGGGAAGCGATTATGTTCCATGTATGGGAAGCCGCGTTGCTGGGGCTTAATGAGGAGCAAAGAGAGGCGGCAGAAAGATTTATGTCGGCAGCTGGTCATAAAATGGCTGTGCGCGTGTTAGGTAGCAAGAGTTACATCTATCAACATGAACCTGAAAAAGAAGCAAAGGCCCAACTTAAAGAAATGGGGCTAAAGTTTGCAGACGATATCGATGTAAACTCAGGCCAAGAGAGCTGGCAACTGACTTTTGAGCCCACGACAAACCAATTATCCATAAGCACAGATGTCGGTGAACTTTTGCATCAGCAACGGTTATTTGAAATGGCGCAGACTGTTTTAAATAGCGTTACGACTGATCTTTCTCGTGGCACCTAACGTATGTAGTGCTTCAATTACCGCATCGCCCATTTCGCTGGTGGATACCTGTGTTTTGCCCGGCTGCATAATGTCGGCGGTGCGCAGCCCGTCGGCGAGCACGTTGCGCACGGCGGCTTCCAGCAGATCGGCCTGCTCGCCCATGTCGAACGAATAGCGCAGCATCATGGCAAACGACAGGATGGTCGCCAGCGGATTCGCTTTATTCTGGCCGGCGATATCGGGTGCAGACCCGTGCACGGGTTCATACACCCCGGGGGTTCCCGAAGCGCCCAGCGAAGCCGACGGCAACATACCCAATGAGCCGGTGAGCATAGAGGCGATATCCGACAATATGTCACCAAACATGTTGGTTGTGACCAGCACGTCGAACTGCTTGGGGTTGCGCACCAGCTGCATGGCGGCGTTGTCGACATACATATGCGTCAGTTCCACGTTGATAAAATCTTCCTGATGCACCTTGCGCACTTCTTCACGCCACATTTCGGTGGCTTCCAGCACATTGGCCTTATCTACCGAGCATACTTTCATATTGCGCTTCAGCGCCAGCTCAAACGCCACCACGGCGATGCGGTGCACTTCCGGGCTGGTGTAGACTTCGGTATTGATGCCACGGCGAGTGCCATCCGGCAGGGTTTCCACGCCGCGCGGCTGACCAAAATAGATACCCCCGGTCAGTTCCCGTACGATCACGAGGTCGAGACCGGATACCACATCCTGTTTTAGTGTGGATGCATTGGCCAGTTCGTCAAAACACAGGGCAGGGCGCAGGTTGGCAAACAGCTTCAGCTCTTTACGCAGGCCGAGCAGGCCGCGCTCCGGACGCATGTCATAGGGCAGGTCTTCCCATTTCGGACCCCCGACGGCACCCAACAGTATCGCATCGGCATTTTTGGCGGCTGCCAGTGTTTCGGCGGGGAAAGGAGTGCCGGTCTTGTCATAGGCGCTGCCGCCGATCTCGGCATAACTGGTAGTGAATTTCACCGGGCCATTGCCACTGAACCATTCGATGATCTTTTGGGTCTGGCCTACGACTTCGGGGCCGATACCGTCGCCGGGTAAAAGCAGGATGTGTTTAGTGGTCATGATGATATTCCTTATGGTACTCCCTTTGTGCCTGAGCGAAGATTTTTAGTGCAGAAGTGCTGGCGAGTCCAGCGATTACAAGGGCTGCCGCGAAATCCGGCCACAGGCTGCCGGTGGCGTAAACCAGACCGGCGGCTATGAGAATCAGCAGGTTACCTATGGTATCGTTGCGGCTGCACAGCCAAACCGACTCCATGTTACTGTCCCTGCTGCGGAAGCGGAAGAGCAGCGCGGTGCATAGCAGGTTCACCGCAAGGGCCATTGCGCCCACCCAGCCCATGGTGGTATATACCGGAGTTTCGGCCTGAATGATGTTGTATATACCCTGTGCCAGTACGATGGCGGCAAGGCACATCATCAGCCCGCCTTTTATGAATGCGGCAGTGGCACGCGCTTTCAGCGAGCGATTCATGACATAAAGGGTAATGCCATAGCTGAACGAGTCGCTTAGGAAATCTATGGAATCAGCGATCAGCGAACTGGAGTTGGCCTGAAGGCCCTGAAACACTTCCAGCAGGAACATGCTGAAATTCAAGATCAGTACCGTCCAGACAATGCGCCGGTCCGCGTCTAAGGCATGGGAGTGGCAATGCTCCATTTATGCAGTCAGCCACGGAGTTTGTTGTTTTTGGCGTTGTTCATAATTCGCGATGGCATCCATTTTTTCCATAGTCAGGCCAATATCGTCCAGCCCGTTAAGCAGGCAATGTTTACGGAACGGTTCTACATCAAAACTGAAACTATGGTTTCCTGCTTTCACTGTCTGGCTGGCAAGGTCTACAGATACGCTACCACCGCTCTTCGTATACTCCATCAAGGTATCTACTTCTTCTTTTTTCAGCACAACAGGAAGGATACCGTTCTTAAAGCAGTTATTGAAGAATATATCGGCATAAGATGATGCAATAACGCAGCGTATACCGTAATC
This sequence comes from Alphaproteobacteria bacterium, assembly GCA_050249355.1. Lineage (GTDB taxonomy): Bacteria > Pseudomonadota > Alphaproteobacteria > Rickettsiales > SXRF01 > CAZAQK01. The sequence continues at coordinate 10,011 of JBFWQQ010000015.1, read as the reverse complement.
CAGCAATGCCCACGGCGCATGCTCGCGGGAAGAGCCGCAGCCGAAGTTGGCACCCGAAAGCAGTATCTGCGCTTTATCATACGGCTGCTGGTGCAGGATAAATCCGTCGATACGCGAACCATCGACGTTGTAGCGCATTTCATAGAACAGGCCCTCTTTCAGGCCGGTGCGCTTAATGGTTTTCAAAAACTGCTTAGGAATGATCATGTCGGTATCGACATTATCTATCGGCAGTGGTGCAGCAATGGCGGTAAGCGTGGTGAATTTTTGCATAAACTGGCTATTGTTTCTTTTCTAACTCTTCATATTGATTGGTAAGTTTTTCAACAGGCATAATAGTGGACTGTGGTTGCATACTGCTTATCAGCATAAAATTGGCCGATGCTAATACGAGCCATGCCACAACTAGAAACAAGAATAATTTTATTATCAAGCGAAACGATTGGGATTGCTTGAGTCTTATTCCACAACCAGGGCAGATCTCAGCCTCGGAACTAATCTGCTTATCACACTCTTTGCATGGCATGAGTGCCATAAATTTCCCCTATAATTCTCTAACGTCCGCCAGCTTCCCCGTCACCGCCGCTGCAACCGCCATGGCGGGGCTCATCAGGTGCGTGCGCCCGCCGCGGCCCTGACGGCCTTCAAAGTTGCGGTTAGAAGTTGATGCGCAGCGTTCGCCCGGTTCCAGCTTGTCGGCGTTCATGGCAAGGCACATGGAGCAGCCCGGCTCGCGCCATTCAAAACCGGCTTCTAAAAATATTTTATCCAATCCTTCCGATTCGGCCTGTTCTTTCACCAGTCCGCTGCCCGGCACTACCATGGCCAGTTTTATATTGCTGGCGACCTTCTTGCCCTTGGCCAGCTTGGCGGCTTCACGCAAATCTTCGATGCGGCCATTGGTACAGGAACCGATGAACACCTTATCGATAGGAACATCGGTGAGTTTGGTTCCGGCGGTCAGGCCCATATATTCCAGTGCGCGTGCTTTGGTGGGGGAATCCCCGGTGGGCACGGAAGCGGTGATCGGCAGCACATCTTCCGGCGAGGTGCCCCATGTCACTTGCGGGGCGATGTCGACGGCATTCAGCACCACTTCGGCATCGTATTTTGCACCGGCATCGGAAGGCAGGGTGCGCCAGTAAGCCACAGCTTTGTCCCAATCTGCGCTTTGCGGGGCGAGGGGGCGGCCTTTGATGTATTCAAAAGTTTTTTCATCCGGCGCGATGAGCCCGGCGCGTGCGCCCGCCTCGATCGACATGTTGCACACGGTCATGCGGCCTTCCATGGAAAGCCCGCGTATTGCCTCGCCTGCATATTCGATGACGTAGCCGGTGCCGCCTGCTGTGCCAATCTTCCCAATGACAGCGAGCGTGATATCCTTGGCGGTCACACCCAGCGGCAGCTTATCCTCCACCCGTACCAGCATGTTCTTGGCACGACGCTGGATCAGTGTTTGCGTGGCCAGTACGTGCTCTACTTCCGATGTGCCGATACCAAAGGCCAGCGCACCGAATGCGCCGTGGGTACTGGTATGCGAATCGCCACACACAATGGTCATGCCCGGCTGGGTGAAACCTTGCTCCGGGCCAACAATATGCACAATGCCTTGCCGTTTGTCGTCCATGGCGTAATGCAGTATTCCGAATTCCTCGGCGTTCTTCGCCAGCGTATCCACCTGCACTTTGGAGGTTTCATCCTTGATTATGCCTTGCTTGCGTTCGGGCGTAGTGGGTACGTTATGGTCGGGCACGGCCAGCGTGGCATCCGGCCTGCGCACGGTACGGCCCGCCATCCGCAGCCCTTCAAAAGCCTGTGGGCTGGTGACCTCATGCACGAGGTGGCGGTCGACATAGATAAGGCAGGTGCCATCCTCTTGCTGGTGCACAAGATGGTTCTCCCAGATTTTATCATATAATGTTTTAGACATAATGCTTTGTTAACGCCTGATTATTAAAGTGGTAATATGCATTATCCAACATGGATCAAGGGGCTTATTTTTATGTCAGATTTACTCTCCGGGCAACAAAAAGCACATAACCAGAAGGGTCTGGATATACAAGGGCTTTCCATTCTGGAGATTGCGATCGTGCTGGTGATCATTGGTATGCTGGTCGGGGCCGTTGTGGCTGGTCTTGGTGTTGTCCGCGCTTCGGAGTACCGCACCATTCTCAAGGAAGCTGAAGGCTATCAGTCCGCCGTGCGTATGTTTCAGGGGAAATACAGTGCATTACCGGGAGATATGCCCAATGCTACGGATTACTGGGGCGCCGCCACTTGCCCGAGCACGGCTGGCACTGGTACACAGACCTGTAATGGTGACGGGGATTCCTTCATAGAAACCACATTGCTTGCCGGGAGCTATACAGAGATGTTCATGTTCTGGCAGCATCTGAGCATTGCGGGCCTGATACCGGGTGAATATACGGGAAGATCCGGAACTACCGGCGGTGGCGGTGCCGGGTATGACCATACGGTTGGGGTCAATCACCCGGCCTCGGATGTGGCACATGCCAGCTGGTGGGTTTTCAACCAGAATATATCGGGTGCGGGGGGCGGCGTAGCTTTCAGGATAGATTACGGTAATTTCCTGCAGATCGGCGCGCGTACGAACACTGTGATTCCCAATACCCCCTTTTTAAAGCCTGATGATGCGTGGAGCGTCGATAGTAAAGCCGATGACGGCAAGCCCGGCACCGGCCGCATAATAGCGCGCGATTACAACAACTGTGCAACCGGGGCGGCAAGTAATACCGATGTTCAGAATGCAAGCTATAATATCTCAAGTGGATTGATCACCTGCAGCCTGCATTTTATAAAAGTGTTTTAGGCTTTGGCTCATTAATACCTCGGTGCGACGGATAGATCTTTTGTCTTGTTGACATACGGTTAACTTTGTTTAATTCTTATCTATACGCTATGGATTAAGCAGCAGGAGAACTCAGTGAAAGAATCATGGCAACGGTTCATTGATAAGCACAGGGGTAATGCAGCCACAAAAGAAACCGTATTAAAGGCATATCAGAATGTTTTGGGCGAACGGCGTGCCGTACTGGAGAACGATGCTCTGGTGCTGCGCTTTAATACAAAGAATGCGCTAGAATTCATACAATCTGAGCGGACAATAGAATCGCTGCGTAAGCGTCAAGTGCCATGCGAAACCAGTGTGGGGGGCGATGATATTATCATATCCATTCCGCTTTCTGGCCGGGGTCACGAAGACAACCTGAACATACTCGAGAACGTAGCACAGCACATCGCAGTGAAGGTGCAAGGGGCGGGTGCGCGGCAGCTGGTCACGCCGTTGGACGGCAGTCACCCGATTGTCGATGCTACTAAGGTGCCGTGGCAGATAGTGCATAATTCGCCGTATGGCGTGCCGACACTGGAACCAAAGCGTGATACGCCCATACCGCCGGATAAAAGACGCAAGGAAGAATTTGCGCTGGGTTATGCGTTATATGATAAACAGGCCATGGACAGCCGGGGTGATGTAACAGGCTGGCTGCGACACCAGCAGGAAGTGGAGGAAGGCGCAAATGTAGAAGTGCATACGGCGATCCCTGAGGACTGGGTAAGCGGCGAAACAGCAGGAAGGCTGATCGATAAACGCAAACAGCTTCGTGGCGTTTTCAGGGAATAAAAAAAAGGCGCTTTGCGGCGCCTTTTTTTAACAATGTGTAGTCAAGCTACATGCTTTCTTGTGTGCAAGTCTATTTCTGTGTTTCAGTCGGCGTCGCAGCATCATCGCGCAGCGTGCTATCCTGTTTTTCGGTGATACGCGCCGATTTACCACGGCGGCCACGCAGGTAGTAAAGTTTGGCACGGCGCACGTCACCACGGCGCACAATTTCAACACCTTCCACACGCGGGGAATACAGCGGGAACACACGCTCCACACCTTCGCCATGGCTGATCTTACGCACGGTGAACGAGGAGTGCAGGCCGGCATTCTTGCGCGCGATGCACACGCCTTCAAATGCCTGGATACGCTCGGTGGTGCCTTCGATAATACGAACATTCACCTTTACGGTGTCGCCTTCGTTGAAATCTTCTATTTTTTTGTTGGCAGCTAACTGGCTCATGTAGTCCTGCTCGAATTTCTGCAACGTGTTCATATCATCATCCTACTTCTTCTGTTTCAACAGATCCGGACGTCGTGCAGCAGTAAGTTGCTCTGCCTGCGACCGCCGCCAGCGCCTGATTTGTTCGTGATTTCCTGAATGCAGTACCGCCGGTACTTCCATTCCGTTCCAATTCAGCGGCCTAGTATAATGCGGATATTCCAGCAGGCAAGCAGAATCTATCTCCGTTTCCGCTATTTTCTCCTGAAAATCGCATGAAACTGGCTGAGGGCTGGGTCGGCCTGCTGGCCTCCCGTTTTCAGCATGGCAGGAAAAGCTTTCTTCGGTGCCTGATCTGCTATTCCCCATTACCCCCGGGAGCAGGCGAATACAGGCGTCCAGCATGGCCTGGGCGGCTATTTCGCCGCCGGAGAGCACGAAATCACCCAGACTGACCTCCCGGGCCTGATGGTGGTCTAGAACCCGCTGGTCGACCCCCTCGAAGCGGCCACACAGGATGATCAGGTCATGATCCTTGAAGCTTTCGGCCATGGACTGGCTGAAGCGCTCGCCCCGTGGGGATGTATAGATCAGGGTGGCGCCGGGTAACTTCGCCTTTGCAGCCTCGATGGCGGCATGGACGATATCCGGCTTGAGCACCATGCCGGCGCCGCCACCATAGGGAGTGTCGTCGACCGTGCGATGCTTATCGGTGGCAAAGTCACGGATATTGATGACATCCATTGACCACAGGCTGTTTTCCAGCGCCTTGCCAGCCAGCGATTGGCCCAGCGTGCCGGGAAACATATCCGGGTACAGGGTGAGGACAATGGTCTTCATTTCTTTCTGCCTTCCACATACTGCGGAGGGATGATGACCACGTGGTCACTGTGCAATTGTACGAAAGTATCTGTCAGTGGTAGCATCTCTTCAGAGCCATCGGTTTTCTTAATATCCAGAACATCCCCGGCGCCAAAATCATATATTCCGCTGACGGTGCCATAGTGACTGCCATCGGCAAGCCGGGCGGGCAGGTCAACTAACCTGTGGCTGACGGGCACGACAGAATCGTTTTCCTCCACAAACAGTTTCCTGCCTTTGAGCAGTTCGGCGGCATTGCGATCGGTGATGCCATGAATGCTGGCGATCAGCAGGTTCTTCTTCCGGCCGGTGAATTTTGCGTTATAGGTTTGCGTGCCGTGCTCATTGATGAACGTGGCGATGCCTGCTAGTGCGTCAGGGTCGATAAGGCTGTGTATGGTGACCTGACCTTTGATGCCATGGGCGCCCGTGATAACGGCAACCTGGATCTTCCGGCTCATGGCAGCGGCGGCTATTCAGCCGAGGTTTCTTCGGTCTTGGGTGTTTCAGCTGGAGCTTCGGTAGCTGGAGCTTGTGCGGCTGTCTCCGGCTGTTCCTTTTTCGGCTTGCGGGCGGCACGCTGGGCCGGTTTGGTTTGCACGATGCCAGCATTGTTGAAGAACAGGTGCACGCGGTCGCTCATGGTGGCGCCATGCGACAGCCAATGTTTCGCGCGATCAGAATCGATCTTCACGCGGTTCTCGTTATCACCTTCCAGCAACGGGTTGTAGGTGCCGATCTTTTCTATGAACTTGCTGTCACGCGGGTTGCGCGAATCAGTGACCACAAAGTGGTAATAGGGGCGTTTTTTGGCTCCCTGGCGGGAAAGTCTGATCGTCGTTGGCATAAGCTCTATATAAATAGTACGGTTTAAAGAGGGCGCTTTTTATCAGTATTTATTGCCCCCGTAAAGGAAAAAATGCGTAAAAATCGCCCTGTCGCTGCCTGTTAGGTGTAGCCGGTATTGCTGAATTTGCACGGAATATGATATACTTATGGTGTGGGAACCAAAAAATGCGAGCCATTGCCATTAACCTGCTGCCAAAATTAAAGCTGCTGAGGAGTAAAATGCGGATCGATCCTGAGCCGCTCCTTAGCCGGATCGCCCACAGCCTGACCCGTTTTGTGTACAAGCCGACTTATATCGGCTTTGAACATATGCCTAGGGAAGGGCCGGCCATCATCATCGCCAACCATGTGTCGTATGTCGATGGCCCGGTGATCGATGCCGGCTGCCCGCGTGCCGTGCGCTATATACTCGACGAGGATATATATAACCTGCCGGTCGTGCATACGCTGATGAAGCTAGACCGTGCCATCCCGATCGCGCCGAACCGCAAGAGCGTGGAAGCGGCGCTGGATGAGGTGTCGCGCGGGCTGCAGAATGGCGACGTGATCTGCATATTCCCGGAAGGATTTTTGACCTTCACCGGCAGCCTTGGGCGCTTTCGCCCGGGTATCGAGTGGATGATCCAGCGTAATCCGGTGCCGGTTGTGCCGCTAGCGATCTCCGGCCTGTGGGGCAGCGTGTTCTCGCGCAAATACATGAAATCGCCGTTGCGGTGGCTGCCGCGCAGCTGGCGACGTGGCAAGGTGGTGGTCAAATGCGGCAAGCCGATCGACCCCGATAAGGTGACAGTGAACTACCTGCAGGAATCGGTGCTGCGGCTGAAATATTCAATTATGGATATGTGATATTACTGGCTGAGTGCAGCGCTGCGGCCTGCGTTCAGGTTCACCTTCGGCAGGCTCTGTACAAGGTTATCACCCATGAACACACTGGTAAAGTCTACACTCTGGCCATTCTCTCTTGCGCTGTCCTCAACCTGTTGCAGGCCACGCATACGGGCATCGGTATGGATATAATGATCTATGCCTTCGCGTTCGCGTGTGACATACGTATCCAGCTCTAGCAAAGCCCGTTCAAAGGTTTTCATGTTGTCGCGTGATTCTTCAAATATCTTCTGGTCTTTTTGTTGTTGCTCTTCGCTTGGAAGTGCCATGGCGAGTCCTGGCGATGCCCAGCGTAGCCAGTTGGGTATGGTCATGAAGCGCGGTAATATCTCATGATTATGTTCTTCCATGCGTTTTTGCTCATGGTCGCGCAGCGAAGTAAGCAGGCTACGCACCTTCTCTACGTCCTCATCCCTGCGCAGGTCTATATGCGTGCCGACATATCCGTCGTCGCTGCGTTCGGTGATGAATGCAGGCAGCCCAAGATGCTGATCGGTGATCACGCCATCTCTCAGCCAGCGCTTATCCTGTTCCCACATCTCGGCGGTCTGAAGCGCTTCCTCTGCGGTTCTTGCCTGAAGCATATTCCTGAAGCGGGCCTGGATCGCGACCTGTGCACCTAACGCCTGAGGGGTGGCGACATACCCGCTGTCGATGAGGGCTTTGGCCTCTTCGATGGCGCCGATCGCACGGGCGCCTTCTATACTGTTTTCAACCAGATCGGCGCCGGTTGCACCAATCAGTAATACGGCACCTGCGGGTGCAGCCGGCGTAAGCAGCATTGGCACGCCTACCGTGTAAGCACCTTGTTTTGTTGCTTCATACGCATCACCACGACGGATGGCCTGGATGGTATTAAAGCCGGATACCGGGGTGGCGATGGCAGCGCCGACCACACCCAGGCTGCGTGCCGTACGTGTGAATCCGGACAGTTCCGAAACAACTGCGCCACCACCGCTTACCATCATGCCGCCGCCAATGGCTTTTTGCGTGGTGCTGGCCTTCTTGTCGGTCAGTGTCATGAGGCCGCCACCTACTGCCGCCAGACCGGCAGCGCCGACATAGCCGGGGGCAGCACCGCCAGTGAAGAAACCTTTGGCACGTGCGCCGAGCGTAGGTCTTGGTTCGGAACTGGAAGCAGGTGGAGGCGGCTGTGTATTGTTGCTTGCAAGTGCAGTGCTCTGGCTGGGTTGAGCTGCGGGTGTCTGTGTGTTTCCGGGCGCAGGGGACGGTGATCCCGCCGGTGTTGCCGGTGTTGACGTGGGCGCCGGCGTTGTAGTGCGCACCGGAGCCTGTGTGGGGGTTGCGGCAGGGCTGGTGCGGCCGAGCACTTCTCCGGCATTAATAGACTGGCCGCCGGTGGTCAGTCGGCTTTGTGGGCTATTGTTAGATGTACCCGGAGTTGTAGGTTCCGGTGCGTCCACCTGTATTCTTGCGGCTGGAGTGTCTGTCGGTGCAGCATTGTTATTGCGTTGCTGTAACAGCTCGGGAGAGTCTACACCTGCCCGTGTCATTTGCTCACGGATATTCTGCAGGGTTTCGGGTGACATAGGGGTAGGGGGCTCTGCCGTTGGAGCGCCAGAGCGGCTGTTAAAGCCAATGCGCTCCCGTGCAGGATCAAGCCCGCCTTCTGGTGTGTCGGTGGGTATACGTGACCGAGCAGCTTCCGGAGAATCGGTTGATGCGGGGGTGCGGGCCTGCTCGGATGCAGTGGGTTCTGGTGTATCGGTTGGTGCTGTACGTGTGGGTTCGGGAGTATCTGCTGTGGCTGGTTGCGACGGTGTTCTGGGAGTTGTTCTCCCACGTACATCGTCTATTTTCTTAATAAGCTGGCTGGCAACCCGTTCTTGAACTTTTGCCTGTCCTTCCGGTGATAGCATGGATTTTCTGGCAGTGCTTTGGCGCTCCTCCAACGTGCCGCCGGTGGCCGGGAAAAATTTATTTGCTGCCCAACGTATACCGGTATATCGCGAGATCGGGTTATTAAGCAGCACGGCACGGGCCATACCTGACTTGGGTAATGTAGCCGCTCCTTCGCGTATGGCTTGCCGTTCGAGGCCATTTTTCATCCCCTCCACCTGATCGATCAGGCGGTTGGCCTGTCCCTTGGTGAGTTTCGATTCTGCAGGATCTTCCGGCATATCGGTATCGAACATGGCGCGGTGTACCTTGTTGGCTCCATCGTCGCCCAGCAATGACCTCAGGCGGCTGGCCTGCTTTTCGGTCATCGGGGTGCCGTCGCCGTCATGTCGCAGTATATTGCGGAGGAGATTTTCCTGCTGGGCAGGCCCACGACCGGCGTTCGACCTTACGGCCGCTATCGCAGCGGCGGTTCCGGGTACGGCGGCACCTGCAGCTGCTTCCGGTGCATCGACCGGTGGTTCCGATTCCTTGTAATTCGATTGCAGCGCTTTGTACCCGATGAAACCGGCAATGGCAGGAACGATGAACCCGGCATATTCGCCGATGGTATCGATCGCTTTGCCGAGCATGGAGAACAGGCCACCAATCAGCGGGATCTTCTCGAACAGGCCAAAGCCGGTAACGATATTTTTGACCAGTTTAAAGGTGTTCTTTACCGCCCAGTTGATGGGCTGCAGGAATGCGACGCCGATAAGCGTGGCCACACCGGCGCCTACCCATGGCAGTATGCCGCGCGCCTGCTTGGCTGAGAGCATGGGCCCGTCCATCTTCTCGGCAAGCGGCTCGGTGACGCTCTTTGCCAACGAGCCCGTGATGTTTTCATCGACGAAGCTGCCAGCGCCCTCTACCCCTTGCTCAAATATGTTCGGTTCGTCTTCTGACATGGTATCCCTTAACCTATGATACTATTTTGCCAGAAATAACATAGTATTAACAATGAAGCTTGTGTTACAGCGGTATTTTTAAATGTTACAACGCGGTAAAATTATATATTATTATATATCAATATCTTAACGTATACCCAGTAATTGCTCCAGCCCGCCGCCACGCATCATCCCCTTTTTACCGAGCTTTTTCATTTTTTTCATCATGTGCTCCATTTGCTGCTGTTGTTTAAGCAGCTTATTCACATCTTGCACCTGTACCCCGGCGCCTGCCGCAATACGTGCCCGGCGCGAGGCCTTGATGAGTTTAGGGTGTTTACGCTCGTGCGGCGTCATGGACAGTATGATGGCTTCCTGCCGCGCGATCATGCCTTCATCGACATTGGCATTTTCCATCTGTTGCTGCAGTTGCCCTACACCCGGCAGCATTTTCATCAGCCCGCCGAGGCCGCCCATCTTGTTCATTTTGCGCAGCTGGTCGAGCAGGTCGTTGAAATCGAACTGGCCTTCCATCATGCGGCTGGCCATTTTTTCCGTTTCTTCCT
>JBFWQQ010000014.1:0-27703 GCA_050249355.1 Alphaproteobacteria bacterium | reverse complement strand
AAAATTCCGGCAGTTTCTTGGGGTTTTTGTGTTACAGAGTTGCGCAAATACAACAATACTATGCAACGGTTATCCCACAAAAGCCTTCTCTACCACATATTCTGCGGGCGCTGAGTTTGCCCCCTCAGTCAAGCCAAACGACTCAATCAGCGTTTTCATTTCCGTGTTGAAATTCACCGAGCCACACACCATGGCACGGTCGGTTTGTGGGTCCAGCGGCGACACATTCAGCTCACTGAATATGCGGCCGGAGCGTATGAGATCGGTAACACGGCCAACGCGATGAAATGCACCGCGTGTGATGCTGTCATAATAAAACAGTTTTCCGGCACAAAGTGGCCCCAGATACTCGTGGTTCAGTGTATGGTCAACGACCGATCTACTATAGGCAAGATCGGCAGCATCACGGCAGGTATGGGTTACGATCACCTGCTCGAATTTATCGTACGTATCGAGATCGCGGATGATGCTGGCAAACGGCGCAAATCCTGTGCCGGTGGAAAAAAGGTACAGGCGCTTACCGGGGGTGAGTGCGTCATGCACCAGCGTGCCAGTCGGCTTCCTTCCCAGCAATACATGGTCGCCCGGCTGTATTTTCTGCAGGCGCGAGGTCAGCCTGCCATCGGCTACTTTGATGGAGAAAAATTCCAGCTCCTCATCCCAAGACGGGCTGGCCATGGAATATGCACGCAGCACCGGCTTACCTTCCACTTCGAGTCCGAGCATCACAAACTCGCCGGAACGGAAACGGAAACTGGGGGGCCGGGCGAGAGTGAACGAGAACAAATGCTCGGTCCAATGCCTTACCGAAAGCACTTCCTGGCGGGTTGGCGCATTCGGGTTTTCCACAGGCTCCTGTGTAGTCATCTTGCTCATGATATTTCTTACGCTCCTTCAGAAATGCGTGCGGCAGGTAGCGGCACGAGTTGTATGAAATCCAGCTTTCCAGGCTGTGTGAATAATGCTCCCGTACCATGGCGCTCCTGCCCTGCCGGAGAATGCAACGCCCATGACGCATACCGGGCCGCCATTTCCACTAACGCCCTGTGTTCATTCTCCTGCGCCAACCAGCCCATCACCACTTTGGCGTATACCGGCTCGAAATGCACATCATCTACCGGTACCAGCGGCAGCATGTTCAATATGGCATCGGCATTAACTCGCCGGGCTTCCTCGGGCTTCAGTGTGCCCGCCGCCCTTTGCTGCACGAACTTGCGGTTGCAGGCATACACGGTGCGTAACTCTTTATGCCATGTAGCCAGCTCATTGTTTTCGTTTTGTGCATCGAACAGGTGGGTCATGAACGTATCCACCTGCGGAGCAAGCGCATCGCACAGCTCTTCGCATGCATTATCATCCAACACGCCAGGATCAGCGCGAGCTGCAATAAGCCGGGCATATAAAGCCGCATCAGCGGACTTCAACTGCGCCTGAAACAATACATCCAGCCTGTGCAGGCCGTCACGGGTATACAACGCCTCAAATGTAATGGCAAACGGCGGTGTCATGTGGATGCTCTTTGTTGTAACTTTTTCAATGACCGGTCATGGAAGCAACACAGCAGCAAAGCAAATAGAGCGCCCCCCATAGCCATGACCATATCCTTCTGCGTATCCAGCTGGTCGCCTTGCAATCCCAGGAACGAATCGATAGTAGAGCCTTCCACCATAAATGATGCTGTCATTTCAGCAATTTCATACAACGCACTGATACCGATGGTAGCTCCTACAATCATTACGGTCATCAGCCATCTGTTCTGCGCCAGCATACCGTTACGGGCAAACACTTCACGCAGCAGCAATGCAGGCACAACACCCTGAAAAAAATGCCCTACGCGATCATAATGGTTACGGCTGGTACCCCATAATTCTTTATCGAACAACGGTACTTCTGCATAGGTGTAGTGTGCGCCCACCAGCATGAGACCAAAACTGAAGGCGATCCAGCCATATGCAAAACCACTCAACGGATAAACGCGGCGGCTTACCAGCAGTATGGCCAGCCCACCCAGCACCGGCGCTGCTTCGAGATACCACAGCAGCCGGTCGGGAGCGCCGATGAACGACCATACCGCAAGCAGCAATGTAGCAATGATCAGCAAGAGATACATTTTAAATGCCTGCTCCTGCATCGTCCTGACTACCTGATGCATCCTGCGCCAGGTTCTTCACCGGTTCGACCAGATGATGATCGATATAGCGGGCGAGTTCGGCCACACAGGAGTTGATATCCTGTGCCTCGGTATCCAGCACAAGATCGGGGTTCTCCGGTTCCTCATACGGAGCACTGATACCGGTGAAATCCTTTATCTCTCCGGCACGCGCGCGCTTATACAGTCCTTTTACATCGCGCCTCTCGCACGCTTCCACCGACGCCTTGATATAAATATTGTGGAAAAAGTCCGGAGCGGTAGCGCGCGCCCGGCGGCGATCTTCTCGGTACGGCGCGATGAACGACGCGATCACGATTACGCCTGCTTGTGCAAACAACGCTGCGGCCTCCGCAACGCGGCGGATGTTCTCCGTGCGGTCTTCATGCGAGAAGCCAAGATCGCGGTTCAGGCCTTTGCGGATATTATCGCCATCGAGCACGAACACCTGATAGCCCTTGTTATGCAGCTGTCTCTGGATGCGTTTGGCGATGGTGGATTTTCCCGATCCCGACAGGCCGGTGAACCATAAAATACCCCCGAAATGTCCGTTCATCAACGCGCGCTGCTGGTGGCTGATACCGAAATCCGTTTCCGATAAGTTGTGCGACTTGACCTGCGACTGCATCACCTGGCGCTGGTCGTAGAATCCTTCCATGCTGATGATGCCGCCACCGGCCACATCGTAATCCTGCAGGATAACAAAACGTCCCAGCCTGCGGTTGCAGCTGAATTCATCGAGCGCGATCACGCTGCGCGTACGTATCACCACTTCGGCAACATTGTTGCGATGTACGGCATCGGTCTTTTCCTGCGTCAGCGTACTGCTATCGATCACATGTTCGATACTGCGGATCTCCGCCAGTGCTTCGGCCGTACCCAGCTTGATCTTGTAGCGCTTACCTTCCTGCAATGGCTTGTGCGCCAACCAGAATATGCGCGCGCGAAACAGATTGGTAAGCACCGGCGGTTCTTTTTCATGGCTGCCGATCTGGCCGCGTTCCACGAATATCTGGTCGTCCAGTGTTATACCCACCACTTCGCCGGCCTCTGCCTGTTGCGGCTTCTTATCTTCCGGCCATGCTTCGATACTGGCCACCGTAGCCACGCTGTTACCCGGTGAGAACAGCACGCGGTCCCCCATTTTCAGCGTGCCGCTTTCGATACGCCCGGCAATGATGCGGCGCTCATCAAACTTATACACGTCCTGCACCGCAAAACGCAGCGGCATGCTGCTGTCTGGCTTTGCGACATCGAAATGATCGAGCGCGCCAAGCACCGGATCACCCTTGTACCACGGCATGTTGGGAGATGCCTGTGTAATGCAGTCGCCATCGCGCGCCGACACCGGAATGAAGCATTTGGGTTCAACCCCCAGCTCCTTTAGATACGCACGGTATTCTTTTTCGATACTGTCGAACACCGACTGCTTATAGCCGACCATATCCATTTTGTTGACAATCACCGCCACCTGCTCAACCCCCAGCAGATGCAGCAGGTATCCGTGTTTGCGACTTTGTTCCTTGATGCCTTCGTTCGCATCGATGATGAGCAGCGCGCTGTCGGCCTGCGCAGCGCCAGTTACCATATTTTTCAAAAATTCCTTATGACCCGGCGCATCAATGATGACGACATCGCGGGAGGGTGTGCGCAGCCATATCTGCGTGGTGTCGATGGTAACACCCTGATCGCGCTCGGCCTGCAGCGCATCGAGTAGGAACGACCACTCGAACGGCATGCCGCGTTTTTTGCAGCTGGCCTGTATCGCATCGAATTTGCCGTCGGGCAGCGAGTCGGTCTCATGCAGCAGGCGGCCAACCAGCGTGGATTTTCCATGATCGACATGGCCCACGATCACCAGCTTGAGCTGCGATCGTTGCGTGGTCTGAGTTTGTGGTTCTGGCTGTTTCATCGCTTCGCTTTTCATTACATATACCCGTCTGCGCGAAGGCGCTCAAAGCTTGATTCATCCTCGTCGGCGCCCATTGGGCGGCCCGAACGCTCGGATACTTTGGTTGCCTTCAGTTCTTCAATGATCTCTTCAATTGTGGCAGCGGAACTCTCCACCGGCCAGGTGATGCCACGTTCACCCAGGGAACGGAAACGCATCATCTTGCCGCCAAAATCGCGGCCTTCAAGTTCATGATATTCGCGCGCGAAATACAACGGCACGATGGGGATATTCTCGCGCTGGATATAATGCCAGATGTCGAGTTCCGTCCAGTGCAGCAGCGGATGGATGCGCAAACTGGTGCCCGGCGCAAATTCGGTTTTGTACTGATCCCAGAATTCCGGCGGCTGGTCCTTTACGTCCCAATTGCCCTCCTGCCCGCGCGGGCTAAACACACGCTCCTTGGCGCGTGTGGCCTCTTCGTCGCGGCGGATGCCGGCGATCACGCCGGTGAATCCGTGGGTTTCGAGCACCTCTTTTAATCCCAGTGTCTTGCGCGATGCCACACGGGCGGCATGTGGCAGCGTCGGGTCTGTGGCATCCAGCGGCGGGCAGATGGGCGCGATCAAATAGATGCCCCACTCTTTGACATACTGGTCACGGAACGCATAGACTTCATCCATTTCCAGCTCGGTATCACAGTGGATAAGCGGGAACGGCACCCGGCCAAAGAACGCCTTGCGCGCCAGATGCACCATCACGTTGCTATCTTTGCCGAACGACCACAGCATAGCCAGCCGGTCGATGGCGTGGAACGCCTCGCGGAAAATATAGATGCTTTGTGCTTCAAGTTTATCGAGATGATCCATTACACACTCCAGTCGCTTACTTCGTCCGATGTCAGGTGGATACCGCATTCGGTCTTTTGCTCGTCTTCAATTCCGATCGTATGCGCCCAACGCCCGGCCCGTTCGTCCTCACCGGCA
The DNA here is from genome assembly GCA_050249355.1 of Alphaproteobacteria bacterium. Lineage (GTDB taxonomy): Bacteria > Pseudomonadota > Alphaproteobacteria > Rickettsiales > SXRF01 > CAZAQK01. The sequence continues at coordinate 22,677 of JBFWQQ010000014.1, read as the reverse complement.
GCTACCGGCTTGGTGCATGGCGCACAACCGATGGAAGGATAGCCTTTCGCCACCAGCGGATGCTCCGGCAGATTGCGCTTTTGGGTTTCTTCGGTCTGGCGTTCCTTGCTCCACAGTGCCAGCGGATTGATACGGAATATTCCCTTATCGTCCAGTTCGATGGTGTTCATGTTCGCGCGCTCCTGGGTCTGGTAGCGTTTGCGGCCGGTTATCAGCGCCGTCAGCCCCAATTCTTCCACCGCACGGTTCAGCGGCTCCACTTTGCGCAGCCAGCAGCAGCGGTTGGGTTGCGTGCTCCATAGTGTGCCGTCCGGGTCAATATGCGCAGCTATGTCTTTGTCTGGCTCCAGCCACTTCACATGGGTCAGCCCCAGCTGTTCGGTGAGTTGCTTGGCATAAACCAGCGTTTCTGGGAAATGTTTGTGCGTTTGCAAGAACAGTACCGGCGTGTGCCTATCCACCTCGGCCACCAGCGCCAGCAGCAACGCGGCGTCTGCACCGAACGACGAGATGAGCGCGATCTGCCCTTTAAATTCCTGCTGTATCATGCGCCGCAGCAGCGCAGTGGCATCAAGGTCGCCATAGAACATCTGCAAACGGGTGAGGGAAACCTGCGTCATGGCAGCCAGCCTTTTTCTTCAATCAGCGCTTCGGATGCCGCCATCATTTCCTGCATCGACTTGCCCTGCTTCTTCCACTCAGCGCGTTTTTCGGCGGCTTCTTGCACACGAACTTCCCATTCCTCGCCAAATATACGGCCAATGGCATCGCGTACCTTGCGCGCCAGCGTGGGCGATGCGCCGCTGGTAGAAACCGCGATGATAAGGTCGCCCCGGCGCACATTGGCGGTAAAATAGAAATCACACAAATCGTTCACATCTTCAACATTCACCAGTTTACCAGCTATGCGGGCAGTAGTGGTGATACGCTCGGCTTCATCGCGCGGCAGGCCTGCAACCATGACGATGCTGGCTTTTGCAATATCGGCAGCACTGGCATGTTCTGTCACTGTTATATCATTTGCGCCCGCTTCTTCGAGCATGCGCACACGGCGCGCGATCAGCTCGCCGCTACCCACCAGCAGCACCGGTATTTTTGCAAGGTTTAACGCGACAGGATACATGGCCTACTGCTTCTGCCTTTCTTCAAATTCGCAAATAATTTTTCCCGAACGTATTTGCATGATATCTGCCAGTTCCAGTATTCTTGCCACTTCTTGTACATTTCGAAATGCATCATCCTGTATGTTGCTTACCAGCGTTTCCAGTGCCAAGCCATATTCCCCCACATCAATAAATTCACGGATATCCTGACGCCGACTTTCAGAGAATTTGTCGTGGAATATCTCAAGAATCTCTTCCAGCGCCTTTTCTAATCCCAGATAATATTCTGCCCGCTTTTTCACTTCACCCACTTCTCATCGCCCAGCGCATCCACGGTGGTTTGCTTCACTGCATCCACACCGTAACGCTGCGCAAAATCACCAAAGCCTTCGCCATCCTTGCGTTCTTTTTTCCACAAGGCGAGCATGGGCGAGAATACATCGGTGATATGTTCATAGGGAATTCGGTCGAATATCTTCTCATTGAGGCGCGTGCCCTCAAAGCTGCCGCCAATGAACAGCGCGTAATGCCCCGGCAGTCGACCGACAATGCCGATCTCGCCGACATACGGGCGCGAACAGCCATTGGGACAACCGGCGATACTGATAGCAATTTCATCGCCCTGCACACCTTGCGCCTGCATACAGCGCTCAATTTCTTCTATCAGCGGTTCGGCCACCCGTTCGGCTTCGGCCAGCGCTTTACCGCAAGTAGGCAACGACACGCACGGCTCAAAGTTGCGCGCCATGCTGCTAAGGTCTTCGGCAAGGGGAATATTATATTTGCGCAGCTTCTGTTCGATCGCCTGCTTCTCATCCGCGTCGATGTCGCACAGAATAAGATTCTGGTCAGCGGTCAGGCGAATATTCATGCCATATTCCTTTAGCACCTCACGCAAGCCCGTGCGATACTGATAGCGCTCGGTATCAGCTATACGGCCACTGGAAACCGGCACGCCAAGGAACCACTTGCCATCGCCTTGCGCGTGCCAGCCCATATGGTCGACCACCGCCCATTTCTTGGTGGGACGCGGATCGTCCATGCGGCGGCCAAGAATTTTTTCCAGCTCGGTTTTGATCCACGGCAACCCTTTTTCCGCCACCAGATATTTAAGGCGCGCATGCTGGCGATCGGAACGGTCACCAGTATCGCGCTGCAGTTTTATCACCGCTTCGGTGGCAGGAATCAGCAGGTCCTTCGGCACATACATGGTTTGCCGCGCTAGATACGGGAAGGTTTTTGGCGTGTTGTGCTTCATACCCATGCCGCCGCCAAGCGCGAAGTTGTAACCGAAATGTTCGTTGTGGTTATTGTCGAACAGCGAGACGATGGCAAGGTCATTGCACAGCATATCCATGCAGTTATCATCGGGCGCACCGATGGCGATCTTGAATTTGCGTGGCATGTAAGTTTCGCCGTACAGCGGCTCGATCTCGCCGGTGGTGGAAGGTTCCGGCTCGAACGCATAGCCGTCCACCCGTTTGCCGTCCAGCCATACCTCGCAGTAAGAGCTGGTCTTGGGCGCACAATGTTTAGCCAGCAGAAATGTATCTGCTTCCAACCTGGCATGTTCTGCATCTTTGATCGGCGCCGGGCAGGTAATGACGTTACGCACCACATCGCCGCAACCGCCGAGCGTAGAAAGCAGCAGCCGGTTGATGTCGCGTACCAGCGGCTTCATGGCAGTTTTCCTTATGCAATGAAACTGGAACGTCTCGCGCGAGGTGATGCGCAGCGTGCCGTTGGCGTATTTTTCGCACAGCGCGTCCAGCCCTAGATATTGTGCTGCTGTCATCTGGCCGCCGGGACATTTCATGCGCACCATGAATTCAAATTCTTTATCGAGGCCCGCTTGTTTGCGTTCGGTTGCCGTGTCGCGGTCATAACCGAAATAACTGCCGTGGAATTTCAGAAGTTCGTAGGTTTCGTCAGAAACTTCCTGCGTCGAGGCATCGTCCAGTTCCTGCGCGATCTGGCCTTTCAGGTAATGACTTTGCTCTTTCATGCCCTCCTGCTTGGAAGGCTTGGACGCGTCTGACATCTGTTATTCCTCAATTTACCCGTGTATATACCACCTATAACACATTATCATAAAGTATTATTTTATATATTACATATTATTGTTGTATATATTGGCAATCTCCTGCTGAATTATCAATAGGTTGTAATATTGTGGATATAGCACAGCCCCAAACATTGCCACCGCCAAAGCCGGGCCAAACGGGAATATCTTACCCTGCCCTGCCATCCGCCATAGCAGGCCGAACAGCACGCCAAACACACCGGAATAGAACATGAACGGCACGAATGCATCAACAGTGATCCATAATCCGGCCACCGCAAAGAATTTCACATCGCCATAACCGAGCCCCTCGGTTTTGCGCAAGAAACGGTAGCCGTGATGCAGCGCCAGCCCAAGCGCCACACCGGCAAGGAATCCTAACAGCACGCTGTTCCAGTCAGTTCCCATGCTGGCATGGAATGCAAGCCCCAGCGGCAGCAGCACTATGTGCACCATGTCCGGTATGATGTAATGCTTCAGGTCGACTATGATCATGATGAGCAGCATAACGCCCATAAGCGCCACACAGATACCGGGAAAGGTCAGTCCGAAACGCGCATAAACCAGCAGGGTTACGCCGAGTGTTGCCAGTTCGATAAGTGGGTAACGCACCCCGATCGGGTTTTTACAATGGCGGCATGTGCCGCCGGAAATCACCCAAGACAATACCGGCCACAGATCCTTAAAACCCAGCTTGGTTTTGCAACTAGGGCACTGCGAGGGTTTGACGACAATATCCTCACCCAGCGGCAGACGGTGCGTGGCCAGCGTAACAAAGCTGCCCAGCGCAAGGCCACATAAAATAACGAATAGAAGTTCAATGGTCATGGGGCTGGAATTTATAGTATTTTCCAGCAAAGACCAAAGAGAATTAGTGAATTACAGATTCGCTGCCATCATGACTTTGCTGCCGCCTGTGAGGCAGGCCAGCAGGCCCACATTTTGCGGCAATATGCGCTGCATATAAAAGCGCGCCGTGTCCAGCTTGTCCTGATAGAACTGCTTATCTTCAGCAGTTTTTAACTTTTCCAGCGCCACTTTCGCCTGACGCGCCCACACGTAAGCCAGCGCCACCTGCGCGAACATGCGCTGATATTCCACGGCAGCAGCGGCCACATCATTTAAATTACCCATCGATTTCATTGCCATCCACAATGTAGCCTGTTGCAAATAACCAATATGCACATGCAGCGCTTTGGTAAATTCAGCCATCTCGGCATGGTCTTTATTTGCCGCCACAAATTCGGTGGCCGGGTGGAAGAAGGCGCACATATAGCGGCCCATGCGATACGGCATTTTGCGGCCAATCAGGTCCAGCGCCTGCACGCCGTTGGTGCCTTCATAGATCATGGCGATGCGCGAATCGCGCAAATATTGCTCCACGCCATATTCTTTAATGTAGCCATAGCCGCCGAACACCTGCACGGCGAGGGAGGCCGTTTCAAACCCGCCATCGGTGAGGTACGATTTTACGATCGGCGTCATCAGCTGCACGAACGCGTCGGCATCTTCGCGCACCAGCTTGTCCGGGTGGCGGTGGAACAGGTCAGTTTTCAGCGCCGTTTCCATGGCGAGCGCCCGCGCGCCTTCGGTAAAAGCTTTTTGCGTGAGTATCATGCGCCGCACATCGGGATGCACAATAATCGGATCAGCCGGTTTTTGCGGCTCTTTCGCGCCGGTAATGGCGCGCATCTGCAAACGCTCCTTGGCATATTCGTATGCATTCTGATAGGCCACTTCGCCAATACCCAGCCCTTGCACACCTACATACAACCTTGCCGCATTCATCATAATGAACATGGCGCGCATACCTTTGTGTGGCTCGCCGATGAGGTATGCCTTGGCGCCATCATAATTCATCACGCAGGTCGGCGATGCGTGAATACCCATTTTATGCTCGATTCCCTCGCAGCGCACCTTGTTGCGCTCGCCCAGCGAACCGTCTTCGTTCACATGGAATTTGGAGGTGACGAACAGGGAAATACCTTTGATGCCCTCGGGCGCATCCGGCAGGCGCGCCAGCACGAGATGCACGATATTTTCGGTCATATCATGTTCGCCGGAGGAAATAAAAATCTTGCCGCCATGCAGCGCATAAGAACCATCGCCATTATCCACCGCTTTGGTGCGTAGCAGGCCCAGATCGGTACCGGCTTGCGGTTCTGTTAAACACATCACCCCCGACCATTCACCGGTGACCATTTTGGGCAGGTAGCGCTGCTTCAGCTCATCATTGGCTTCCTGCAAAATAGCATTATACGCGCCATGTGACAGGCCGGGCGTCAGGCCAAAGGAAAAGTTGGCCGAGCAAACCATTTCCATCAGCGGCATGTTCAGCACATCCGGCAGCCCCTGCCCGCCATATTGTTCCTCGCAGGTGAAAGACGGCCAGCCGCCTTCGCAATACATTTTGTAGGCTTCCTTAAAACCGGTCGGCGTCGTTACCGTACCGTCGTGGTATTTCAGGCCCTCTTTATCACCCACCATATTCAGTGGAAACAGTACTTCCTCGCACATTTGCGCCGCGGCATCGAGCACCGGGTTCATCAGCTCCGGCCCGGAATCGGCAAAGCCCTTCACATCCTTATATTGCTGCACATCAAGATATTCATGCAGGATGAACTGAAAATCACGCACGGGGGCTTTGTAGGTGGGCATTGGGCTTTCCTTTAAGAAAATTAGAGGCTTAGCCTAGCACAAAGCCACTAAAAAAACATTAAAGCCATTTGTCACGAAACCTTACGATAATGCCAATCGTTAAAATGCTATAATAAATGGCAAATCAGGTTATAAAACAATATGCCTCTAATTCTTGGCAAACAGGCGATCAACACACTGCGGCAGGCAGCTATTGAAAGAATACGTTTCTTTCAAGAAGCGCTGGCCGAACGGGGAATAATCGCGCGAATAGGCACTGAACTCGAATTTTTTCCCCTTAATAAAAGTGGCCTGCCCCAGAAAGATATTCTGGATGCAAAGAAACTGACCGCTGCATTACGAAAGAACGTCAGGGGAATTGAGCGCGTACACCCAGAGAGCATTACCAGTAGGGCGCAATATGAATTGGTCACTGGCCCGAACCCCAAGATGAAGGGCGCAGGCATTGCAGACGCCAGCCCGCTTGCAGCAGCAGAAACGGTGGATGCATTCAAAACAGGTTTAATAAACCATGCGGATCGCCTGGGATTGGGCGGCATATCATTCAAGGCCCGCCAGCGAGAAGGTAATTCACTACACACGAGCGGCCTGCACATTAACATGAGCTTGTGGGATAGTGCGGGCAGGAAAAATCTTTTTTACCAGCCCTTACGCGCTACGAGCGATATTGAGCGTCACGTTGTAGACTCACTTATTAAAACGCATGCTACGGCGGCGCCCGCTTACTTTCCGAATCCGGACTCTTACGAGAGAATACCAATCGACTTGGCAGGTCTGATGTCCACAGCTCCAACGCATGCAGCGTATATGAGTAATAAGGGCTCAACTATTTCTAACGCCTACCAATTGATCAAAGGTCTGGTGGCAGGCGAACCTAAGATTGGCTCAATTGCCGGAAGACACGCCGACCTGTTGCATGCGCCGTTTGGCGCCGCTGAAGGATTACTTTTTCGTGGCCACCGCTCAAATTGGATAGGCTGGGAAAGACCGCGAATGTATCGACTGGAAGGCCGGCTGGCCGGCGCTGATGCTGATCCTTATGTGGCAATCGCCAGCGAACTGGCATCTGCGTATGAAGCAGTGCGCGGCAAGGTAAGACCATATGTTCACGGCATGAGCATTGATAAAGCGAACGAAAGAATAATAAAAGCCGGTGAGCGAAGCTGGGTAGTTGCTAAACATGATGGCAAGTTTGCATCCCACCGGCTTTCCTTGGATAACACAGCCGGTCATGAAGCGCTGGTAGAAAGTGTCCGAATGCGCGAATTGCTCGGCGAAGATTTGTATCATGGCATAGTCGCCACTACAAAACCCTTATCCATTTCAACAGAAACTGCTAACGCTGTAGCAGAGTCAGAGCATCATTTTCAGGATATGGTAAGAAGAGGTCATAATCGACATTATGACACCACTGACATAACGCCAACCGTTATCGAAACAATAAATGGGCTACCGGCCTCAGTCGTACGAGACGCACCGCTGGCAACCTGGAAAGACCGCCTCAGAAATAGATTTAGTGATGGAAAGTCCATTACTTAAAACATTATCGTACTTCGTCATTCCCACGACCCGCTGCGCCATCGCTTGCGCGGCCAGAAGCAGGAATCTCCCTTTCTTACAGGTTGCCTGAGATGCTCCTGCGCTAAGGCTTCGGAGGATGACGGGAATCTAAGCTCGCAAGCAAGCTAAGGCTTACCGTCAATTCCTCAGCGGTTTATTGGTTTCCAGCATGTGTTCGATGCGGTCGAGCGTCGGGCGCATTTTTACCAGATCCATAAAGGCTTCATATTCGAGATCAAGTATATGCTGCTCGGTGAGCGGTTCGGACATATCGGTATCACCGCCGGACAGCACCACGGCCAGATGTTTACAGATGGTCACATCATGCGGGGTGGCTTTGCCGGATGCCTTGAAACCATCCACCGCCATGTTGAGCGCCACTTTCGCCGTTTTACCCGGCAGGTGCAATATAGCCGGTTCCGGCGGCGTGTACCCTTCGGCCAGTTCAATACAACGCGACTTGGCGTCGGCCAGCACACGCAGGCGGTTCATGGTGATGTGGTCATCATCCAGCAATATTTTCATATCGCGCGCTTCTTCAGCCGACATCGCGACCTTCGCAAGTGCGATCTGCTCGAACGCTTTGGAAATAGCCGGCATCGCGCCGCCGGATGCAATGAGGTTGCCCATCATGCCGCCGCCGGATTTTTTGCCTTCACCTAAATGGCGCACCAGCATTTCCTTACAGCCGCCCCAGCCAGGAATGAGGCCCACGCCCACTTCCACAAGGCCAATGTACGATTCCATGTGCGCCTGGATTTTATCCACATGCAGGTTTATCTCGCAGCCGCCGCCCACCGCCATGCCCGACAGCGAGCTGACCACCGGGAACGGCGCATATTTTAAATTCATGAAAGCCTGCTGGCCGGATTTTATCACTTCGCCGATCTGTTTCCACGCGGCGATGTTGGCTGCCATCATGACAAAACCAAGGTTGGCGCCGACCGAGAAATTGCTGCCATCGTTGCCTATCACCAACCCTTTGAAATCTTTTTTTACAATCGCGATGGACTGGTCGACCATGGCAAGGATTTCAGGGTCAATTGAGTTCGCCTTGGAGGTAAATTCGAGGCAGGCAATGCCATCGCCCAGATCCCAGATAGACGTGGAAGCATTCTTCGCCACCGGTTTACCAGTTAACTTGATATCGGCGAGCATGAGCGATCCATCGGGTTGATGTATCACCTCATAGCCGCCACCGATGGTAAAGGCCTTACGCTCGCCTCCCTCTACTTGATAAAGCGATTTCCCAGCCGCTTTTTCGATAATCGCAGGAATCTTTTTTCCCTTATTTTCAAGCGCACTAGCAAACCAATCCACACCCAGCTTGTCGATCATTTCAAACGGGCCGTACTTCCAGTTATAGCCCAGCTTCATGGCCTCATCGATATCGGCTATGTGGTCTGATATCTCGCCAGCAAGGCTGGCCGCATAATGCAGCGTGTCGAGCAGCACGGCACTGGCATACTGCCCGCCAATATCTTCGTGTTCCAATACGGCGCGAAGCCCACCTTTTCCGGCATCTATGCTGGCGAGCGACACCTTTTTCGGCTGCGGGTAATAGTCGCCGGTAGCTAGGTCAATTACTTCTTTAACCTTTTTACCTTCGTCAGTGTTCAATTTATAGAATCCGCCTTTTCCCTTGCGACCGGTATAACCCTCGGCGATCATTTTTTTCACCACTTCCGGTTCATCATAAGCGGCATTGAACGGGTCATTTTTTGGCAGCGTATCGGACATTTCCTTGGCGATTAGTGGCATGAGATCGATACCCACGAGATCGAACAATCCGAATACGCCGGTTTTGGGAATGCCGACCGGTTTTCCCATCACCGCGTCGGCCTGTTCCACCGGTATTTTCAAGCTAATCGCTTCGGTAAGCCCGCGCATCAGCCAGTAAATGCCGATACGGTTGGCAATAAAGCCCGGCGTGTCTTTACATTCCACCACGCCCTTGCCCAACTTGCGGTCGGCAAAGTCACAAATATTCTCGTAGGATTTTTGGTTACAACTGCCCTGCACCACTTCGAGCAGGCGCATGAAGCGCGGCGGGTTGAAAAAATGCGTGATCATGAAATGGTTTTTAAAACCATCCGAGAAGCCCTTGGTCAGTTCATGCAGCGGAATGGTGGAAGTGTTGGACGAGACCACGGCATCGGCCTTGCGCACCGAATCGATCTTTTTATACACCGCATGTTTGATCTCGAGCTTTTCGATAACCGCTTCTACGACCCAGTCACACTCAGAAAGCAGCTTCAGGTCATCTTCAAGGTTGCCGCAGGTTACGCGCTTTGCCGCTTTTTTATGCACAAACCCAGACGGCTTGGCTTTGAGCTGCTTTTCCACCGCGCCTTCGGCAAGCTGGTTGCGGTTCTTGGCGTCTTTGGGCACGATATCCAGCAGCACCACGTCATAGCCGCTATTTGCCATATGCGCGGCGATGCCGCTGCCCATGACGCCAGAGCCGAGAACACCTATTTTCTTTATATTAGTCATGCGATTATTTCCTTGCCGGAGTGGGTGAGGATTGTAGCTTTACCATATTTTTCACCCGCTTAACAGCGCTAAGACGCTTCATCAAACCTTAATACACACCCGGTAAATTTGTGTTAATATTAGGCAGAAAACAACAAAGGCTGTTTATGGGTTGGCGAGATAAACTTAGAAGGAAAAACCCTTCAAGGGAATCGTTCCGCATCGGTGGGATAGAGGTGCAATCGGATTATGCCAGGGACGGAAGGATGGCGGTTTCAATCGCAAAAACCCCGGGCAGTGCCGCGGATCGTGAATTAATACTCGTCATGACTAATGCCCTGTATGATGAAAGTCACCGCATAGCAAATGCTGGTTTCCCAAGCCAATCGGAATTTACTTGGGAAAAGATCATGCTTTGCTCACCAGAAGAATACCAAAGGGTACGCGACGCGCTATCAAGGCTGCAGAGTAAGCTGCCGGATGCGGCTGCGCTGAATGCTGCCTATGAAAAGCTCCAGAGACTGCAGAGTACCGCATGGCAAGAGCATGTAGCCGGTAAAGATGCTGCGCGCATGCAAGAAGCAGAGCAGCTTGCCGGAATCGCCGGAGCATTCTTTGCAGAAAAAAAAGGACTGCCCTTGGATGATGCTGAAAAAAGCGAGTTGACCGAACGACTGGCCGAGCACTTAAAACAAAAAGGCCGCCGCGGACCTTTCTAAATCTTCTCCAGCACGGTGGCCATGCCCATGCCGCCGCCGACACACAAGGTGGCAAGCGCATATTTTCCGCCCCTGTCATGCAGCAGTTTTGCCGCCTTGCCGGTGATGCGCGCGCCCGATGCGCCGAGCGGATGGCCCAGCGCGATCGCGCCGCCATCCACATTCAACTTGCTCTCATCAATACCCAGTTCTTTCACGACGGAAATAGACTGCGCGGCGAAGGCTTCGTTCAGTTCAATGAAATCCATGTCTGATAATTTCAGGCCCGCCCGTGCCAGCGCTTTCTTGCTGGCTTCCACCGGCCCAAGGCCCATGATCTCCGGTTCCAGCCCAGTTGATGCCATGGCTTTGATACGGGCCAGTTTGGGCAGCTTATGCTTGTCGGCATAAGCCTCACTGGCCACGATCACCAGCGACGCGCCATCGGTAACCGGCGACGATGTGGCAGCCGTCACGCTGCCGGAAGCATCGAATGCAGGTTCCAGCGTTGCCATTTTTTCCAGCGTGGTATCGGCACGGATGCAGCCGTCTTTACTGACAGTTTCACCCCTGTGGGCAATTCCGGTAATCTCGCCGGACAGATCGGCTTTTGCCGCTTTTTTATGGCTGCTGAGCGCAAATTCTTCCTGCTCCTTGCGGCTGATACTGTATTTTTTTGCAAGGTTCTCGGCGGTCAGGCCCATCGACAAATAGGCGCCCGGCATGTTCTCGTACAGGTCGGGGTTCGGGGCCGGGTTGAACCCGCCCATCGGTATCCGCGACATCGACTCCACACCACCGGCAAGGAACAACTCGCCGCTGCCGGAACATATTTTTCCTGCCGCCATGTGAATAGCTTCCATGGATGATCCACACCAGCGATTAATGGTAGAACCAGGAATGGTGTGCGGTAATCCGGCCAGCAGCACCACCATGCGGCCGATGTTAAAGCCCTGCTCGCCTTCGGGAAATGCGCAGCCGATGATACTCTCTTCGATATCCGCAGTTGGCAGCTGCATATTCTTGAGTAGGCCCTGCATCAGCTGTGCCAGAATATCATCCGGGCGGACTTTCGCCAGCGCGCCTTTATTCGCCAGGGTGAAGGGTGAACGCGAGTACGCGCAGATCACGGCAGACATAATGGATTCCTTTCCTGAAATGGACGTTCATCATGCCAAAAAACTCTTACTTTTTCATTAGTTTTTGCTAGATTGCCCCACCTATGGAACAGTTTGAAACCGATATCGTGATCGTTGGCGCGGGCCCGGTGGGGCTTTTTGCCATTTTTGAAGCCGGCATGCTGAAAATGCGCTGCCATGTGGTGGACACGCTGGAAGCCATTGGCGGCCAATGTGCGGCGCTCTACCCGGAAAAGCCGATCTATGATATTCCGGCCTACCCCTCCATTATGGCAGCCGAGCTGATAAACAAACTCGAAGAGCAGGCCGAGCCATTCGATCCTGTGTATCACTTGGGTAAGCATGTTGAAAAGCTAAATAAAACAAGCTCAGGTTTTAATGTTGGGCTAAGTGACGGCACACATATACGCTGCAAGGCTGTCATCATAGCAGCCGGGTGCGGCGCCTTTGGCCCCAACCGCCCGCCGCTGGATGGGCTAGAACAATACGAAAGTAAAAGCATATTCTACCTCGTCAGCCGCCGTGAAGATTTCCGGGGCAAGAAGGTGGTCATTGCCGGTGGTGGCGATTCTGCGGTCGACTGGGCCATTTCGCTGTCCGATGTTGCGGAGAAACTCTATGTGGTGCACCGCCGCCCGAAATTCCGCTGCGCACCGGAAAGCGCTGCCCGCATGCAGAAGCTGGCAGATGACGGTAAGATCGAAATGGTCGTGCCCTACCAGCTGCACGGGCTGGAAGGTGATAATGGCCAACTGACGGCAGTGCAGGTTGCCACGCTCGATGGCGCAGTGAAAACGCTCGATGCCGATATACTGTTGCCATTCTTCGGGCTGGCCATGGAACTGGGGCCGATCGCGCACTGGGGCCTGAACCTTGACGTGAACCACATCACGGTGAACCAGTCCACCAGCGAAACTTCCGAGCCGGGCATCTTTGCTATCGGCGATATTGCCACCTATGAAAACAAGCTGAAACTCATCCTCACCGGATTTGCCGAAGCGGCACACGCCTGCCACGCGGCCTATAAGCTGGTACACCCGGATGAAGCGCTGCATTTCGAATATTCCACCAGTAAAGGAGTTCCCTCGGCATGAGCGCACGCATCATTGACGGCAAAGCATTTGCAGCCCGCCTGCGCGCCGATATAGCACATCAGGTGGCCGCGCTGAAAAAAGAAAAAGGCATAACACCGGGACTCGCCGTTATATTGGTGGGTGACGACCCGGCAAGCACGGTCTATGTCCGCAACAAGGGCAAACAGACCATCGAGGCAGGCATGCATTCCTTCGAGTGCAGACTGCCCGCAACGGCCAGCGAAAAAGACCTGCTGGAAAAAATACTGGAATTAAACCACGCCCCTGATGTGCATGGCATCCTCGTACAGCTGCCGCTGCCCAAACATATCAATGAGAGCACCATCATCAACGCCATCCATCCGGATAAGGATGTCGATGGATTCCACGTTATCAACAGCGGCAAACTGGCGACCGGACAGGACGGGTTCGTTCCCTGCACGCCGCTGGGCTGCATCATGCTGCTCAAAGATACACTCGGTGATCTTTCCGGCAAACACGCGGTGGTCATCGGCCGTTCCAATATTGTTGGTAAACCGATGGCAGCGCTGCTGCTGGCGGAAAACTGCACCGTTACCGTGTGCCATTCCAGAACCACAAACCTTCCGCAAGTAGTAAAAACAGGCGATATTGTAGTGGCTGCCGTCGGCAGGGCCGAGATGGTGAAAGGTGACTGGCTGAAACCCGGCGCTGTAGTCATTGATGTCGGGATAAATCGCGTAACCCTGCAGGACAACACAGCAAAACTGGTCGGCGATGTCGATTTTGACAGCTGTGCAACGGTGGCCTCGGCCATCACGCCGGTGCCCGGCGGCGTCGGCCCGATGACCATCGCCTGCCTGCTGGCAAATACCTTAAAAGCTGCTCAGGAAAAATAAGATCATGTTTGGGATAAGAAGGAAATCCGCGCTTGAAAGATCACTCCCCGATAGTGTGCGGACCGTTATAGCAACGTATGTGAAACGTGTGGCAACGCTGGATAAACAGTATGGTAAAAAGAGTGCTGTGGACTGGGCACACCTAGCCGTGGATGTATTACGTTATGAAAACAGTGCCAGCATTCAAAATGGTGACACACTTCAGGCCTATATAGAAGACACATTTGGCCGTAACCCTGACTACATTACCAAAGATCTGCTATTCGAGTTTGCCGAGGCCGTTACTGCCGCAAGCCGTGATATCGGCCCAAAGCCACTATAACACACTAATAAACAACAACATTATTTGTTTCATCTAACATTAATATAATGATGAGGCACATATGTTAGCATCATTGTCGTTATCAACCAAACAAGGATTTCATCATGGGCATAAGAGATATTTTAAGTTCAGGCGGTTCATCCGGCCACAGTTCGGCAGAGTTACCAAGATTCATCCACGACATAATCGAACAATTCGATGATCAAGTACGAACGGGTGCGCAACGAAGAGATAGGGAATCCACCGGCATTGACTGGCTGCCATTGGCAAGAGCTGCCATGAGATATGCCCACACCGAATCTCCAGCTGACGGAATGGCGATTAGTGATCTAAAGCAACAACTCATGTCCCATCCCTCGCATCGCGTGACGCAGCAAATTGCCGAAGGATTTATTGGAGCCGTGGCAGATGCAGTAGAGCATGCTAAGTCAAAGGGCCATCATTACTGATCACTGCGCCTGCTTTTGCTGCAACACTTTGCGGTATTGCTTCACAAATTCGTTGTGCTGTTTCAGCGTTTCGGAAAAATGGTGTCCACCATTACCAGTGGCAACAAAATAATATTCATTTGACGCTGGCGGATTAAGCACGGCCTCGATGGATTTACGGCCGGGATTGGCGATCGGTGCCGGCGGCAGCCCGAAATACCTGTAGGTATTATAGGGTGAATCCGCGCGCAGGTCCGCACGCGTCAATGCCCGCTTGAGCGGCCCGCTCTTCTGCTCTACCGCATAGATCACGGTGGGGTCGGACTGCAGTTTCATATTGCGCCGCAACCGGTTGGTGAACACCGCCGCCACCCTGCCCCGCTCCTCGGCTATGCCGGTTTCCTTTTCCACGATCGACGCCAGGGTCACCGCATCATTCATATCCTTAAGCGGCAGGTTTTCGGCGCGGGTCGGCCAGAGTTCTGCGAGCGTGGAATGCATTGCCTCGCGCATGCGCACGATCAGCTCCTCGCGGGAATCGCCATAGCTATAATGGTAGGTCTGCGGCAGCAGTGATCCCTCTTTAACATAATCGGTCACGCTACCGCTGAGTGCTTCCTGCGCATCGAGCAGCGCAATGATCTCTTTTACCGTATAGCCTTCCGGCACGGTGATCTTGCGCACCACCACCCGGCCATGCGCGATCATATCCATGACCAGTTTCGGGCTTATGGCTGCGGTAAACCGGTATTCGCCCGCCTTGAACTGGCGCGCATCTCCCATGGCAACGGCCAGCACCTTGAACACCAGCGGGAAACGGATGACATTGTTATCCGCCATGGAATCCACGATGGCCTCGAACCCCATACCTTTTTTAAATACGATCGTGGTCGGCTCCGACAATGGCCCGGCGCCCCGATAATAATAGGTGATCACCATCAGGACACTGAGGAGAACAGCCGTTACAGGCAGCACCATGCGGACCATGCGATGGCGCAAAAACGGCATGTTATACGCGCCTGAACAGCAAGGATGCGTTAGTGCCGCCGAACCCGAACGAGTTGCACAGTGCGGCGTTCACAGTGCGCTGCTTGGCGGTTTTTGCCACCAGGTCGATATCGCAGCCTTCGGACGGATCTTCTAGGTTCAACGTGGGCGGTACGGTGTTATGGTGAATGGCCAGCACCGAAAATGCCGCTTCCACTGCACCCGCAGCACCCAACAGGTGGCCGATGGCCGACTTGGTGGATGACATGGACAGCTTATACGCGTGATCGCCGAACAGGCGCTTGACCGCACCCAGCTCAATCTCGTCACCCAGCGGGGTCGAGGTGCCGTGCGCATTGATGTAATCGATATCATCCTTGTTCATGCCGGCACGCTTGATCGCAGCTTCCATCGCGCGGTAGCCGCCATCGCCCTCCGGCGCCGGGGCCGTGATGTGGTAGGCATCGCCCGACAGGCCATAGCCTGCCACTTCGGCATAGATCTTCGCGCCACGCTTTCTCGCGTGTTCGTATTCTTCCAGCACCAGTACGCCGGAACCTTCGCCCATCACGAACCCATCGCGCCCTTTATCCCATGGGCGGGATGCTTTTTCCGGCGTGTCATTATAAGAAGTGGAGAGTGCGCGCGCGGCAGCAAAACCAGCAAGGCCGATGCGGCAAATGGTGGCTTCGGTGCCGCCCGCCAGCATCACATCAGCATCGCCAAACTGGATGAGGCGCGATGCATCGCCGATCGCGTGCGCGCCGGTGGAGCATGCCGTCACCACAGCATGGTTGGGGCCCTTGAAGCCGTATTTTATGGAGATCTGGCCGGATGCGAGGTTGATCAGCGCCGCCGGAATGAAGAACGGGCTGACGCGGCGCGGGCCTTTTTCGGCCATCATCAGCACGGTTTCTTCAATGATGCGCAGGCCGCCGATACCCGAGCCGATCATCACGCCGGTACGCAGTTTTTGCTCGTCAGACAAGCTGGTAATGCCTGCATCGTCCACCGCCTGGGCCGCTGCATCGAACGCGAAATGGATGAATGTATCCATCTTCTTTTGTTCTTTGGGTTCGATGGTACGGTTCGGATCGAACTGCCCGGCTGCTTCACCGCGCGGCACCTGTCCGGCAATACGCGCCGGCAGGTCAGACACATCGATTGAGGTGATGGCAGAAACGCCGGAGCGGGAATTTACCAGCCCATCCCATGTGACACCTGCTCCGCATCCCAGCGGACTGACTACCCCAATACCCGTTACAACGACGCGGCGCATGGCGATCTCCTCAGCATGTTGTGGTAAAGAACTGCAAAAACAAAAGCCAGCAATTTTGTTGCTGGCTTTGCTTCATTAAGCGGCTTTTGCGTTATTTTCGATGTAATTGATCGCATCTTGCAGCGTCAGGATCTTTTCCGCTGCATCATCAGGAATTTCGATATTGAATTCTTCTTCGAACGCCATGACCAGCTCTACCGTGTCGAGGCTGTCGGCACCGAGATCATCGATGAAACTCGCTTCGGGTACGACCTTTGCTTCTTCCACACCCAAATGTTCAACAACGATCTTTTTTACGCGTTCTGCAATACCACTCATGATATCCATCCTTGATTGTTAATTTTGTAATAACGAGCGGCAGACAATAAGCAATCTGCCTTAAACGTCAAGTCATTCAGTGGGGTTTAGCATAAGCATTTGGTGTTGTGAAGGAAATGTTTTGTTTTGCCCCCGTGAAAACCTACTGCTTTTCACTCGGGGCATGGCTTCGCCAACTCGGGCTGACTCGCGCACCTGCGTTCGACTAACAAAGACGGGAGGACAGCAGGCCGCGAAGCGGCGCTCCATTGCGAGGTCAGCAGACCAAGCAGGGAACATTATACAATCCCTAATTCATGAACATGCCACCATTCACATGCAGCGTATGGCCGGTAATATACGACGCACTATCGCCCGCAAGGAACAACGCAGCCGCCGCAATATCTTCGGCGCTGCCCATTTTGCCCATCGGAATATTCTGTGAAATTCTTGCTTTCTGATCGTCGGTCAGCACATCGGTCATGCTGGTAGCGATGAACCCGGGCGCGATGCAGTTCACCGTGATGCCGCGGCTGGCCACTTCCTGCGCCAGCGACTTGCACATGGAGGTCAACCCGCCTTTGGACGCGCAGTAATTCGCCTGCCCGGGATTGCCGGTATGCGCTACAACGGAGGTGATGAAAATGATACGGCCATGACGACGCTTCATCATGCCTTTCATAGCGGCGCGCACCAGTTTGAAGCTGGCGGTCAGGTTTACATCCAACACTTGCTGCCACTCATCATCTTTCATGCGCATGGAAAGGTTATCACGCGTGACACCGGCGTTGCATACCAGCACATCCAGCCCGCCAAGTTTTTCTTCGGCGTCTTTGATGAGGTTTTCCACCGTGTCGAGTTTTGAAAGGTCACATTGCAACGCAACTGAATCATTCAGTTCAGCCGCTGCGGCGGCCAGTTTTTCAGCACGGCTGCCGGAAATAGCAATACCCGCGCCCGCCTGATGGAATGTTTTTGCGATCGCACCGCCAATGCCGCCGGTCGCGCCGGTGATAAGCGCCTTTTTTCCTGTAAGTGAAGTCATGTTATCCTGCCCTTGCTAATTGTTCAAAATCCGCCGGCACGCCGACATTCTGCGTGTTCATATCCGGTGCCATGCGCTTATTCATGCCCGAAAGCACTTTACCCGCGCCGATTTCCAGCGCATGTGTTACACCTTGCGCAACAAGATACGCAATAGATTCACGCCAGCGCACCATGCCGGTCACCTGCTCTACCAGTAGCGCCTGCAGTTTGGCTGGGTCGCCTTCGGCGCTTGCGGTCATGTTGGTGACCACCGGCACGCATGGACTGTTCCACGCCACAGCGGCCAGTGCCTTTTCCATCACATCCGCCGCCGGGTTCATCAACGGGCAATGGAATGGCGCCGATACATCGAGCAGCACGGCACGTTTTGCGCCTTTGTCTTTTGCCAGCGGCAATGCGCGCTCTACGGCGGCTTTATCGCCACTTATAACCACCTGCCCCGGCGCATTGTCATTCGCCACGGCACACACATCATTACCAGCCGCTTCCTTGGCGATTTCTACTGCTGCGTCGTAATCGACACCCAGCAGCGCTGCCATGGCGCCCTTGCCTGGCGCCACTGCTTCTTGCATCGATTGGCCGCGCAAACGCAGTAATTTTGCTGTATCGGCAAGACTTAAAGCCCCCGCCGCACACAACGCCGAATATTCGCCCAGCGAATGGCCGGCAACAAACGAGGCATCCGATGCCACGTTGAAACCCTTTTCCTGCTCCAGCACACGCAGCGCCGCGATCGAGGTCGCCATAATGGCGGGCTGGGCGTTCTCGGTCAGGGTCAGGTTTTCAGACGGGCCTTCGAACATCAGGGCCGAAAGCTTCTGGTTTAAGGCCGCATCCACCTCGTCGAACACCTTGCGGGCCACATCGAACTGCGCGGCCAGCTCTTTTCCCATGCCCACAGCCTGCGAGCCCTGCCCGGGGAATAATAATGCAGTTTTCATATAAATCCTTAGGTTACATTGGTTTTTGGTTGCGCTCTGCCCTGTGTCATAGCCCACCTGCCGGGTTTTGGCAATAATCCAGCAAAAGCACTTGCAATGGACTGCCCGAAGGTCTAGAAATACCGTCCCTTTTTCAAAACACAGGCATTATCAAAGGGGATGCCGCAAATGGAGACATGAGAACATGCCATACTACGAAAGCACGTTCATCACCCGTCAGGAATACTCGCAGCAGGACGTCAGCAAGCTGACCGAATCGCTGTCGGATATCGTGGCGCAAGGTGGTGGTAAGGTCGTGAAGTCCGAATATTGGGGACTGAAGAATTTCGCCTATCGTATCAACAAGCAGCGCAAAGGCCACTATACCATGCTGGCCATCGATGCACCACCTGCCGCCGTGCACGAAATGGAGCGCAATATCCGCATAAACGAGGATGTACTGCGCATGCTGACCATCCGCGTGGATGAGCTGGAAGAAGGCCCTTCGGCCCAGATGCAGCAGGCACGCGGACGCGATGAGGTATCCAACGATGATGAACCCAGACACAGCGTAGCGGATGAGTCCGGTAGCGATAGTTCTGATGAGAACGAGGAGTAATATCGATGCATAAACGTCCTCAACAACAACAGTCTACTGGCCGCAAAGTGTTCTTCCGTCGCAAGAAGACCTGCCCGCTGACCGGCCCAAATGCCCCGAAGATCGATTACAAGGATACCAAACTGCTGAGCCGTTTCGTGTCGGAGCGTGGCAAGATCCTGCCGGCACGTATCACTTCGGTATCGCACAAAAAGCAGCGCGTGCTGGCCCGTGCCATCAAACGCGCACGTAACCTGGCGCTTCTGCCATACGTTACCAAGTAAGCCGAAAGCGAGCTATTGATAACGGGGACTGGTAACGCTATACCAGTCCCCGTTATTATTTTATCCTGCGGGGCACCTTATTTCTCCTTCGCTCATATCTGCATTTGCAACCGGGCTGCTGACCGCAGGCCTGTTTACCTTGGTCGCCATTACCGGGCTAGGATTCCTTTTCATGTTCCTTGCGATTGTGCCACTGCTTATGAGCGCGCTCAACCGTGACGCCCGCACATCGCTGCAGGCCGCTGCTATCGCGTCGTTTGCACTGGGTGCCCTTGGCGGATCCCAGCTCTTTGTGATGTTCGTAGTGGCATTTGCCCTACCCTGCTGGTATTTCGGGCAGGAAGCACGACGCTGCATGATTGCGCGCGATAATAGTGTGATATATAAGCCGATCGGCCTGCTGATGCTCGACATGACTTACTATGCCTGCATCGCCATGGCAATGATCGTGCTATATGTAGGCATGACCGGCCCGGGTATCACAGCACTGCTGAATGAGCAGGCCCGTGCCGCAGCTTCCAAGTTGCCGCCTGATTATGCATCTGCGATTGAAATGGTCACTGGCGCGTTGGGATTTTTATTTTTTTCCATGCTGGGTTGGATGTGGGTGATCGGCCTGTATGGCCACGCATGGATAGCCAATCGCATACTGGCCCGCCAGAACAGGCTGCAACGCGCCAGCCTGGCGCTGGAAATATTCACCATTCCGTCCAGCCTGCTGTTTTTTGTTTCAATGGCAGCGCTGGCCAGCTTTATCGGCAGCGAATCGATGCAGTTTCTGGCCAAGGCCTGCCTGATCATGCTGCTGCTGCCTTATTTTCTTTCAGGGCTGGCACTGCTGCATCACCACAGCACCGGCTGGCCGGGACGAGGATTTTTATTGTTTCTCATATACATATTCCTTATCAGCCAGCCTTGGGCACTGCTCTTGATGGCCATGGCAGGTCTGATCTACCAGCTGCTGCAGATGAATAAAGCCTTGTCTTTGCCGCCCGATTCCCCTAAATAATGGCCCATCCCTTCCAATCTCGGGAATGGATGAGCAAAGCAAGGGCTAACGCCACTGAGGCGCGCAACCCAAGCAGCGCTTGAGCAAGACATTTAACCTTTAACCTTTTGCTATAGCAGGAGACTATCATGGAAGTTATTTTACTTGAGCGCATTACGCGCCTTGGCGGTGTCGGTGACGTTGTGAACGTGAAGAACGGTTACGCCCGCAATTACCTTATCCCACAGAAAAAAGTTCTGCGCGCGACCGAGGAAAACAAAAAGGTTTTCGAAGCCCGCCGCGCCGAGATCGAAAAAGACAACGCCGAGAAAAAGGCAGCCGCACAGGAGATCGCCAAAACGCTCGATGGCCTGTCACTGAAACTGGTGCGTCAGGCCAGCCAGGAAGGCAAGCTGTATGGCTCCATCGCCGTGCGTGATGTTGCAGAAGCGCTGCTTGAGGCCAACCATGATGTCCCCAAAAGCCAGATCGTTATGAGCGGTACCATTAAGAATACCGGTGAATATCCGGTGCGTATTGTGCTGCATGCTGAGGTCACCGCGAACATCACCGTGTCGGTAGAACGTCACGAAGTGGACGCCGCGTAGTCTTTGTTTTGCCTCCGCGATTTTCTCCTGCAAATCGCATGAGGCGCGCTCATGGTTGACTCGCGCACCTGGGCTCAACTAATATAAAAAAGCGTGGCCTGGTAGCCACGCTTTTTTATTTGGCACCGCCTGCCCCACCTGCTAGTTTGCCTTCATGGCCTATGCATTGACATCCGACGACACCACGCAATCGCGCGACGAAGACGCGCCGCTTTACCGCGAGCCGCCCGGCAACATTGATGCTGAGCAGGCGCTGCTGGGTGCGCTGCTGGTCAATAACGAAGCACTGGCGCATATCGGAGACAGGCTGCGCTCCGAACATTTCCTGGAGCCGCTGCATGGCCGTATTTTCGACGCCATTCAGAAATTTCACGATAAGGGCCAGATCGCCAACCCGGTGACACTGAAACATTACTTTGATAACGATGAAGCACTGGCCGATATCGGCGGCGGTATCTATCTGGCCAAGCTGGCCGGGGCCGCCGTGACCGTGATCAACATCGCCGATTACAGCCGTATGGTCTACGACCTGGCGCTCAAGCGCCAGTTGATTGGCATCGGCGAGGAAGTGGTCAATACCGCCTACGACCATAATATTGATGTGCCGGCCCAGCAGCAGATCGAAGAAACCGAGCAGAAGCTATTCCACCTTGCCGCCGAAGGCGGCAGCGACAAAGGGTTCACCGCCATCCGTCACTCCATTTCCGGCGCCATCCGGCAGGCGGAATTTGCAAAAAAGCACGATGGCGTGGTCGGCATCACCACCGGTTTCATAGATCTCGACCATATACTCGGCGGCCTGCACCGCTCCGACCTTCTGATCCTTGCCGGCCGGCCCTCCATGGGCAAGACCGCGCTCGCCACCAACCTCGCCTACAACGCCTGTCTGGCGCTGCATAAAAAAGCCAAGGATGAGAATATATCCGCCAAGGAGGCGGGCTGCGTCGGATTTTTCTCACTGGAGATGTCAGCGGAACAGCTGTCCATGCGTCTGCTTTCGGCTGCCAGCAACCTGAATTCCAGCAACATCCAGAACGGTCGCATTAATGACGAGGAATTCGCCCGGCTGGTACGCGCCAGCAACGAAATGAGCGGCATGCCGTTCTTTATCGACGACACCCCTGCACTTTCCATCGCCGCGCTGCGCACCCGATCGCGGCGCTTGAAGCGCGTACACAACCTCCAGCTTCTGGTGGTGGATTACCTGCAACTGCTGCGCGGCAGCAACACCCGCGCCAACGATGGCCGCGTGCAGGAAGTGTCGGAGATCACG
>JBFWQQ010000013.1:0-28732 GCA_050249355.1 Alphaproteobacteria bacterium | reverse complement strand
AGCTTGTTTCCATCACCAAGGATTCGGTGTGCAATGATGCACATGTACAGCTGCTGATGAACTGGCGCGATGCGAATCAGGACGCCTTCCCGGCGAAATTCAAGGTGACGTTCGAAGGCACACGCAATTGGACACAAAAGCAGCTGATCGATCTGGATGACCGCATTCTGTTCTTCATCCAGAACAAGAAAGACAGAAGCCTTGTGGGGCATGTAGGTCTGTTCCGCTTTGATTTTAGCAAGAAGCACTGCGAGATGGATAATATCATCCGCGGTGATGCGAAGGCCCCTAAGGGTATCATGACCGCAAGCTGCGCCGCACTGATGCAGTGGACCCGCAATACGCTGAACATCAAGGACATATACCTGCGTGTCATGTCCAATAACCCGCGGGCCATCAAACTCTATGAGCAATTGAATTTCAAGGAAACCCTGCGCGTTCCCCTTTATAAGGAATCAGGCGCGAATGGCAGCGAGCACTGGCACGAAGTGGTGGGCGATCCCTATCAGCAGGCGGAACGCTACTTCGTTACGATGCACCATAAGGGGTAAGGAAGGCTTTCAGGCTTTCCTGCATGTGGGCCACCATGGTGTCATTGAGGCCGTGGTGACAGGCGATCAGCATGCCGCCGCGCATGACATCGTCGGCATGTTTATACCCTGCCGGGTCCTTTACACAGTTGATGTTGCGGAATCCCGGCTGGCGCAGGATATTACCGGTAAAGACCACACGGGTCTGTATGTTGCGCTTTTCAAGGAATATTTGCAGGTCGCGGCGGCTGAAGGGTGCCGTTTTCTTTAGCGTTACTGGAAATGCCAGCCAGCCGGTTCGCGTCTTTAGGCGTTGCTCGGGAAGGATGAACCATTCTTCATAAGTTTCAAAGAATTTCCGCAGCTGCTCAAACCACTTCATGCGCGCATCGATGTTATGCTGGAGCTTCTTGAGCTGCACAAGACCGAACGCCGCACCCATCTCTGAGGGCTCCAGATTATATCCGATTGTTTCGAAAACAAATTTCGCATCATACTGGATACCGTCCAGTTCGACATTGAAGCGGTTCTCAATAGCCTCAGACTCTACGAACAGCGAAGAACTCCTGCCCCATGAGCGTAGCAATTTGGCGCGGTCCCTCTGTTCGTCGCTGTTCACGCACAACATGCCGCCATTACCGGCGCAGTTGATGACATGCGAGCCATAGAAGCTGGTAATGCTGATATCGGAAAAAACACCGGCGGATTTGCCATCCCATGTCGCTCCCAGCGTATCGGCAGAATCTTCGATGACCAGCAGATCATGTTTCTTGGCAATTGAAGCCAATTGAGGCCAGTCAGGCAAGTTGCCGATAAGGTTAGGGACCAGCATCGCACGGGTTTTAGGTGTTATGGCTGCTTCGACCTTTCTTGCATCGATACAATAGGTTCCGGGTTCCACATCGATGAATACCGGCACCAAGTTGTTCTTCACGATACAGGCAACGGTAGTGGCAAAGGTCAGGCAGGGGGTGATAACCTCGCTGCCTGCCTGCAGGCCAGCTGCTTCTACCGCCAAGTAAAGCGCGGAACTGCCCGAATTCACCATGATGCCGTGTTTTTTATCGTAGAGCGCTGCGACCTTCTGTTCCATTTCATTCACGCACTTTCCCATTTGTGTAGAGGTGCGTAATACCTGCAGTACGGCTTCTATTTCTTCTTCTCCATGTACGGTGAGTCCGTAAGGAACGCGCGGATGATTTTGTGCCATGAATAACCTTTAAGGATTGTCTTAAGAATTGTTGTTATATATAACTAAGTGGTCGCTGGCCGTCACTTTCAGAGTTATTGCACTCTATTATGGCTTAGTCAATAAAAGGGTTACAACATAGTTCAATGAATCAGCTACTTACACATTGGAAAAACCGGGCGGCAGTTACCGATAAGCTTTTAGGCATGATGCACACTACCAGAAAGTTCGGCTGGGTAGTGGGGCTGGTCTTTATGGCGATAAGCCTGTACCCGAAGCTGACCCACGATCTCAGCTCGGATGCCATGTTCTACCTCTATATGGCGCAGCGCATGCTGGACGGCGCCCAATATTATTACGATTTCTTCGAATACAATACCCCTTTTGCCATAGGGATATATATCATCCCGGTGGCGATCGCACGCATGTTAGGGGTGTTCATTCCCACGGTTGCGATATGGTTCGTTGCCTGCCTTCTTGTTGCCAGTATAGCGTTTGTACATTCCATCATTATTCGTAGCCCCGAGTGGCAACGCATGGTGAATTACAATGCGCTGATCATAGCGCTGTTCATTTCCCTCAATTTCCTGAGTACGTATTATTTTAACATCAGCACCACCAAGAGCATCATTTTCTTGTGCTTCATCCTGCCCTATTTCTTTTCCATCCACCTGCTGGTCAGTCAGGAGGAGCTGGCACATTGGCAGCATGTGAGCATTGGCATATTGCTGGGGCTGTGCATGTGCCTGAAGCCGCACTATGCACTGTTCGCGATGGTTATGGAAATATACGCGGCGATAAAATTACGCAGGGCGCTGTTCGGCTTCCGGCTATCCAATATACTCGCGGCACTTGTTGTTATCCTGTATTACGGCGTCATTATGCCGCTGTATTTTGACGGCTACCTGAAAATCATCCCGCTATTCTTTCAATACTATGAGGCTGCTTATTACACGGTATGGCACAAGCTCGCCGAAGTCCTTTTATACGCGGCTTATAGCTTTCCCTTTGTGATATGGTACCTCTTGTTACGCAAACAGCTGCGGTCCGTGGGGCAGTATGAAATTTTCTTCGCTGGGATGCTGGCAAGCATAATGGTGCTTACCACCGAATCGCTGTTATCGCTGGATCAGTTGTCGCTTTACAACTTCTTTATCAGTGTTCCGTTCATTTATACATTGTTACTGTTCTCGCGGCATTCACAGGCATTTCTTCCTTCCATGGGCCTGACACGCAAGATGATCGCCACTACATGTGTTGTCATTGCATGCGTGTCAATATTCGGATTGGTAAAGCTGGTGAGGGCTTTTGATCCTACTCCGCGAGCGGAGGAAGTTGTCACCAGTAAAATGGTGGAATTTGTTAAGCAATACGCCCCGGAAGATTACGTGTATACTATCTCCGACAGCACGCAGCATTACGCTCCTGTCATGCTGTATTTATCGCCGCGCCATTACCCGATATTCCACCTGCAGGGCATGTTGAAGCAAATGGAGTATAATTATGAAAAATACGAAGGCCAGCCTTTGCCGCCAAAAGAAAAAGAGGCGGAGAAATATTTCATGGACTCCTTTCACAAGGATTTTATTGAAGGATCGCCGAAACTGGTGTTTGTCAGTCGTGAGGACCTCAAACACAACATGGAATATTGCCTTCCCTCCTTATTGGAGATACTGCTGAAGCGAAATCCGGAATTCCGCAGTAAGTGGCAACAGTACAAGAAGGTTGGAACGGTGCTTGAGATAAACGAGCAAAAGATCTTAGATGGAAGCAGGGAAAGAGCAAAACTGATCAGGTACGACAATAAGGAACAGGAAATAATGTTCACACCATCCAACGTGCGTGTAGCTTGGCTGGATGTGTATTTGAGGGAAGATTAAAGAGTGGCTAAAACCAACACAATAGGACTGGCGCGCGCCATACGTATAAAATCCCTACGGATGGTGCATGCCGCAAAAGCTTCGCATATCGGCTCCAGCCTTTCCATGGCGGACATACTGGCGGTGCTGTATGGCGGCATCATGCGGTATGATCCTGCGCGTCCAGACTGGACAGGGCGCGATATGCTGCTGGTCAGCAAGGGCCATGCCTGCACCATCATGTATGCGGTGCTCGCCGAGGTCGGTTTCTTTGACAGCAAACAACTTGCGACCTATGGTACGGACGGCACCACTCTGCAAGGGCATTTGAGTCACCATGTGCCGGGGGTGGAGCTTTCCACCGGTTCGCTCGGGCATGGGTTGCCGGTTGCCTGCGGGCTTGCCTATGCCGCAAAATCCGACGGTGTGGACCGCACGATCTATGCCATCTTATCGGATGGCGAACTGGATGAAGGATCGAACTGGGAAGCCATATTGTTCGCAGGGCACCAGCAGCTCTCGCATCTCGTTACGATTGTCGATTATAATAAGATACAGAGTTTCGGTTCGGTAAAGGAAGTGCTCGATCTGGAACCGCTGGCCGATAAATGGCGCGCCTGCAACTGGCATGTCATCGAGGTCGAAGGGCACGATCACGATGCGCTCAAATCGGCCTTCAATAGCCGCGCCAGGAACAAGCCAACCGTCATTATTGCGCATACCATCAAAGGCAAGGGCGTCGATTTCATGGAAGGGCAGCTGGCTTGGCATTATAAGTCACCGTCGGATGAGCAGCTTGCAGATGCCATCGCCCAGTTGGAGGCCGTCAAATGAGGAACGCCTTCATTGAAACCTTGTGCGCTGAGGCTAGAGGCAACAAGAATATATGGCTGTTATGTGGCGATATTGGCTACTCTGTCCTTGAGCGTTTCCAGCAGGAATTTCCCAAGCGGTTCATCAATGTCGGGGTGGCGGAGCAGAACATGATCGGTGTGGCTGCAGGGCTTGCCATGACCGGAAAAAAAGTTTTCACCTATACCATCGGGAATTTTTCCTTCATGCGCTGCCTCGAACAGATACGCAATGACGTATGTTACCATAATCTGGATGTGAAGGTGGTGGCGCTGGGCGGGGGCTTTGCTTATGGTGGGCTGGGCTACACCCATCATGTGATCGAAGACATCGCCATGATGCGCACCCTGCCGAATATACGCGTGGTTGCGCCGGGCGATCCTGCGGAAACCATTGCGGCAACGCAGGCATTATGTGCCTCCAGTGGCCCAACTTATCTGCGGCTTGGCCGTGGCGGCGAGCCCACCGTGCATAAAACTCCCCCGGCATTTTCATTCGATAAGGCGCTCGTGTTGTCACACGGCCGGGATGTTACGATCGTCACCACCGCCGGTACCCTCGATATTGTCTCGCAGGCGGCAGAAACCCTGCAGGCGTCGGGCATGTCTGTGGGTGTCATCAGTGTCCCGGTGCTGCAGCCATTTGATGCGCGAACGCTGGTGAATGCGGTACGCAATACCACCGCTATCATCACCATAGAAGAGCATGGCATGGCAGGGCTTGGCACGCTTGTGGCGGAATGTCTGGTTGAGCATCAACTCATGGTGCCGCTGCGCCGGTTGTTCATTCAGACCCCCCCGCAGCCGCAGGTGGGCAACAAGGAATGGTTGCGTGCATTGCATGGCATAACCGCCCAATCGCTGGTCAATACGGCAAAATCTCTGAAATCCTGAGATATTTCAGCTTATTTTCATTATAGCCAGCCTGCCCATAATAGGGTAAAACCTTGCTTCTATGAAATTCACAAGTGAGACTGCGGGTTAAATGATATGGATCTGCCTACACTGCTGACACTCATCACGGTGGTGGTGCTGTTTATAATGTTCGCCCGGCAGACCGCTCCTGCGGAAATGCTGGCACTGGCAGCGGCAAGTTTTCTGGTGATCACGGGCATACTGGAAACACGTGATCTGCTTTCGGTATTTTCTAACCCAGCGGCGATGACGGTGGCGGCCATGTTTATTCTTTCCGCTGCGCTCGAAAAGACCGGGGTGATCGACCATCTGGGAAAAACCGTGCTGGGCATATCGGCAAAAAGTAACGTGCTGGCGCTCGGCACCATCTTTGCGTTCGTATTCGTTTCCTCGTTCTTCATCAACAACACCTCGGTGGTGCTGATCATGATACCGGTGATGATCACGCTGGCGCATAATATCAGCCTGCCTGCCTCCAAGTTGCTCATCCCGCTGTCGTACATGTCGATATTGGGGGGAACCTGCACATTGATCGGTACGTCCACCAACCTGCTGGTCGACGGTGTGGCGCGCAACATGGACGTGAAGCCGTTCGGCATGTTCGAGATACTGGTGCCGGGCCTGTGCATGGCGTGGGTCGGGGCGGTCTACATGCTGCTGTTCGGCAAGAAGCTGCTGCCAGCACGTGAATCGCTATCGGAGTTTTTCGATCAGAGTTTCAAGCGGCAATACATTACACAGATCACCATCAGCAAGGATTCCGGTCTGGTTGGCGAAACCCTTAAAGATGCGGGGTTCACCGAAGAGAACGGCTACCAGCCGGTGCGCATCATCCGCAAGGAAGATGTGGGTAAGCCGGGCTATTCCAAGTTTTTCACCGGTTCGGATATCGCTAAGATATTCCGTGAAAAGATCGAATCTAAGGATTACACCACCGAAGTGGATCTTGATTCCAGGCTGCAGGTAGGGGACCGTCTGGTGCTGCTGACCAGCCAGCGGCAGATATTGCAGCAGGCAGTGAAGGAAGAAAGCCAGAAGGAAAAAGAAGATAAAGAAAAAGAGAAGGAAAAGGAAAAAGCCACCAAGGCGCTGGTGAAAGCCGGGCTTATCCCGCAAGAAGACGTGGTGGAGGATGCCACCATCACTATGGAGGGTATCGTGGCGCCCGATTCCAGCTTTGCCGGCAGGCAGATCAAGAAATTGCGCCTTGGTGAGTTATATGACGTACACATCATGGCAGTGCATCGGCAGAAGGGTAAGATCAGCGCCGATTTTGACAATGTGGTGCTCAACGTGGGCGACACGCTGTTGCTGCGCGGCAAGGAATCCGAGCTTAAGCGCATTTTCGACAATGACGAGCTGCTGAACATCAGCAAGCCGGAGCACGAGCCGTACGCATATAAAAAGGCCCCCATCGCCATACTGGCGATTACGCTGGTAGTGTTGCTGGCGGCGCTCGATGCCATACCCATCGCAGGTGGTGCATTTGTTGCGGCGGTGGTGGTGGTGCTGGCCGGGTGCCTGAAGAATGAGGATGCCTACAAGGCACTACATGGCGAGGTGCTGCTGCTGATTTATGCCATGCTGGCCATAAGCCTTGCCATGGAAAAGACCGGCGCACTACGCCTTATTGTGGAAAGCATCATGGTGCTGGTGGAAGGCATGCATCCGATCATCGTGCTTTCGGTGTTGTATTTCCTCACCTCCGCCATCACCGAAGTTTTCAGCAACAATGCTGCCGCAGTGATGCTAACACCGATCGCGGTCGGGCTGGCATACAAGATGGGCGTGGATCCCAAGGCATTTGCCGCCGCAATCATGTTCGGTGCCAGCGCCAGTTTTGCCACGCCCATCGGCTACCAGACCAACACGCTGGTGTACAGCGCGGGTGGCTACCGTTTCATGGATTATGTGAAGATCGGCACCCCGATGAACATACTGATGTGGCTGACGGCATCGATCGTGATTCCGTGGTACTGGGGATTGTTTTAAATCTTTGATGCTCCGCGTTCGGTCTACTGACCTCGCGATGGAGCGCTGCTCTGCTGGCTCATGGCTTCCACCTGCGCTAAAGCTACGGCGGACAAGGATTCGCGCTAATACGCTCGTATAACAAACACTAAGTCTATTGAAAAAGATCCTTCGACTCGCTACGCTCGCTCAGGATGACAAATAAAGGAAAAATTATGACAAAAATCAAAGTGAAAAACCCGATCGTGGAGATCGACGGCGATGAAATGACCCGTATCATCTGGGCGTTCATCAAAGATAAGCTCATCCTTCCGTATCTCGATGTTGACCTGAAGTATTACGATCTTTCCATCCAAAAGCGCGATGAGACCAGCGACCAGATCACCATTGATGCCGCCAATGCCATCAAGCAACATGGGGTAGGGGTGAAGTGCGCCACCATCACCCCGGACGAAGCGCGTGTGGAAGAGTTCAAACTCAAGAAAATGTGGAAGTCACCCAATGGCACTATCCGTAACATCCTTGATGGCACGGTATTTCGTGAGCCGATCATCTGCAAGAACGTGCCTCGCCTTGTGCCGGGCTGGACACAGCCGATCGTCATTGGCCGCCATGCCTTCGGCGACCAGTACCGTGCCACCGACATGAAGATTCCCGGCGCCGGTAAACTGACATTGACATTCACCCCACAAGGCGGCGGCGAATCTGTCACGCACGAAGTTTTTGAATTCAAAAGCCCCGGCGTGGCGCTCGGCATGTATAACCTCGATGAATCCATCCGTGGCTTTGCGCGCGCCTGCATGAATTACGGGCTGATGCGCAAATACCCGGTGTACTTATCCACCAAGAACACCATCTTGAAAGTGTATGACGGCCGCTTCAAGGACATCTTCCAGGAAGTGTACGACAAGGAGTTCAAAAGCGAATTTGAGAAACATAAGCTGACCTACGAACACCGCCTGATCGACGACATGGTGGCGGTAGCGCTCAAATGGTCGGGCGGTTTTGTGTGGGCGTGTAAGAACTATGATGGCGATGTGCAGTCCGATACGGTGGCGCAGGGTTTCGGCTCTTTAGGCCTGATGACCTCGGTGCTGATGACGCCCGATGGCAATACCATCGAGGCCGAAGCGGCGCATGGCACGGTAACGCGCCATTACCGTGAGCACCAGAAAGGCAGGGAAACTTCGACCAACCCGATCGCCTCCATTTTCGCATGGACACGCGCGCTGTCCTACCGCGCCAAGTTCGACAATACGCCGGATGTGAAACATTTCGCAGAAACGCTTGAGCGCGTGTGCGTTGATACGGTAGAGGCAGGGTTCATGACCAAAGACCTTGCCACGCTGATCGGCAAGGATCAAAAATGGCTCACCACCAACCAGTTCCTCGACAAGCTGGATGCAGGCCTGAAAGCGGCGATGATGCAAAGATGATCGCTCGGACTTTCGTATCTTTGTTACTGATATGTGGGATGTATTCCTATGCGAATGCAGATCAGGAAATGCATTATAAAGACATGAAGTTTTCTGAATTAAAGCAAAAAGCGCAATCGGGAGATAAGCATGCTCAAAGCTGGATGGGCAGAAGGTCGCGCAGGGATGAGGACAAAGTCTTTTGGTATGAGAAAGCGGCTGAACATGACAGGTCGGGACTCGATGCCAGCGCTGTTGCATATCTCTATCATGGAAGAACTTCTATTCACGATGAAAAAAAAGCCTATTTCTGGTTTAGTATTACCGATGCCAGATGTCAGGCTGCGGATTTCCATGAAAAATGGTGTGCGGATGCGAGAGAAAAGAAAGTGGCTCTGGAACGTGATCTGCTTACCGATGAGAAAAATGCCATCCAGTCGCACACGAGTGAATGGCTGAAAAAACATCAAAAAGAATAACCATACGTAGTTTCCGGAAAAAACCCGACTCATTACGCGCATTAATTTGATGGGTTTATATCGGTGGCAGAATCTGTGTTTTGGGCGTACCTTTCAGGCCATGGAAAATGTGGGTCATCACTGCGATGCCCCAGAAGGGCGCCACCAGATTGATCAGTGGGATAGTGGCCATCAGCGCCAGCCCCATGCCGGCAATGGTGATGGTGCGGCTGCGGGTTTGCCATAGCGCTCTGGCTTCGGGGATGGGCATATGCCGGCGAGCGGTCATAATGAAGAACTCGCGGCCCAGCAAATAGCCGTTTAGCCAGTAGAACAGCACCACATTGATCACCGGTATCAGGTAGAGCGGCAACACCAGAATGTTGGCCAGTACCACAAACAGTGAGAAGCGCGCATCGTGCAGTAATTCCGGCCAGAAGGGCGGGTTTGCCAGCGGTGTGGCGGCAGGATAATTCTGCTGTTCGATCAGCCCGGCGATCTTTACATCGAAAAAGTTCACGATGATCGGCATGATACCCGGAAACAACAGCCATGAGATGACCGTGCCGCCCAGCGTGGCCAGCCATGCGAGCACCCAGTATTCGGTGCCGGACAGGAAATAATTGGCCACACCACCCACCACGAATATGAAAAGAATCAATGTGAATAACGTCAGGGCAACGGAAAGCACGAACACTTTGATCATGCCGGGTGCACTGAGCGAGCGGATGGCGCGGGTGAATGACTGTATCAGAATTTCCATGTTCGGCTCCTTATGTCAGGATTGAGCATATACGCACGCCCCGTTAATTTGATATTCGGAGCGCATCATTTCCACAAACGGGTCAGTGATAGCTTCCGGCGGTGTACGGGTTTCGGGATCAAGGCCAGGGAACGCCTTGGCGTTCATACGGGTGCGCACTTCGCCGGGGTCGATTAGGTTGACGCGCAGGGCTGTTTTATCATTCTCGGCGGCATACATTTTCACCATTGCCTCAAGCGCCGTTTTACTTACGGCATACGCGCTCCAGTATGGAAATACATGATGTGCCACATCCGATGACACGAAAACGGCGCGCGGGGATGATGATTGCTTCAGCACCGCATCAAAGCAACGGATAAGATGGAAATTCGCCGTCAGGTTCACCTGCAACACATTATCCCACACATCAGGATCGAGATGCGCCATCGGCGTCAGTTCGCCCAGTATCGCGGCATTGCCGAGCAGCCCGTCCAGCCGCCCGAAACGCTGGGCTATCTGGGCTGCCATCATTTCCACGTTTTCCTGTTTTCCGATATCGGCTGGCACCAGCGTGGCTGTGCCGCCCGCTGCCTGTATGGCGTCGTCAGTCTGTTCCAGCCCTTTGGTATCGCGCGCGGTGAGGATAACATGTGCGCCTTCTTTCGCATAGCGCACCGCCACCGCCTGACCGATACCACGTGATGCGCCGGTTATCAGTATGATGCGGTCTTTGAGTGTCTGTGCCATCACACTTCAGAAAATAGGTCGTGCTGCTTGCTTTTGATATTTTCCTGATCGGTCAGCGGTATCGGATATTCGCCGGAGAAGCACGCATCGCAGTATTGCGGGGTTTTCTTGTCACGCGGTTTACCACAGACGGCTTTATACATGCCGTCGAGCGACACGAATGCCAGGCTGTCGGCCCCGATGAGGCGCGCCATTTCACGCACGTCGTGTTTGGCGGCCATCAGCTGGTCGCGCGTCGGAGTGTCGACACCGTAGAAACACGAATGGGTGGTTGGCGGGCTGGCAATGCGCATATGGATCTCACGCGCACCGGCTTCGCGCACCATCGAGACGATCTTCTTGGAGGTCGTGCCGCGCACGATCGAATCGTCCACCAGCACAACGCGCTTGCCTTCCAGCATGGCACGGTTGCTGTTGTGCTTCAGTTTCACACCGAGGTGGCGCACATGGTCGGACGGCTCAATGAACGTGCGCCCGACATAATGGTTGCGGATAATACCCAGCTCGAACGGAATGCGCGATGCCTTGGCATAACCCAGCGCGGCGGGTATGCCCGAATCGGGCACCGGCACCACGACATCGGCGGGCACACCCGCTTCGCGGGCTAGCTCGGCGCCGATTTGCTGCCGCGTTTCGTATACGTTCATGCCCTCGGACAGTGAATCAGGACGTGAAAAATACACATATTCAAAAATGCAAAAGCGTTTGGATGCTGGTGTGAATGGGCGCACCGACTCCACGCCTTGCGCAGTGATGATGACCATTTCTCCGGCCTCGATGTCGCGCACATATTCGGCGCCGACAATATCGAAGGCACAGGTTTCCGATGCCAGTAATATCGAGTCGCCCAGCTTGCCCATTACCAGAGGGCGCACTCCCAACGGGTCGCGCACGCCGATCAGCCGGTCGTTCGCCAGCACCACCAGCGAGTAGGCACCCTCTACACGGGTGAGGGCATCCACCAGCCGGTCTTCCACGGTGGATTGCTTGGACAGGGCGATAAGATGCACGATCACCTCGGTGTCGGAAGTCGATTGGAACAGGCAGCCGACCTCAATAAGCTGGCGGCGCAGGGTGGATGCGTTGGTCAGGTTGCCGTTATGTGCCACGGCCAGTCCGCCGAACGAAAAGTCGCCATGCAGCGGCTGCACGTTGCGCAGCAGCGTGTCACCGGTGGTAGAATAGCGGTTATGGCCGATCGCCATGTGACCTTTGAGTTTTCCGATCACTTCGGCGGAATTGAAATTATCGCCCACCAGTCCCAGTGCACGATGCGTATAAAATATGCTGCCGTCGCAGCTGACGATGCCGGAGGCTTCCTGTCCACGGTGTTGCAGGGCGTGCAGGCCCAGTGCGGTATGCGCTGCGGCGTCGGCATGGCCGTAGATGCCGAATATGCCACATTCTTCGTGAAGCTTATCGTCGTCAAAAGGTGTCATTCGGTGCTGCCGCCTTCTTTTATATCTTCCCAGCGCTTGGGTAGTGAGTCGTCGTTGGTTTCGTCATCGCGCCCTGAATCTTCGGCTGCACCATCCTGACGGTTGCGGCGCTCTTGTGCCATTTCTGCGGCTTCCTCGCTGATCGTGGACAATTCACTCAGGTATTTAGGGGCAAGGCTGGCAAGGATAGTGGCGCCTTTTTTCACATACGGCTTGGTTACCGATTCGGCCAGCCATTTGGGCTCTTCCTTGTCGGAGATCACGATGCTGAGCATGAAATAACCCAGCGATATGATGATGGCGCCGCGCAGCACGCCAAACCCAAGGCCCAGCATGTTGTCAAGCGCCCCGCCGTCACCGCCTTGTTTGATCGCCTTGATGATCAGCCAGTTCACAAGGCTGAAGGCTACCAGTGCAGCGATGTACAGGCCAATAACAGCGGCACCGGCGGCCACTGTTTCGCTTTTGAAATAGCCCTTGGTTAGTTCCATCACCGGTTTGAAATACTGCATGGTAACGATGGCGGCGCCCACCCATGCCACCAGCGAGAGTATCTCGCGCACCAGTCCGCGGAAGAATGCCACCAGACAGGAAATACCCATGACCGAAAGCACGATGATGTCGAACATATTGAGGCTGGTTTCTATCATGCCGGTATCGCCTGTGGTTTTTTTGCTTTGCCAAATAATGTCTGCGCCAGTGCGGTGACCGAATCTACATGTTTTAGCTGCAACGTCAAACCCTTAAATGGTTTGGCGGGCGGAATCATGGCGTGTGCAAATCCCAGCTTCTCCGCCTCCTTCAGCCGTGCATCCATGCGTGACACCGAACGTATTTCACCCGACAGGCCGATTTCACCGAACAGCACCATGGCTTCGGGCAGCGGTATGTCATACAGGGCCGAAAGCAACGCAGCGGCCACGGCAAGGTCGGCAGCCGGTTCCGACACGCGGATACCGCCTGCCACATTCAGGTACACTTCTTTATCCGAAAAGCGTATGCCACAACGTGTTTCCAGCACGGCGAGGATCATGGCGAGCCGGTTGGAATCCCAGCCTACGACAGCGCGGCGGGGCGAACTCATATACGAAGGTGAAACCAGCGCCTGGATCTCTACCAGCAGTGGGCGCGAACCTTCCATGCCCGCGAATACGCAGGCACCGGAAACCGGCACATCACGGCTGGAAAGGAAAAGCGAGGAGGGGTTGACGACTTCTTTTAATCCGCCATCGGTCATTTCAAATACGCCGATCTCATCGGTGCCGCCGAAGCGGTTCTTCACCGAGCGTAAAATGCGGAACTGGTGACCACGTTCGCCTTCAAAATACAGCACGGTATCGACCATATGTTCCAGCACGCGCGGGCCAGCGATCTGGCCGTCCTTGGTGACATGGCCGACGAGGAACAGTGTTATGCCGCGCTTTTTTGCCAGCTTGATAAGCTCATGACTTGCCGCACGAACTTGGCTTACCGTGCCCGGCGCCGCCTCGATATTATCCACAACCATGGTCTGCACGGAATCGATGATCATCAGTTCCGGCGAATCGCCGCCGTCGATGGTTGATATGATATCGCGCACGGAGGTGGCGGAAGCCAGCTTGACGTTCTTATCGACAAGGCCGAGGCGCTTGGCGCGCAAGCTTATCTGCGCCACCGACTCCTCGCCGGAAATATATACACAGCCCATGCCGCCCTTGGCACAGGCCACCACCGCCTGCAGCAGGATGGTCGATTTGCCGATACCTGGATCGCCGCCGATCAGCACGGCAGAGCCGGCTACCAGCCCGCCACCCAAAACCCGGTCGAGCTCGGATATGCCGGTGGGCTGGCGTTTGGCGCCTTCAATGTCTGTGGATAAATCCTGAAGTGATATCTTATTGCCCCTGCCGCTGGTTAGCCCCTTGGGGGTGCTTTCCATGACTGCTTCCTGCGATAGCGTATTCCAGCTACCGCAATCCTCGCATTGGCCGCTCCATTTGGCGTGGATGGCGCCGCAGGCGGTGCAGGCATATTGGGTTGTGGATTTGGCCATATGCCGTATATATAGCATAACGAAACACTTGTCATTCCTGCACAGGCAGGAAAAAGTAAATATTATGAGCCGTTTTTTAGATTTCCTTGAAAGTCATGTTCTGCTGCTGGATGGCGCCATGGGCACGCAGATCCAGGCGGTCGACCTTGATGTCGAAAAAGATTACTGGGGGCAGGAGAACTGCTCGGAGATTCTCAACCTGTCACGCCCGGATTTTGTGCTGGATGTGCACCGAAAATATTTCGCGGCAGGCAGCGATGCGGTGGAGACCAACACGTTCGGCGGTTCATCCATCACGCTGGGTGAATTCGGCCTTTCCGATAAAACGGTGGAAATAAACGCCCGCGCCTGCGCGCTGGCGCATGAGGCGATCGCCGAATTTGCCCATGACGGCAGGCAGCGTTTTGTCATCGGTTCCATCGGGCCGGGCACGAAACTGCCAAGTTTAGGGCATATCAGCTATGATGAGC
Organism: Alphaproteobacteria bacterium; assembly: GCA_050249355.1. GTDB lineage: Bacteria > Pseudomonadota > Alphaproteobacteria > Rickettsiales > SXRF01 > CAZAQK01. The sequence continues at coordinate 14,114 of JBFWQQ010000013.1, read as the reverse complement.
TTGAAGCTTCGTTCATGCTGCAGGCGCATGGGCTTATTGATGGCAAGGCGGATGCGTTGCTGATCGAAACCTCGCAGGACCCGCTGCAGGTGAAAGCTGCCATTAATGCCTGCAAGCTGGCGATGAAAAAACTCGACACCGAAATCCCCATCATCGTGCAGGTAACGGTGGAAACCACCGGCACCATGCTGGTTGGTACCGATATTTCGGCAGCGGCCACCATCATGCACGCCATGGATATTCCCATCATGGGCCTCAATTGCGCCACCGGCCCGCAGGAAATGGCCGACCATGTGCACTGGCTGAGTGAAAACTGGCCGGGGAAAATTTCCGTGCTGCCGAACGCCGGCCTGCCGGAAATGTTGGATGGCAAGGTGCATTTTCCGCTATCGCCTGCCGAAATGGCACGCTGGATGGAGCGTTTTTTGAAAGAGGACGGGGTGAATATCATCGGCGGCTGTTGCGGCACCAACGAGAACCACATCGCTGCGCTGAACGCCATGCTGGAAAAGCTGGGTAATGGAAAGCGCCGCCCGGCTCCGGCGCAACGAAAAGTTCATTGGGTTCCTGCAGTTGCATCGCTTTACACGCAGGCGGAGCTGCGTCAGGAGAATGCCGTCATGGCGATCGGCGAGCGCTGCAATGCCAACGGCAGCAAAAAGTTCCGCGAGGCACAGGACGCCGAGGACTGGGACAGCTGCATCGACATGGCCAAGGAGCAGGTAAAAGAAGGTTCGCATACGCTGGATATCTGTACGGCATTTGTAGGCCGTGATGAGGTGAAGGATATGAGCGAGATGATCACCCGCCTGCGCGGCAGCGTCACCGCGCCGCTAGTGATAGATTCCACCGAGCTTATCGTGCTGGAAGCTGCATTGAAGCTCTATGGCGGCAAGGCTATTATCAACTCCATCAACTTTGAAGACGGCGAAGAACCGGCGCATAAACGCATGCAGCTGGCCAAGAAATACGGTGCGGCTGTGATCGCCCTCACCATTGATGAAGAAGGCATGGCCAAGGATGTGGAGCGTAAGGTTTCCATCGCTAAACGCCTCTATGATTTTTGTTGCAGGGGGTACGGTTTGCCAGCATCGGATTTGGTAATAGATCCGCTAACCTTCACGATTTGCACAGGAAATGAGGACGACCGCAAGCTTGGCGTCAATACGCTGGATGCCATTGAGCGCATCCATAAAGAGCTGCCGGATATCCAGATTATCCTCGGGCTTTCCAACATCTCATTCGGGTTGAACCCGGCAGCACGCCACGTGCTGAATTCGGTATATCTTGACCATGCGGTCAAGCGGGGGATGACCGGGGCCATTATTCATGTGAGCAAAATCATGCCGCTGCATAAAATCCCTAAGCATGAGGTAGAAGCAGCAGAAGATTTAATCTATGACAGGCGTAAACCGGAGGCGGCCTAATGAGCCGTTATAAAAAAATAAAAGATTTTCCAGATGACTTGGATACGTTGTCGATGCCAGAACTCATGAGATGGCTAGATTACTGGCAAACTAAAAAGAAATATTTAGGTACACTACCTGCCAAGAGTGTAGAAAAAACTATTCACAGCATTGAGAAAGCTATCAGCAGAAAACAGAGTGAGGCCCTATGAACCATAATTCCGAATTCTTAAAACTGGTGGATGACGCTAAAACGCGTATCCAAGAAGTAAGTGCTGAACAGGTGGCAGCTGCTTTGCTGGAAACCGCCAATACCGGCCCAACCAATTTTGATCCCATTCGTATGCAGGAGCCGGTAGGTGAGCAGCCGATGATGCCGCTGATTGTCGATGTCCGTGAGGAATCGGAATATGCCCGCGGCCATATTCCCGGCGCCGTGCATTTGAGCAAGGGCGTGATTGAGTGTTATATCGAGTCAAAGATTCCCGACAAAGCCACGCCCATGGTGCTCTATTGCGGCGGTGGTTACCGTTCTGCCTTGGCGGCGGATTCCCTGCAGAAAATGGGCTATGGCAACGTGCTTTCCATGGCAGGCGGCTGGCGCGGCTGGAACGAGCGCGGGTTTCCGGTAAGCCATGACCAGCAGTAATCCATCTCCGGCCTCCCGGTCGCCATTTTTCCGCACGCGCAGGAAGCTATATAGCCTGTACCGTGGCAGGGATAAGCGCTCAAAGCAGTTCCGCTACTGGCTGCTGGCATTGGATATCGGTATGTTGGTATACCTGTTCGCGTCATCATTCTTTTATCAGCATCCGGCTGTCGCTGTACTGGATGGCGTATTCGGGCTTATACTGCTTGCGGACTATCTTGCCCGCCTGTGGATAAGCAGGAGTAAATGGAAATTCATCAGCAGCTTGTATGGGCTCGCTGATATCATCGCAATCATCTCGTTACTATTGCCGTTATTAGGGGAGAGCATGGCATTCCTGCGTGTAGTGCGCACATTGCGACTGTTCCGTTCCTATGTAGTGCTTGAACATTTACGCAAAGATTTCCTGTTTTTCAAGAAGCACGAAGACGTGATCATGAGCGCCGTGCACCTGCTGCTGTTCATTTTTGTCATGACCTCGCTGGTATTTGTATCGCAGGTGGGCAGCAACCCCAATATCCATAACTATGTTGATGCCATGTATTTTACGGTGACCACGCTGACCACCACCGGCTTTGGCGATATAATCCTGACCGGGCAGCATGGCAAGCTGATCGCGATACTTATCATGATATTTGGCGTGTCTTTATTCATCCGCCTGATCCAGACGGTATTCCGCCCCAATAAGGTGCGCCATCCCTGCCCGGATTGCGGCCTGATCCTGCATGACCGTGATGCGGTGCATTGCAAGCATTGCGGACTGGTACTGGATATACCCAACGAAGGGTTGTAAGAAGGCTAATTTCTGTTAACAAACACCCTTGTATATGTTGGCTAGACGTTTTAAAACATACATATAGCCAAAAATACGGAATAAGGCGTGAGTTCAGTTGAAAAAGTTATAGAGGATGATGCTGGCGAACCGGGCGGGAACGGCGAGGTCGTGCCCGGCAGCCTGGCGCGGTTTTCCTACAGTGTAGGGAAGCTGATAGGTATCGTTGCCGATGCGGCCTATGCCGGTGCGCGCGGCTTGCGCGAAGGGGTGGCTGTGCATTATTTGCGCTATGCGCAAGAAGGGATCATTTTCTGTAGCAAGAAGATCGTTGAGCCTGCTTTGCCACCCGAAAGGTACGAAAAACTGGCCGGTTTTAAAGAAGAAACAATAGGCAGCGCTAAACACAAGCTGGCGCTGTGGCACAAAAAGGCTGAGAAACAGGCCGAAGATAAGCCGGTATATGTGGTGTTTCATGGGGTAGGAGGCCACTGGGCCGATGTGGGCGTTTTCCCGGATGAGAAAGATGCGGACGGGATGAGCCGCCATTACCGTCAGGAATGGCTGCAGGCCATGGCAAAAACGGGTGCCGAGGTCATTGCTCCACATATGAGCGGGCAGGGCAGAAGCCAGCCGCATCGCACGCGCCAAGGCGAATCCTATTTCAAGCAGGATATCGGCCTCGTAGCAGATTACCTGCAGGAACATAAAATACCCTTAAACCGTGTGGTGATCGTGGGTGAATCGATGGGCGGTGCACTGGCCACCATGCTGTCGGCGGAAATGACCAGCCGTGGCCATCCACCTGCCGTGCTCGGCCTGATCAATTCTTTCTCATCGCTGCTCGACTGCGTGTGCGAATATCTTCAGGAATCAGAATCTTACAGGCATATCGACCGCGCTGCTGTCCAGAGGATACTTAAACATCCACTAGACAGTGCGGGGCGGCTGCAGGAACTCGATCCCAAGGCCACCCGCCTGTATCTTGCGCATTCTATCGAAGATGAGCGCATCAATTTCGATCACCGCAGGCGGTTGTATCAGGCAGGTAAGGCAAGGGGCCTTGGCATATCCACACGCACGATTAAAGATGATTTTGAATTGCCCGGTGCCACATGGCACCATATAGGCTGGAATCCGGCAAAGATCACCGAAGATCTGGAGGCTTCCTACCATCGCCAGCGCGCGCGCAGAACTAACGGCACGGCAAATGGCCACAATAACGGTAATGGAAACGGAGTGGGACGGTAGAAATTATTAGCCGCCCGCTATGATAATCGTTATAAACGTCCTATGACCGAAACTCCTAAAATCCCCCAAAAACCAGCAGGCACGTCGGACGATCCGTATGATCCGCTGCAGTATTTCATCGCCTTGTTCGAAGGGCGTACCGGCGAGGCGGCCAAGAAAAAGCAGCGTGCCGACACAATTGAAGAGGTATTGAAAGACCGCATTGTCGATGGTGACAAAAAGGGCTTGGAAGACGATCTCGATGCGGCGATGAAAACCCATCCGCCACTGGATATCATCAATAACCTGTTGCTTGATGGCATGAAAGTGGTGGGTGAACTGTTCGGCGCCGGCAAGATGCAATTGCCGTTCGTGCTACAATCCGCTGAAACCATGAAAAAAGCGGTGGCGCACCTTGAGCCGCATATGGAAAAGGCAGCGGGCCAGAATAAGGGTGTTATTGTGCTCGCTACCGTAAAAGGTGATGTGCATGATATCGGTAAGAATCTGGTGGATATAATTTTAACCAACAATGGCTATAAGGTTTTGAACCTTGGCATCAAGCAGCCCATTTCCACCATCGTCGAAGCCATCAATGAACACAAGCCCGATGCGGTGGGGCTTTCCGGCCTGCTGGTGAAATCCACCGTTATCATGCGCGAGAATCTCGAAGAGCTGACCAAGCTGGGCTATGACGTGCCGGTGTTGCTCGGCGGCGCGGCGCTGACGCGTGCTTATGTCGAAGAAGATTGCGTGGCGGCCTATGGGCCGGGCCGCGTGGCCTACGCGCAGGATGCGTTCGCCGGGCTGGACCTGATGAATAAGGTAACCTCGGGCAAGTTTGATGATTATCTGGAGGAGGTGAAAAAGCGCAAGCATAATCGGCCCCCCGGTGGCCGTGCCAAAAAGCGCTGGGAAAACCACGAGGCCAAGCCGCCGGTGGAACTACGGCCCATTGAGGCCGAAGCGGTAAAACTCAAGCGCGCCGAACTGGCGAAGGAAGTGACGGTTCCCACCCCGCCATTCTGGGGTGCGCGGCTTGTGGATAACATCTCGCCCAAGGCGCTGGTGCCGTATTTGAACGACCAGATGCTGTTCACCTTCCACTGGGGTTTCAAGAAGGCGGGTAAGTCGCTGGACGACTATTGGAAATGGGTGGATGCCGAAGTACGGCCGATTCTGGTGCGCCTTCTGGCCGAATGCGAACAGCAGCAGATCCTGCAGCCCAAGGCCGCCTATGGCTATTTCAAATGCGCGGCCGAAGGCAATGATGTGGTGTTGTTTGGCGAAGATGGCCAGCAGGAACTGGGCCGTTTCAACCTGCCGCGGCAGGATAAGGATGGCGGCATCTGCGTGGCCGATTTTTTCCGCGATGTCGATTCCGGCGAGCGTGATGTGATCGGCCTGCAGGTGGTAACAGCCGGGCAGAAAGTGGCCGATGTCGGGCGCGAGTGGTTTGCCAGCAACCGCTATCAGGATTACCTGTACCTGCATGGGCTGGGAGTAGAGATGGCAGAAGCACTTGCTGAATATATCCACAAGCGCATCCGCAGCGAGCTGGGCTTTGCCGATGAGGATGAGCGCGATATTAAAAAATTACTCAAGCAAGGCTATCGCGGCAGTCGCTATTCGTTTGGTTATCCGGCCTGCCCACGGCTGGAAGACCAGGAATTACTGCTGAAATTGCTGGGTGCTGAGCGGGTAGGGGTAGAACTTTCCGATGAATTCCAGCTTCACCCTGAGGCTTCTACATCCGCCATTGTCGTCCACCACCCGCAGGCGAAATATTTTAATATATGAAAGAAAAGATTGAGGAAGAAGAAAAAACCTATTCTCAACCAGTATGGGATGAGTTTAATGAGAATGTACATCGCATCCGTAGAAATTTACTTATATTTTCTAGTATATTAGCAATATTAAAAATTTTTGGTCTGGAAATCAGTAATCAGCCATTTATGGGTATTCCCGTTAAAGGTCTATCAACCAATGAGGCAATAACAATACTGGCCGTAATCACCCTATATCATCTTATTCATTACGCTGTAGTTGTTTGGACATACTATTTGAGGTGGAGCGTAAGAGTGACATCTCAAAAACCTCCACTTCCTGCTCGTACAAGTTATACAAGATGGACTAATGCAGATTCCGATTTGCAGCAATCAAATCTATATAGCTGGTGGTTGCTGAGAAAAGAAGACTTTGAGTCATTTGGGTCAGTAGCTGACCATATTAACTCGGTTGCCAAAACTTTGGATACTAGACATCATCCCAGTAATTTTGAATTTCAAATAGATAGAATGGAAAAAAAGTTTGATGAATTGAAGAAACTAATTATTGATAAAAGAATCATAGAATCATTAGAAGAATTTAATAAGTGGTTTTTTCTTTTCCAGAAAGCACAAGGTTTCCGGTGGATTATTATCGAAGTAATGTTTCCGTTATATTTTGGAATAGGTGTAATAATTTACTAAAAACAATATTTAAACCCTCCGCGCCAACGTCAGCACGTTCACCGTTGATACACCGCCGCGCAGCAGTACCTTGCTGCACTGGTTAATAGTAGAGCCGGTGGTCAAGACATCATCGATAAGCAGCACCGATTTCCCTTTAAATGACTCGGCATGCTTCCTGTGGATAACAATCGCACCCTGCAGGTTTTTAAGCCTTTGTTCTCGTGACAGGCCGGTCTGCGGCGGCGTATGCTTTACACGTTGCAACCCGTCTTCCAGCACCGGCAGACCGGTGTGCCGGGCGAGCGATCTGGCCAGCAATGCCGACTGGTTGTAGCGCCGTTTCACAAAACGCCGCCAGTGCAGCGGTACCGGCACAATGGCATCTGATCTGTGGATAATCTCCTTTCCCGCCTTGGCAAGCCATTTCCCATATATCACTGCAAGGTGCATCTGGTCGGAAAATTTGAGTGCTGTTACCAGCTTGCTTGAATGTTCGTCATAGCAAAAAGCGCTACGGCAACGTGAATAAACCGGCCGGTTGGCAATGCATTCGCCGCATAGCGCATCGTCGCCCATGGCATATTCGAATGGCAGGCCGCAGCAGGAGCAATAGGGAGTGGCGATGAATTTGATCTCGCCCCAGCAGCCGGTGCACAGCGTGCCATGCTCCATCACACGCGTGCGGCATATCAGGCATTGCGGCGGGAAGATGATGTCCAGGGTTTTCGCTACAGCGGTCATAGCTCATTAGTCATTGGTCATGGGTGTAAAACAGGCTATACAGCATCCTGAACCAAAGACCAATGACTCATGACTGACAACCCTGTGATTTTCGATCGCCAGCGCGTCCGCATGCATCGCAACCGTGCGGTGCGTATGGGAGGAGATGATTTCCTGAAGAGGGAAATGATCGGGCGTGCCATAGAACGGCTGGAAGAAATGAACCGTAATTTTGATGTGACGATAGAGTTAGGGGCACATGCCGGATCATTTCTTAAAAGCAAGCCCGCATGTATGCATACACTGATTCAAACCGATATATCCGAGGCGATGATGCGGCAGGCATCGGGGCTGCGAATAGTGGCGGATGAAGAGCGCATCCCCATCCGAAACGAGGTGGCTGACCTGTGTATAAGCGTTAGTTCCTTGCACTGGGTCAACGACTTGCCGGGTGTTCTGGTGCAAATCCAGCGGCTGCTTAAACCCGGCGGTCTTTTTCTTGCCATTATGCCGGGTGGCCAGACTCTGATGGAATTAAGGCAGTCGTTCGAGAAGGCGGAAATGGAAATTACCGGCGGCATCAGCCCGCGCATTTCTCCATTTATCGATGCGCGGGATGCGGCGGGATTGTTGCAACGTACCGGATTTTCCGATCCCGTTGTTGATAGCGATTTGCTACTGCTCGAATACGATCATCCGCTTAAGTTATTGAAAGAACTGCAGGCAATGGGAGAGGCCAATGTACTTATCCACAGCAGTAAACACTTCACACCTGTGTCGGTAATGATGCTGATGGCGGATATATATTTACGTGAACATATGAACAAGGCGGGGCGCATACCGGCCAGTATAGAGCTTGTAACCATGACCGCATGGAAACCTCAAGTCAGAACGAAGCTTTGATAAGCAATGAGCACATGGATGTTCCGTCAGCGACCAAGGAATAGATGCTATATTCTTGTGGCGGTAAAACGTTGACAATGCATGCGTTGTCGGAATCAGTTATACCTATGGTTGCATTAGTGGGACCGTACACGGCATCAGGCACATCGCCTGCCGCCAGAACAATGCCATTGAGTGGCCTTCCATCATCAATCTTCGTATCCAGCCGGTACGCCTCAAGCTGCGAAAATACTGCAGCGCCTTCTACTGCTCCTTGCCCGGTGGACCCTGCTATCCATAGGTAGTTGCCTGCCCCGACCGGCAGGGTGTTGTTAGTGATGAATACCCCGCTATATGTGCTGTGTACCCACCAGCCTGCACGCTCGCCGGAGAACGATGTGTACTGTCTGGCAAGGCAAGGGGTTACGAGTGTACATGTTTCTGTCGGCAAGGGTATTAGACCTGTCGGGTGTGACCAGCCGATCATCTTTGCTTCGGACAGGTGATACCAGAATGCGGTAGCTTCATAAGTGTCTGCGGCATCACCAATCACGCCGTTGCCATTGCCTGCCTGTCCATATGTGCCGGAGCCATTAACCGCGCTGGCCAGCCCTAAGGTGAATGCTTCCCTGCAATCACCGGGCAGGCAATTATACTTTAGCCGGAAGGAAGTTGCTCCGGTTTCAAATTCCTCGCGTTGCTTGATGACTTTTCTGATCTCGGCGCTTTCGATTAGGGTCTGCCCCATTAAAATACCGCCGACGATAAGACCGAGTATCACCAGTACGATCGAGATCTCTATGAGGGTAAAGCCAGACTTATTTATCATCGGTCCCTTAAATTTGTGCGGGAACAACATTATAGCAAAAATTGGTTAATAAATTTTTATTTCTCAAGGGTTTCAGAGAGCAAATCCACCAGTGCCGTATCGGCCTCTATCATGCCCAGGCGATGCATTTCCCGCGGGTATTCCCAGATAATCGCCTGATGTTGCAGGGCTTTGGGTTGTCCGTGCCAGATGCGGCAGGTATAGACCGGCATCAGCAGGTGAAAACCATAATCTTTCACATAATCATGGGACAGGAACCAGAACGGTTCCAGATCCTGCTCATTTACCTCGATATCGAGCTCTTCTTTCAGTTCGCGCACCAGTGCCTGCTCGGGGGTTTCGTCCTTTTCCACCTTGCCGCCGGGAAATTCCCAGCAGCCTGCCAGATCCTTGCCCTCAGGGCGCTGCGCCAGAAGGATTTCGTTATTGTCATTGATAAGTGCGGCTGCAACGACAAGAAGGGTTTTCATGAGCGGTAACTCCCGTTTATTGCCAGATAGCGTTCTGTCAAGTCGCATGTCCATACCGTGCAGCTCGATTCACCCACACCGACATCGACCGTGATGCATATTTCCCGGCCTTTCATGTGTGCGGTCACGGGGGCTTCGTCAAAATATTCCACCGCTCTGCCATTTTTGGCAACGTCCACGCCGCCGATGGTTATGGCCAGCTTGTCGCGGTCAGCACGCTGGCCTGCCTTGCCTACCGCCGCTACGATACGGCCCCAGTTGGCATCGGCTGCCGCAATGGCGGTTTTCACCAGCGGCGAATTGGCGATGCTCATACCGATCAGGCGTGCTGCTTTCTCGGTAGCCGCGCCCGAGACAGTGATCTCCACAAGTTTCTGGATGCCTTCGCCGTCTTTTATGATCAGCATGGCTAATTCGTGCAGCACATCATGCAGTGCGATGGCAAAGGCGGCCAGTTGCGGGTCGGAAGCAGATTTTACTGCAGGGTTCCCTGCCGCTGCGGTGGCAAAACACAATAGTGTGTCATTAGTCGAGGTGTCGCTATCCACTGTGATACTATTGAATGTGGTAGCATTAGCAGCAACCAGTAATTCCTGCAGGATGGGGGCGGGTATATCTGCGTCGGTGCAGACAAATGCCAGCATGGTTGCCATATCCGGCGCGATCATGCCGGAGCCTTTGGCAATACCATTGATGGTGATCTCCTTGCCGCCGATATCGGTTCTTGTTGTAACCATTTTCGGGTAGGTGTCGGTGGTCATGATGGCTTGCGCCGCCTCATGCCATGCATCGGGGGTTAGGGAATCCAGTAATATAGGCAGTGCGGTCGTAATCTTTTCGTCTGGCAGCTGCACGCCGATCACGCCGGTAGAGGCGGTAAATATATCCGATTCACTGCAGTTAAAAAGTTTGGCACATTCCTGTTGGATGTTCTTTACCGATTCATCTCCTGCGGCACCCGTAAACGCATTGGCATTGCCGGAATTGACCACTAATCCACGAGCGACACCATTTTCCAGCGCTTGCCTGCATGCGTCAATGCACGCGGCTGCCGTGAGTGACTGGGTGAATACGCCGGCCACCGCGGTATCTTTTGCAAACCGCATAAGCAGCACGTCTTTACGGTCTTTGTAGCGCACCCCGCAGGCGCCCGTTGCAAGGTGCACGCCGCCTATAGGGGGCATATCCGGATGGTTTTCTGGTGCAAAGGGAGATGCTGTCATGGCGCGACTATGCCGTTATTTGCTCGCTTTGGCAAATATATAGAATATCCAGAAAAAGAAAATTCCAGCAGTGGCAGATAATAACGGAACAAGTGTCACTAGTCCTATGGCGGCAGTAGAGCTGCTATCCGTAAGCGTAAGAATAGAAGTGATAATAAACACTACAGCCACGGCGCACAGCCCACATTTTCTTGCAAAGGCACGGCGTTCAGGATGTGTCGCACGTGGCAGGGCGGCAAACCCTGCCACTAATGTAAACAAAACCGGTAATGGCCAGTAAAAAGCTAATGAGTCAGGAGACATAGCTTAGCCGACAGCGCGGTTAGTGTGCGTGGCCTTCATGTCCTGCGGCAGGTGCGATCTCACGCGAAAACGGCTTTTCCTTGCCATCCGGACCGTAATACGTGATCTGGGCATTTTTCAGCAGGCCTTCGAGATATTTCTGTATATGCTGATTTGACAGCTCTGCTTGCAGGGGTTCTTTCATTTCAGCAAAGCTTGCGAATTTCACCGGGCGGGTATCTTCTACCTTGATAACATGCCATCCGAACGGTGATTTTACCGGGCCGGATACTTCGCCTTTTTTCAGCTTGAAGGCGGCATCAGCAAATTCTTTTACCATACGGTCCTTTCCGAACCAGCCCAGATCGCCACCATTGGCGCCTGAGCCCTTATCGGTGGAGGCTTCCTTGGCGATTGTTTCAAAATCACCGCCTTTTTTCAGCTGTTCAGATATCTTTTTGGCTTCTGCCTCGGTTGCTACCAGGATGTGGCGGGCTTTGACTTCCTTCTCATCCTTGGCTTCGGCGGCCTTTTTATCGTATAACGCCTTTATCTCGGCTTCCGATACCAGTGCTTTGGCCTTGTCTTCCATGTAACTCTGCAGGATCACCTGTTTGGTCAGGTCTGCGATGCGCTCCTGCACTTCAGGTTTCTTTTCAAAACCGGCTTTCACCGCCTCGCCGTATACCAGCCGTTCGGAAATAATGCCGCGCAGTACGTTCTGCTGCACCTTTTCATCAAAGGTAGAAAAATCCGGGGCGCTCTGGCCGGCGAACAGGTTTTCCCATATATCTTTGAGATCTGCACCTTTGATCTCTTCGCCATTGACGTTGATGATGGTGGCGCTGTCGGCATAGGTGGGTTTCAATGAGGGTTTTGCCGGCTGCGCCTCTTCTGCCAGTGCGGGCAGGGTGATCAGGGCGGTGGCGGCAAGAATGGCGGTGCGCAGTGAGGTTTTCATATGGGGGATCCTTTAAATCTATGGATATAGCCTGAGAAATTAACCAGCCTTATGGCATATTATTTGCCCAATGACAAGCATTCTGCAAGAGTTACCGTTGACTTGGCGTGTCTTAAGCCCTATCTAATCTAGCACACGCAAAATAAAGAAAAAACCATGCTGAATTCATTCGCCAAAAAACTGTTCGGGTCGGCTAATGACCGTTTCCTTAAATCGCTGCAATCCAATGTGCAGAAGATCAACGACCTGGAGCCGCAACTGCAGCGCCTGTCCGATGACGAACTGCGTGGCAGAACCGGCTGGCTGAAAGAACGTCTTTCGGGCGGCGAGTCACTGGATGAGCTGCTGGTCGATGCGTTCGCCACCGTGCGCGAGGCCGGCCGCCGCACCATGAACATGCGCCATTTCGATGTGCAGCTGGTGGGCGGTATGGTGTTGCACAGGGGCATGATAGCCGAGATGAAAACCGGCGAGGGAAAAACGCTGGTGTGTACGCTTGCGGCCTACCTTAATGCGCTGACCGGTAAGGGCGTGCATGTGGTGACAGTGAACGACTACCTTGCAAAACGTGACGCCGAATGGATGGGGAATATATACAAATTCCTGGGTCTTACCGTTGGCGTCATCGTGCATGGCATGGAAGACGAACAGCGCAAGGCCGCCTATGCCTGCGATATCACCTACGCCACCAACAACGAGCTGGGTTTCGATTACCTGCGCGACAATATGAAATTCTACCGCGAAGCGATGGTGCACCGTCCGTTCCATTATGCCATTGTCGACGAGGTGGACTCCATCCTGATCGACGAGGCGCGCACGCCACTCATCATCTCCGGCCCGACCGAAGATAATTCCGAGCTGTACAACCAGATCGACAAGGTGGTGCTGAAGCTCAATGCAGAGGATTACGAAAAAGACGAAAAACAACGTAGCGTTGCACTCACTGAGCTGGGCGTAAAGCATGTCGAGGCTATCATGGAGGCCAGTGGGTTGCTGGCAGAGGGTACCAGCCTGTACGATATCGATAACGTGTCGCTGGTGCATCACATCAACCAGGGCCTGCGTGCACATGCGCTGTTCGCCAAGGATGTGGATTACATCGTTAAAGACAACAAGGTCATCATCATCGACGAGTTCACCGGCCGCATGATGGAAGGCCGCCGTTATTCCGAAGGGCTGCATCAGGCACTGGAAGCGAAGGAACATGTGCATATCCAGAACGAGAACCAGACGCTGGCCTCGATCACGTTCCAGAATTATTTCCGCATGTATCCCAAGCTGGCAGGCATGACCGGCACTGCCATGACCGAAGCGGGTGAGTTCCATGACATCTACCGGCTGGAAGTGATCGATATCCCCACCAACGTGCCGGTGACGCGCGTCGATTACGACGACGAGATATACCGCACGGCCGAAGAAAAATACCGCGCCGTCATCAAAGAGATCAAACAGGCGCACGAACGCAAACAACCGGTTCTGGTGGGCACTGTTTCGATCGAGAAATCCGAGTATCTTGCCAAGCTGCTCAAGAAAGAAAATATCCCGCACAACGTACTGAACGCGCGCTACCACGAGCAGGAAGCGTATATCATCGCGCAGGCGGGCCGCCCCGGCGCGGTCACCATTGCCACCAACATGGCGGGACGCGGTACCGATATCATGCTGGGCGGCAATCCCGACCTGCGTGTTGCGCAGGAGTTGGCAGAAAACGAGCCGGGCGCCAAGCGCGAGGGGGCCGAGCAAAAGCTGCGCGCCGAAGTGAAGGAAGCCAAGGATCAGGTGCTGGTTGCCGGGGGCCTGTATGTGATCGGCACCGAGCGCCACGAATCCCGCCGCATCGACAACCAGCTGCGCGGCCGTTCCGGTCGTCAGGGCGATCCAGGGGCGTCAAAGTTCTTTATTTCCCTGGAGGACGACCTGATGCGTATTTTCGGCTCCGAACGCATCGATGGCCTGCTGCAGAAACTCGGCATGAAGGAAGATGAGGCGATATTCCATCCGTGGATGAACCGCGCTATCGAACGTGCGCAGGAAAAAGTCGAGGGCCGAAACTACGAGATCCGCAAGAACCTGCTGAAGTTCGACGATGTGATGAACGACCAGCGAAAAGTGATATTCGAGCAGCGTATCGAACTGATGGAAGCCGAAGATGTGTCAGGCACCGTGGCCGATATGCGCGAAGAAATAAACGCAAGTTATGTGGCCACGCATATTCCCGCCAAATCCTATGCCGAGGA
>JBFWQQ010000012.1:0-29231 GCA_050249355.1 Alphaproteobacteria bacterium | reverse complement strand
TATCTCGGATTGCTGCGCGGTGTGAAGATAGCTGAAATATGCCATCCACAGCATTTCCTCCATGGCTTCGGGGCTGCTTTGGTTGATCTGGATACCATCCCCATGTGCACGCTCCTGCATGCGGTCGGATTTGCCGGGGCGCAGGCGCATAGCCATATTCCACCACACCGGGGTGAACAGAAACGGAAAATCACCATAGGTATGAGCGCATGTGTCCGGGTGGTCGGCCAGCATCTCGAGCAAGATGGTGCTGCCGCTACGGGCGAGCCCGCTCACATAAATGGGGGCGGATATCGGGATGCGTTCTATCTCTGTTGATACTATCCTGCTTTCCAGATTGCCGAGTTTTTTCCAGAGGCCCGGGTTGCCGGTCGCCAGGCTGGTGAGCATATGGGTGGACGAGGAAACTTCGATGTGGCCCGGGCTTGCCATCAGATGATCCTGAAGCGGAATTTGATGAATAATGATATGGCAAGAAGAATGGAAAAATACCAGAAGGCAAAGCCACGCATCCAGTCTGGCCCGAATGCGGTGTAATGGGGGGTGGGCATGTCCATCAGCACGGCATCAATGGCTGAGGATTCTGTAATTTCGCCTGCCGGGTTAGGGAAAAGCGCCGTCAGCCAACTGGGTTTGCTGATTTCGGGTATGGCGGCAGGCGGTGGCAAGGATACTACCAGCTGGCCATGGGTGTCTGTGATCGTAACCGGGGCATCAGCCTTGGGCCAGTGCAGTATCCAGCCCAGTTCTGTAGGTTCAAGCTGTGGCTGGCCAGACCAGACCGGCTGTGCCTCTTCCGGTTGTATCTGGATAAGCGTAGGTGCGCCGGGTTCGGGCAGGCGGTAGCCATAGATCACGTACAGGCAGAACATAATTGCCAGTACCGGTACTATGGATAGCAACACCGGGCCGAGCGCCACCCCGATGATCTTCATGGCAAGGCCGAGGTCTTTCATGATCAACCCAAGAAGGCCCTCGAACTCGCCATCGTATGCCATCAGCTGTGCGCGCGCCGCCTTTTGCTGTTCTTTGATGCCTGCAAGCTTTTTCTGCGGCGATATGATCTTATACAGGAACATACTGAACACTGCGGTCAGCGTAGCCCAAACAGCAATACGCAGCAGCGGCGGCATGAATGCCATGCCGCTGTCTATATACGTTACCAGCTCAAGCACCGGGCGTAGTGTTATCGTTTGTGGATGCCGCGCCCTTTTGTTTTTTGCGTTTCAGGTATTGACGGACGGGGTAAAACACCACGAAGAACAATGCAACGATTATACCAGCCACCAGAGTGAAGAACGAGCTGATCATGGTTAGGCCCGGGCCGGGACCAACGTAGGCCAGAGCCGGGGAAGCGAGTGTGAGCATCAGAAAAAAAACTATGCGCATGGTTATTTCCTCTTGTGAAGTTTCTCGTGAATGAATGGTAATGCATCGGCATTATAGCGTGTTGCGCTAACTATGATACCGGATAAGCTTGGGTCAAACCTTAACGGTTCCTCGGTATTAACATATATGCAATCTTCCTTCTGGTAGGGCTGCGGGTGTTTATCATCGAGTTTCCTGCGTACCATAGGTAATTTGAACTGCCATACTGTTTTTCCTGCGGGCGTGATCTCGAATACCCGGCCAGTCATGGATTCTGTAATCAGCGTGTTGCCGTTATCAAGGCGCTGTACACGGCCAAATGCATCAGTATAGAAGGGCAGCTCCTTGCTGCCGATATAACTCCATTCCACGCCAAGTGTTTTGGGATTGAACTCCAGCACACGTGAGAATATCTGATCTTTTATCACATGCCCTTTGTTATCGAACAGCAGGATGTTGCCGTTTTCCAGCAGTTGGGGGGAGTGTTGCGCACGCCACAGGCCATTGAATGCCCATACGATTTTTTTACTCTGTGGGTCAAGCACTGCAAGCGCATCCATGTTGCGCAGCGATAACAGGTATTGCCCTGCCTTGAACATCGGGAAATGCCTTGCCATTTCTTCGGTGATGATTGACACATGATTGGTATGCAGGCGATCCCACTCCATGACATTCTTATGGTAATCGTGCAAGAGCAGCCGGTAGGGCGAATCGTAAAACGCATCAAATACCGATATGCGCTGCAGTTCTTTTCCTGCGGGTGAAAGCAGCACCACAAAATCTTCCAGCATGTAGTTGGTAGACCAGCGATAGCCCGGCTCGTTGCTGTTGATGAGGCGATGGGTGAGCGCTAGGATATTCCCGGTTGCCGGGTCTATAGAAAAATCATGGTGGGTATTGTCCGAATATTTCCAGATAACTCTGGAATCCTTGTCTACTTTGACCATGCCGTAGCCGTAAGGTGTTACTCCGGCCGCAGTATACGCAAGGAGCAGATCGCCGTTGGGAAAAGCCACAGCCTTTTCAATATATATCCATTCATTCGATACCAGCGTGCTGACATGCCGGGGTTTTTTCCAAGCCTTTTTGAACGGTACATCCCAGCGGTGGCGGATGTTTCCTTCCATATCCAGCAAATAGGCGGTTGTGGAATAGCGGATAGTAATTAAAGTCAGCCCGTCATACGCCAGCTGTTTGTTCCATTCTACGCGTTTTCCGGTCATCATGCTGTCGGTTTCTTTGGGGTCGATCGCCCGCTCCGGGAGGCGTTCTTTCTCAGCGTCGTACGCTTTAAGTGCGCTGTCTACGTATAGTGCGGCCGGATGGCCATAATGTTGCGCCAGCACCCCGATGCCAAACAGCAATGCAGCGACGCTACACAGGAATAAAATAAAAAGCAGTCTGGTCAGCATCATGGGTTAAGAAAGTCCACATACTCGCGCGTATAGCGTGCAGCACCCGTTATACGGTTGGATGTTTTTACAGGAAGTTGGTATCGCCATACGATTTCACCGCTATTATTTACTTCAAACAACCGGCTTTGATTAGCGGAATTTATAAAAATATTACCGTTATCGAGCATCTGGTGCGACCCCATATAACGGGTAAAGAAACGCTCTTTGCTGGGGGCGTATAAAATTGTTGTATCCCGTGTTGCCGGGTTGATGGCAAGTATGCGACTATAAATGGAGTCTGCCGTGCGCATGCCCTGATTGTCCAGAAACGTAATAGTTCCATCCCTTGTGAATTGCGCCGCATGCTGGCGCAGCCAGATTCCTTTTGCTGCCCAGACGACGGCTTCTTTCTCGGTGTCTATTACGGCTATAATACTGGGGTTACGTACGGAAACCAATAATTGTCCCTTCTTGAACATTGGAAAATGCTGAGCCATGTCGGGTTCGAGTTTTTCAACAGAGTTTGTGTGCAGGTGATCCCATTTTTCCTTGCCGTTATAGTAATGAAGCATGGGGTAATAGCTCGAGTTTTTAAACGCTTTCAAGATAGACAGGCGTCTTATTTCCCGGCCATCAGGAGAAAGCGTTACGATGTAATCTGCCAGCATGGGGAATGGAAGCTGTTCATATCCTTGGGGTGCTTTATGTATCATTTCCTGTGTAAGGGCGTAGATATGCCCGTTTTCCTTATCCACATGAAAATCATGATGTGCGAATTCGGTGTAGCGCCACAGGATATTCGAATCTTTATCCAGTTTAGCGATGCCAAGGCCATACGGTGTGATGCCTATGCTGGAGAATTGCACCAGCAGATCCCCATTGGGAAAAAGCTGCAGTTTATGAACGAATGCGCTGCGTGGCCTGACAGGTAAATGTTCGGCATTTGGCCATATACGCCAGAAGGATGCATGCCACGAATGTATAGTCTTGCCAATCATATTTACCAGCCACACGCTGTTGCCATTGTGAGTGGTCAGCAGGGTGTATCCATAAAATGCCTTGTTCTTATTCCACTCTATCAGCGGTTCAGGGGCGTGGGTTTTTTCATGTCGGGTATATTCCACATCTTCGCGGTATAGTGTATACCACTGCTGGCCGCTTTTAAGCGCGTCCTGAACGAGTATGCCTGCACTGAACTTATAGTGCGTGGCGGCAACTCCCGCAACAAAGGCAAGCAAAACAAGGCACAGGCCGTATATGATCCAGATATATCTGCCGAACATCTGGGCCACAGTAATAAAAAGTAATGCAAGAAACCAGTAGTTATTTCATGACGTTGCCGCTTGTGTGTACTTGATAGGAATTGACAAGGGGGGTGTTCGATTTATAGTGCGGCCTATGACAATGATTGGATATATGCTGCTGGGCTTGCTTCTGATTGGCGGCTCTCTGCTGCTTGGCCTGTTGTGCCGACATATTCGTCCTGATTGAGGCATAAGATATGTTATACATGATCATGGGAATTATCGCGGGGCTGCTGTTCATTTACCTCCTGGTTGCTATGCTAAGACCAGACCTTTTCCCCTGATCGTATGACATCGCTTCTTCATATCCTTATCACTCTTATTATCGTATTTATCTGCGCCAAGCCGCTAGGCGAATATATGGCCCGCATCTATGCCGGGAAAAAAGTGTGGTTACATCCCATTCTGGGGTGGGTTGAGAATGGTATCTACCGTTTGTGCGATATCGACCCTAAAGAGGAAATGCACTGGTTTCGCTATTATGTGACCGTGGTCATGTTGGGTATGGTGGGGTTTGTCTTTCTCTATCTTATCTTGCTATTTCAGGATCATTTGCCGCTAAATCCTAATCAGTATGTAGGATTCAGCCCGGATCTGGCCTTTAACACGGCGATGAGCTTTGTAACCCATACCAGCTGGCAGGGTTACAGCGGTGAAACACAACTGAGCATCTTATCACAAATGCTGGGTGTGGTAGTGCAGAACTTTATGTCGGCAGCAGCAGGTATGGCCGTTGCGGTTGCGTTATTTCGCGGGTTTAAGCGCAAGAATATGCATACGATAGGTAACGCCTGGGCCGATATGATCCGCACTATAATATACGTGCTGCTGCCGCTCTCGTTCGTGTTTGCGCTGTTTCTCGTATCACAGGGAGTGGTACAGAATTTTACCGGGCAGATTTTATACCAGCCGCTGCAAGTGCATGCGGAGCTGAATGAGCATGCAATAGCGCATGGCCCGGTGGCATCACAGCTATCTGCAAAGCTGTTAAGCAGTAATGGTGGCGGGTACTTCAATGTGAATTCTGCACATCCGTATGCCAATCCGACGCCGCTGACCAACATGCTGAGTGCAACTGCCATGCTATTGCTGCCGGTAGCGTTCATATACTGCTTTGGTATCATGGCAGGAGACAGGAGGCAGGGTTGGTCTTTGCTCACCGCGATGACAATCATTTTCCTACCGCTTGCTTTTGCCGCCATGTCGATCGAGCAGGGGCCCAACCCGAAATTTGACCCGGCGGTTATCGACCAGTCAGCCGGTAATATGGAAGGCAAGGAGATGCGCATAGGAGCGATGGATTCTGCCTTGTGGGGGGTGGTGGCCACGGCAACTTCCAGTGGCACCGTCAACAGTATGCATGATTCCTATATGCCGCTTTCGGGCATGATCATGCTGATGCTCATACAGTTTGGTGAAGTGATCTATGGCGGTGTGGGTAACGGTGCGGTAGAGATGATCGTATACGTACTGATTACCGTATTCCTTGGCGGGCTCATGGTCGGGCGCACACCGGAATACCTGGGCAAGAAGCTCGGGCCGTATGAAATGAAAATGGCAGGACTGGTGATGATAATGCCATCCGCGCTGGTATTATTTGGCACAGCTCTAACCATCATGTTACAGCTTGGACACCTGACAGCGCATAATCCCGGTGCGCAGGGATTTACTGAAATACTGTACGCATTCTCTTCTACTAGCCGCAATAACGGCAGCGCTTTTTCCGGGCTGGACACTAACACGCCGTATTACAACATCGCGCTGGGTATCTGTATGGCGATAGGGAAGTTCTGGGTGTTTGCCCCGGTATTAGCTATTGCAGGTTCGCTGGCAGCCAAGCAAAGCCTGCCGGTCAGCTCGGGCACATTGCCAACCCATACTCCTTTATTTACGCTGATGCTGGTGGGAGTCGTCATTCTGATGGACGTATTGACCTATGTGCCATCGCTGGCATTGGGGCCGATCGCTGAACACCTCACCCTGTACGCCAGCGAGGTGGTTTTGCCATGAGTGCTTCGATGAAATACAATGTTAATCTAGGGCAGGCGGCGAAAGAATCCATACTTAAGCTTTCACCGCGCGCGCAATTTCGCAACCCTGTCATGTTCGTGGTATATATAGGGTCGCTTATCGTGACCCTGATATTCCTGCTTGAGGTTTTTCTGGGCAAGCAGCTTACGTATGATCCGCCATGGTTTCTCGGCTGGATTGCGGCGTGGTTGTGGGGAACACTGATATTCTCAAATTTTTCCGAAAGTGTGGCCGAGGGGCAGGGTAAGGCGCAAGCGGAAAGCCTGCGTGCCTTACGTAAGGATGTGGTTGCCAAGAAACTCAAGCAAGCCTCACGGCGCGATAAATACCAGACTGTTTCCGCAGCCTCGTTGCATGTAGATGATATTGTACTGGTTGAAGCCGGGGATTTTGTGCCCGGTGACGGTCGTGTGATAGATGGTATTGCCTCGGTGGATGAAAGTGCCATTACTGGTGAAAGCGCCCCTGTGATACGTGAAAGTGACGGTGACAGTGATGCGGTGACGGGGGGTACACGTGTGTTATCCGATTGGCTGGTAGTGCAGATCACCAGTAATCCCGGCGAAACATTCATTGATAAAATGGTGGCGCTGGTAGAAGGAGCAAAACGTAAAAAAACACCTAATGAAGTAGCGCTATCAATACTGCTGTGCTGCTTTACACTATTATTTCTTATCACCATTATCAGCGTACTGCCATTTTCCATTTATAGCACAGGCGAATCCGCGGGCGCGCGTCCGGTGAGTGTGGTCGTACTCATTGCGCTTACGGTCTGTTTGGCGCCCACGACGATCGGGGGACTGCTTTCGGCGATTGGTATCGCTGGCATGGATCGCCTGCTCAAGGCTAACGTTATTGCACTTTCAGGTCGGGCGGTGGAAGCTGCCGGAGATGTGAATGTGTTACTGTTGGATAAGACAGGAACCATCACACAGGGCAATCGGCAGGCCGAAGTATTCTATCCGGCACCGGGGGTATCGGTGAACCGTCTTGCAGACGCGGCGCAATTCTCGTCGCTGGCCGACAATACGCCCGAAGGAAGAAGCGTGGTGGCACTGGCACGTGAAAAATACGGTATGCCAAGCCATATTGCGGCTCCACAGGGTAGTGCGTTCATAGAATTCTCGGCGGAAACCCGCTATTCAGGCATCCGCATCGGGGAGCGCAAAATATTAAAAGGCGCGCCGGACGCTATACAGAAACATATAAAAATGGAGGGAAAAGAATTTCCCCAAGAGGTTTCCGAGCAGGTGGAGATCATTGCACGTAGTGGCGGTACGCCCATGGTGGTGATAGATGCTGGTGAAGTACTGGGCACGATTTCACTGAAAGATATTGTGAAGCCGGGAATCAAGGAGCGATTGACGGAATTGCGGCGTATCGGCATACGCAGCGTGATGATCACAGGCGACAATCCGCTTACGGCGGCTGCAGTAGCTGCTGAAGCAGGGGTAGACGATTACCTTGCCGAAGCAACACCCGAAGCAAAGCTGATGCTGATCCGTGCCATGCAGGCACGCGGTGAACTGGTGGCCATGGTAGGGGATGGCACTAATGACGCACCGGCGCTGGCGCAATCGAATGTGGCAGTGGTGATGAACAGTGGTACACAGGCAGCCAAGGAAGCAGGTAACATGGTGGATCTGGATTCTGATCCTACCAAGCTGATCGAGATCGTGATCATTGGTAAACAGTTGCTGA
Source organism: Alphaproteobacteria bacterium (assembly GCA_050249355.1). Classification (GTDB taxonomy): domain Bacteria; phylum Pseudomonadota; class Alphaproteobacteria; order Rickettsiales; family SXRF01; genus CAZAQK01. The sequence continues at coordinate 21,433 of JBFWQQ010000012.1, read as the reverse complement.
TGACACGGGGATCCCTTACCACTTTTTCGATCGCTAATGATCTTGCCAAGTATTTTGCCATACTGCCTGCGGCATTCTCTACGGCATACCCGGCCATGGAGGTGTTGAACATTATGCATCTTGCTTCACCGGCATCGGCAATGCTGTCGGCGGTGATATTCAATGCGCTGATCATTTTTGCGCTTATTCCGCTGGCACTGAAAGGCGTGGCATACCGCAAGGTGGGGGCGGTTGAGCTGCTACGTCATAATCTGTTCTTATATGGAATCGGTGGGTTGATTGCACCGTTCTTCGGCATCAAGATCATTGATTTCCTTCTGGTAATGATGGGGTTGTTCTGATGACCGCATTAATCCGACTGATGTTGTCCTGCACCATTTTACTGTTCTGCATAGGCTTTATAACCGGTGGCGTGTATCCCGCTGTGGTGACAGGAATCAGCCAACTTATATTTCCTTATCAGGCCAATGGCAGTGTTATAGAGCATGAAGGAAAAGTGATAGGCTCGGTGCTGCTGGGGCAGGACTTTTCAGAAGATAAATATTTCTGGGGACGCCCATCTGCCACAGTGCCGCCGTATAATGCGGCAAGTTCCCGGGCATCGAATTGGAGCCCGAATAATCCGAAGCTGCACGAAGCTGTGAAAGAGCGCGCCATTCAACTGAAAAAATCCAATAAGGATGACAGCGCGCTGATACCTGTCGACCTGGTGACCGCATCTGCCAGCGGACTGGATCCTCATATCAGCTCCGCTGCAGCAGAATACCAGATAGAGCGAGTGGCAAAAAGCCGCAGGCTTACCGAACAACAGGTGCGTGAACTGGTCAATAGCCATACGCATGAGGAATTTATGGGCTATGGTCCGCCGCGCGTGAACGTGCTGATGCTCAATATTGCCCTTGATGGCCTACACAACGAGAAAAAGAAAAAATAGGCGTTTATGCGGAATATGGATGGTGTTACTGTGAAACCGGTTAACAGGGATACATAAGCAAATGGATGATTCACGCCCGAATCCTGACGAGTTGCTCAGCCGTATCCACGCGCAGCAGGAACGCAAAGAACAGAAGAAATCACGGGGCAAGCTGAAAATATTCTTCGGCGCCTGCGCTGGCGTGGGTAAGACCTATGCCATGCTTTCTGCTGGCCGTCAGGCACAGGAAGAAGGGGTGGATGTGGTGGTTGGCTTGGTGGAAACCCATGGCCGCGAAGAGACGAAGAAGCTGCTCGATGGGCTGACCATACTGCCTTACAACGAGATAAAATACCGTGGCACCATTTTAAAGGAGTTCGATCTGGACGCGGCGCTGGCGCGCAACCCCACACTGATCCTGCTGGATGAACTGGCACACACCAATGCGCCCGGTTCGCGCCATCCCAAACGCTGGCATGATGTACAGGAGCTTCTGGATGCCGGTATCAATGTATTCACCACAATCAACGTACAGCATCTTGAGAGCCTGAATGATGTGGTGGCGCGCATCACCGGGATATGGGTGAAAGAAACCGTTCCGGATGAGATATTCGATAATGCCGATGAGATATCGCTGGTCGATATTCCTTCCGAAGACCTGCTTAAACGCCTCAAGGAGGGCAAGGTCTATATCGCTCCCGATGCCAAACGGAGGGCGGCACAGAATTTTTTCAAGAAAAGTAATTTGATTGCACTACGTGAGCTTGCGTTGCGCCGTACTGCTGAACGTGTAGACGCACAGATGGATTCGGTGCATGCTTCCGAAGGTTCAAAAAAGCGATCGTGGAGCGGAGCCGACCGTATTCTGGTATGTATCGGCCCGGATGAGCTGTCCGCAAAGCTGGTGCGCGCAGGAAAACGCATGGCCAGTGGCCTTAAGGCGCCGTGGGGAACCATATATGTCGAGAACGAGCGCCATTACCGCCTGAGCAAGGAAGGCCAGGAGGCTGTGGAACGCACCCAGCGGCTGGCCGAGCGTATGGGGGCAAAAACAGAAGTTATCAATGGGAATAATGCCCCGGAGGATATACTGGTCTATGCGCGTGAGAATAATATCACCAAAATTATCGTCGGAAAGGTGTACCATTCGCGCTGGCGCGAGCTCATAAGAGGGTCGCTGGCAGAACAGATCATCCGTGGTTCCGGCGATATTGATGTATACGTGATCACTGGTGACCCAGAGGACGCACGTATCAACAGGCCGGTGTTCTGGACGGGTCATGCCCCGTGGAGATATTATCTGGCGCCGCTGGTGGCCGTCTCGACGCTTACTGTGATGCTATACCCTATACGCCCGCTACTGGAGCCTATCCATGTGGTGATGGCCTATATGATCGGCATTGTAGCGGTTGCATTGCGCTATGGGCGTGGCCCGTCTGCGGTGACAACCATTCTTGCGGCACTCGGCCTGAACTTCTTTTTTATCGTTCCGTATTATTCGTTCAAGATATCACAGGATTATCAGGTTATAACCTTCCTGTTACTGATGGTGACAGGATTCGTCATCGGCACGCAAACCTCGCGCATGCGTAACCAGCTGATCTATGCGCGCAAGCGTGAAAAGAATACTTCCACACTATTCGCCATGAGCCGCGAGCTCAATGCTGTCCGTGACAAGGTGGCACTGGCGCAGACCACGGCACAGCACATGGCCGACGTATTCAATAGCGATATTTTCCTATGGCTGCCAGATGATAAAGGCAAACTGCACACCGTGGTGGCCGAAAGTGACATGGAAGAAGACGGGATCGATCCGGTGCGCGAAGAAAGTGTTGCCAGTTGGGCATTTACCCACAAGGTCAATGCAGGTTTTGGCACCGATACCCTGCCGGCGGCAAATGCCTTGTATGTGCCGTTGATTTCTTCTTCCGGCGTGATGGGAGTGGTGGGGCTGCGGCCACATGATGAGGAAAAATCCTCATTTCCTTCTGACCAGATACAGTTGATGGAGAATTTTGCCACTATTGCTGCCTCGGCGCTGGAGCGCACGCATGCTGCCGAAATGGTGGAAAAGACGCTGGTGGAAGCAGAAAGCGAAAAACTGCGCAATATCCTGCTGTCATCGGTATCCCATGACCTGCGTACCCCTTTGGCCGTGATTACTGGTGCGGCCAGTACGTTGCTAATCGAGGGGGATAAAGTAACCCCCGAATACAAGAATGAACTCTTGCGGTCTATTCATGAAGAGGGCGCACGCCTGGCCCGTATTGTTACCAACCTGCTTGACGTCTCGAGCCTGGAATCCGGCTCGGTGAAACTGAACCGGGAGCTGTATTTTATCGAAGAGCTGATAGGCTCGGCGCTGATGCGTGTGGAAGAGAAACTCAGGGGCTACAAGGTCAAGACCGAGATACAAAAAGGCGTGCCGCTCTTGAAGATCGACGGGCTGTTAATTGAGCAGGTGCTGGTGAACCTGTTTGAGAACGTAGCCGAATACACTCCCACCGGTACCATGATCCATATACAGGCACGGGTGGTAAAGCCTGATATTCATGTGATTATTACCGATAATGGCCCCGGCATAACATCCGGGGATGAAGAGCGCATTTTTGATAAATTCTACAATAACCAGAGTGAAGGGAGTAAAGGCGGGGGACTGGGCCTTGCTATCTCACGCGGTATCATTCACGCGCATGGAGGCAAAATATGGGCACAGAACGCCCAGCCAGCTGGCGCAATGTTCACTTTTACGCTTCCCATGCGTCAGCAGGATGTTGAATAAGGGGTATTAATCGTTGGCTTCTACGTCGTCGCCTTCGAAGGACATGCCACCTGCCTGTTCCTCTTCGGTTCGCGCCATTTGTTCCGCTGCTATGCTTGCTGCAGCATCTTTAAAGGCATCTTCCACATCACGGGAAACTTTGTCTTCGCTTTCCAGTAACTTCTTATCCGTAGCATCAGCTAGCGGCTTACGGAAAAAGCTCTGGATCACGTCTTCTTTCAGCTGGCCGAGGCTTACGGTCTGGTCGGCTATCTCGCGCAGTGCCACCACCGCGTCTTTATCGTTGTCCCGGTCTATGGTAAGGGGATTGCCAGAGCTGATCTGCTTGGCGCGCTGGGCAGCCATGAGAAGCAGTTCAAAGCGGTTTGGTATGTGAACGATACAATCTTCAACGGTTACGCGTGCCATGCGATTTTGCTCCTTGCATTTCCTAGCATTTTTTGGAAGACTAGCTGTATACAATAAACCAAAGAAAAAACAAGGGTTTTGTTAAGGAATCCTGTACTTCCCAAGGGGCAATCAGCGTTCATGGCCGATATTCATAATATTCTGGAAAAGAAAGATAAACGCCTTCCCAAGCCGGACTGGATCCGTGTGAAGGTGCCGGCATCCAAAACATATGCCGAAACCAAACAGATCATCCACAAGCTGAAACTGAACACGGTGTGCGAGGAAGCGGCCTGTCCCAATATAGGCGAATGCTGGAGCCAGAAGCACGCCACGGTGATGATCATGGGCGATACCTGCACACGCGCCTGTGCGTTCTGCAATGTAAAAACCGGTGTGCCCGGTGCGCTTAATCCGCACGAACCGGACAATCTCGCGCAGGCGGTGGGTGAGCTGAAGCTGGAGCATGTGGTGATAACCTCGGTCGATCGTGATGATCTGGAAGATGGCGGCGCGAACCATTTCGCCCAGTGCATCCAGAAGCTGCGCCTTTATGCGCCCGGCACGTCGGTGGAGGTGCTGACCCCTGATTTCCTGCGCAAGCCCGGTTGCGTGGAAACGGTGGCTCGTGCCCGGCCCGATGTGTTCAACCACAACATCGAAACTGTACCGCGCCTATATAAAAGTATCCGGCCCGGCGCACGCTATTTTAATTCGCTGCACCTGCTCAAGACCGTTAAGGAGATCGACCCGACCATTTTCACTAAGTCCGGCATTATGGTAGGGCTGGGGGAAAGCAAGGAAGAGGTGCTGCAGGTAATGGATGACCTGCGTTCGGCGGATGTGGATTTCATGACCATTGGCCAGTACCTGCAACCAACCCCGGCGCATGCCCCGGTGGATCGCTATGTAACCCCGGACGAATTCGAATATTACAAGCGGCAGGCCAAAGCGCGCGGATTCCTGATGGTGGCATCGTCGCCGCTCACGCGCTCTTCCTACCACGCTGCCGAAGATTTTGCCACCATGCAGGCGGCGCGGAAAGCCCAGCACACTGATTCCTAACGCACACAGGTAGCGCATGCCCAGCCATTGGATCTATTTCATCGCGTTGGTGCTGATACTGGTGTTGCGCATTTCCGTTGTGGATACCAGCTGGCTTGCCGAATGGATGTGGTATCGCGGGCAGGAGCAGGCCTATTACAGCATCATCGCCCTGCAGACCAACGAGACATTTTTAGAATATATAGGCGGTTGGCCGTTGCCGGTATTTGTAATTACGGTATTCATGTACTGGCTTGCCGACGATAACGGCAAGGTTATTGACAAACAATTCCTGCTGCTGCCATTTGTTTATTTACCTTTTTCAATAATTGGCAGCATGCTGGCTGCGCGTGAGTTTATGCCGGAAAAGCTGTTGATACACCCGTTGGTGGTGCTGCCTTCGGGCTATTTATATATATTGCCTTGGGTGCTTTTTGTGTGGGTATTCATTAAACTGAAGCTGGTGGTAACCGAATGACACGTAAGCGCTGGTATATGCTGATGCTGTTCACCCCGCTCATTCTTCCGCTGGTTGTACTGCTGACGGCATATAGTTTCGGTTATGAAGAAGTGATGCTAAGCATTGGAATGCTTATGCGTTTTTTGGTTTTGTCATCATTCATTGGCGGCATGCCGTACTTCATATTCTCTGTTGCTGTGGCGTTATGGGGCAGGGATAAATCAGCCGATCAGCTACGCAAGCTCAGCTGGTGGCTGCCCTGGATGTTCATGCCGGTATGCGGTCTGTTCATGTATGTGTCGTTCATTCGTACCTACCCCGAGGGATCGGCAGTGGAAAGTGCGCTCGTGATGATGTTATTCTGTGTACCGATAGGATTTATTTACGTGATCGGGGTTCATCTTGTTACCCGGCTGGCCGTATATTTAAAGATCGTCGAAGCATAATGCCCACACACACGGAAACGCAGGTATTGCCCTATACGCCACAGCAGATGTTCGACCTGGTAGCGGATGTGGAGCGCTACCCGGAGTTTCTGCCATGGTGCCGCGCGGCACGCATACTACACCGCGAACCGGGCGGCATGCTGGCCGAGCTCGTTATATCGTTCAAACATCTGACCGAACGTTATACATCGCGTGTCGCGCTGAATCCGCCATCCGAAACTAATCGTAGTGGTGTTATCGATGTGCATATGACTCACGGCCCATTCGAGTATCTGGAAAACCGCTGGCGTTTCATGCCGCGGCCCGATGGTGGTACCCAGATCGAATTCTTTCTCGACTTCAAATTCCGCTCACGCATATTGGAAATGCTAATTGGGGCGGTATACAGCAAGGCCACCCAAAAAATGGTTTCGGCATTCCAGCAACGCGCTGCAGTATTGTATGGAAAGGTGCAACCGTAATGACGCTTATTCTGGTCTGCATTGCGCTTATGTCTGCAGTATCCCTGTGTTCCTGGGTGTACTGCTGGCGCGATGTCCTTGATGGCAAGCCAGGCATACTTTCGCTGCGCCAAGTAACGCTGATCATGGACCGGCATAAGCTGGATGAGATATTCGGCAGGCATGGGCCGGGCTATGTATACGAACTCAGCCCGCAGGCAATAGCGCTAGTAAAAAGAAATTACAGTATATTCGTATATTCGGAAATGGCAGCGGATATCTTATGTTTTATTGGCGTGTATCGCTTTTTCACTGGGGATATGTCACAGGCTATTGTGCCTATGTTCACACTGGTTGCTTCTATGTACCAACTTGTTGCCCTATGGTATTCATTGCGTCTGGTACGGCAGTGGTGGCACCAGATAGAAGAAGAAATGGACAATCCAGAGTAACTTAACTACCGAATGCTATGTGGTGGGTGATATGTGTACGATCACTGTTTGCGAACCCATATAGCAGCCAACCCAGTTCGTAGCTGCGACATTCACGCCGTAAGGTCAGCGTCTCGGCTTTTGGTTCTGGCATCTGACCCAGCAGCCGGTTGCGTTTGGCGCGCATGAAGCGCGGATAACGCTTATTCAATTCATTGCTGCGGGCGATGGAGCGCAGGATCATACCGGTCTGCGGTGCCAGCATATCCTGCCTTAGAATATTATTGCCGAAAAGCCACGCAAAGCCGTTGTCCAGCGCTTCGCTGGCGCCTTCAATATTACGTTCTATAGCAGGGTATAGGAATAACGTACCCATACCATGCTGGTGCACACTATATAGTTCGTACCGATCTACCACGTTGCCGCTGGGGGCATGATAAAACCACGGCCAGTTTCCGTCCTCGCCTTGATGTCTCAGCATGCGCTTAGTGCCATCATCGGCGATCTTGAGTGCCTGTTTATTGTCATGCGTTTCACCATAGGCATACAATGCATGCAACAGGTACGCCTGCGAGGCAAATGAGGCATAATTACGCCTTAAACCACCAGCATTATTATGAAAAAGGCTTGAGCTGCTGTGGTAGTAGCGCAGTATGAATTTGAGCAACTCGGGTGCAACGGTATCATCATTCAAAAAGCCGCTCCGTTTTTGTTCACACAGACCGGTCAGGATCATTCCCGCATCCTGCGCGCTGAAATTTTTCCATTTGCGACGATCCGTTATGGCGGCGCTGATGTAGCTGACCACATCGTCCTGCAGGGGCTCTTTAAGTGCAGCACTGGCCCATAGTGCCATCCCCAGTACATAGGGTTTTACCGTTAACATCCGCAGTTGCCTTGCATTAAAGTGGAGCAGGGCGGGCAAGTCATAGGTTGCCTGCCATGCATCGTTTCCTGCATGTGCCAGTCCCAGTATGACATTGAGGGAATAAAAGCAGTCACTGGCAGGTTGCGATTCGTTCGGCTCGCTTCGCCCGTCCAGATGGTAAATATAAGACCATGCACGCTTTTGGGGCATATAGCAGTGATGAAGGCCCCGCAGGGCATAAGAAACGAGGGGAGACATAACGATAGCTAGCTGGCGGATCCCGGTAATTTGCCCCGTGTATCAATGACTATCTTGTCTTCGAGCATGACGGGAGTTATGGCTTTGAAGGCATCGTGGGCTGTCAGCAATACCACGATGTCTGCCTGGCGGATACCTTCTTCCAGGCTTACGAGGGTGTATGTGTCGCTTTGTTCCATATACGGCTCCACCACCGATACTGACGCAGCCTTTGCCGCAATCAGGCGGTTGGCAGCCGTGATGGAGGGCGATTCGCGGAAATCGTCTACATTCTCCTTATAAGCCAGTCCAAGCAGGCATACGTGCGGTTCTTTGAATTGCCCGCAGGCGGCTATGATCTTTTGTACGACCCAGTCGGGTTTATTGTCGTTCACCATGCGCGCGGCGCGCATCAGCGGGGTATGTTCGGGAGCGGCGTCTATTATGAACCACGGATCGACAGCGATACAATGCCCGCCGACACCAGGTCCGGGTTGCAGTATGTTCACGCGCGGATGATGGTTGGCCATGCGTATAACCTCCCATACGTTGAGGCCCATGGAGTCGCAGGCCAGCGACAGCTCATTGGCAAATGCGATCTGCACATCGCGAGAGGCGTTTTCGACCAGCTTTACCATTTCAGCGGTTTCGGCGTTGCTATGCAGCAGCTTGCCTTTGACCAGTTTGCCGTAGAATTCCATGCCGACCCGAGTGGCTTCCTCTGTCAGGCCGCCGACGGCGCGGTCGTTATGGATCATCTCGTACATGGTCTTGCCGGGTATGGCCCGTTCGGGGCAATAGACATATTGCAGCACATTTTTAAGTTCCGGCTTTGCCTGCTCGATGATGTTTTTCACGCGACGTGTAGAACCAACAGGCGAGGTGGATTGCAAAATCACCAGCGCACCCGCCTCGGCTACCTGCGCAATGGCAGCAGCAGCTGACTCCACCATGTGCATATCGGGTTTATGCGTTGCATGGTCGACCGGAGTAGGCACGGCGATCATATATATTCTGGAAGCGGCAGGCGAGGCTGCTGCACGTAATGTACCTACTTTGATGACCTCAGCTACAATAGGCGGAAGGCCGGGCTCCTCGATATGAACGCGGCCGTCATTCACGGTATCCACTACACGTTGATTGATGTCCACGCCCAACACCTGCATACCGGATTGCGCGGCAAGTGCCGCCATCGGCAAGCCGATATATCCTAATCCCAGTATAGTAAGGTCGTATTGCATGGGCATGTCCTTAGGTAAGTGAAGCGATGACTTCGCCTACAGGTTTTATTCTGATATTGCGTTGACGCAGTGTAGCCAGTAACGCCTCCAGCGACCGGGCTGTGATACCATGTTCGGAGGGTGAATCGGATACGTCGTGGCTGTAAAGTACCAGCCAGCCGCCGTTATCGCTGATGATGTCCACAAAGTCATTGCTTTTTTTCAGCTTCTGTTCATAAAAGGGAACGCCGAATAAGTTAAAAATGTCTATTTTCCCGTTGTTTATGCCTTCAAATCCGCCACGGGCCGAATCATAATTTTTGCATATGAAATGTTTGCTGGCTGCGGTCATACCCCCTTGTGGAAAGCTGAAATGCTTCAGGTGTATGCCATAATCAGCAGCCACGCGCTTATTTTTTGTACAGGAGCGGGTAAATTCGTCGAGAGCATTAAAGCTGGCATTTATATGATCATGCGTATGGCAGCCAATCTCATGGCCAGCGGATTGTAGTTTCTTTGCATGCAAGGTGCCGGCAGGCAGGCCGAAGCAGTTATAGAATGTGCCGCGAACGCCTGCCTGTTCCAACAGACGTGCACCTGTAGTGGCAGCGCTGGCCGGAAAATCATCAAAACATATGCTGAGCACCGGGCGGGGATCATTAAATGTGCGCCATGTGGGATAAGTGAGCCTTGCAATATGCTGCTTCAGCTTTCCGAGTGCCCGGTCGGGCAGGCTGGCATCTTCATAGTTCTGAGGCATGCTTCTGCTCAGCGCGTAAGCGGATAAGGCTAGCCGGGTTACCGCCTACGATGGCATAGGGCGGTACATCCTTGGTAATGACGGAGCCTGCTGCCAGTATGGCATGGTCGCCGACGCTGACCCCTGCCATGATGAGCACATTGGCGCCAATCCACACATCGTTACCCACCCTGGTTTCCAGCAGGGTTTCGCCTTGCTCGCTCATGGGGATGTCGAGCCGGTCAAAGCGGTGGTTTTTGGCATATATCTTCACATCTGGGCCCATGATGACATGATCGCCTATTGATACACCGGACTGGATCATGCACCGGGTGCCAAGCTCGCTGTGCTTTCCGAGACGTATGTTGGGTGATACGTCGGCATTGTGTTTTACACGCAGGCCATCCCCGCAGGCTATGACGTAGTATGCTACCATGCAACGGCGCAGCCATGGGAAAAAAAGCGCGTAAGGCCGGTAGTCTTCCGGTGTGAAGCGGAATACGGCGCTGTACAGTACATATATTGCAAGCCGGAATAATTTTGCTGCGCCGCTTTGTGGCGTATCAGAAACAAGGGTGCGCTTACTCATGCCAGGAACCGCCTTATGTTGTTACGATAGGTTTCGATAATGGCAGGCCGGCGTATGCGGTCAAGCGCACCACTTTCCTGCATCTGCCTGATACCGGATTTCAGAGTGGATTCGTTAGTCAGCACATGCGCGATGCCATGGGCAATATCCGCTGGCGATGCAGGGTTGCAGGCATAGCCAATTTTTGTGGTATCGAAATATCCGTCTATCGCCTGGCCTTTGGTAAATATCACCGGTACGCCACAAAATAGTGCTTCGGCAAAAACCAATCCGTAGGTTTCAAGGAATGAGGGATTGATGAGTGCGGCATAACTGCCCAGTGTTTGCGGCAGGACGCTGTTATCTATCGGGCCTTTGAAGTGGATACATTCCTGCATGCCTGCCTTTTGTACATCGTTCATGATACGCACGAAATCGGATTTGCCACCGCCGCCGTAAATATCTAGCTGCAGCGAGGGATAGATGTGTTGTAGCGAAGCAATGGCCGCGATGGTACCTGCGATATTCTTATTCCTGCGGTCATCAAAGCGCATCAACGTGACCAGCTTATTGCTGCCGCTGGTGGTGGAAGGATGCAGCGTATCAAATCCCGGTAGTACCGGCAGGCACACGGAATTTTGTTCGGTTATACCGATGGAATGGAAGCGATGGATTGCCCATGGGGCATAAGGAAATATAAGCGACGAACGGGAAACGATGCGGCGAAAGTGGCCGTGCAGGTCTGGCCTGCCTTTAAGCACGCGCAGGTCGCTGCTGGACTGTATGTCGCAGATCAAAGGGCAATTAAAATGCTCGGCCAGTACGATCCCGGCCATGCCTTCGGTGGTTATTTTATGCGCCTGCACAATGCTCGGACGGATATTTTTCTGTTCGAGGTCCCGGCGTATCCAGTGTGCCACATCTTCTAACCTGCCTTTCCAGCCGATCCCCTTGGGAAGGGCGGTATAACTGATGGCCGTGCGGTCTTCGCCAAAGGGCAGGGCAGCAATGCCATTCAAACCATTCACCCGGTTCAGGGAATACACAATGTGGCGAAACTCCGGCGTAGCCTCGATGAGGTTCTTTATCGCCTTCGTTTTATCCGGATACAGGGGATCCGGATAGTCGTTGCTTATGTGCAGGAGGATCGGTTTCATGATTATGGCTGTAATTCAAAGCCAGTACTGTGGCAAGCACCAATGTAGTGGTGGTGGCCGGGCCCTGAAAGGCGATCGGTTCGGTAAGACCGTCAACGAGAAGGAAAAATATGAATGCGATGTTGAGTTGCACGCGCGAACGGAACGAATAAAAAATCTTCAGACCGATCAGCACGACAAAAACGAAAAGCCCGGTATAGCCAATTGAAAGTGCGATCTGCAGGAAAGCATTGTGCGTGTGGTTCGCTACAAATCCGATCTCATCGGCAGCGGCGGGGATGATACTGTTGCTGGATGCATAACCCCAGCCGAAAAACGGGCGTTGATGGATAAGTTCTATGGTGTATGCCCATATTTCCGTACGGCCTGTACCGCTGGTAATCTCGCTTACTTCTCCGCTGCGCGACAACAGTGAAAACAGCATATCATAGTCGATGGTGAATGCGGTTATCATCACAAGGCATACGCCCATGCACAAGGCAGCCAGCCGTGCGGGGCCCGCCGTAATCAATCCGCCCATGAGCAATGCAACCAGCAGGGCCGCCATGGCGGTGCGGCTGTTGCTCATGAAAAGCCCGGCGAGGTTGATTGCCACAAGCAGCCAGTAAATCCGGTCCGGTTTGGGCAGGAACTGGCGGTAATAGTACAAGCCCAGCAACGCCATGGCGGCAATGTAACCGCACGCATTAGCTGTGCCTGTTATACCTGAAATCCGGTTGGAGCTGATCAGAACGCCATTGACCCACTCCTTCATGCGGCCAAAATCAGGGGCAGCAAAATACACGATGATGGAAATGAAGATTACCGCACTGCAGCCATAGATGATCTGCCTGATGAGTTCCTTGCTGGTTAGCACCGCAGATGCCATAAGCAGCATGAATAATATTGCTATCAGTGAAAAGGCAGATGCTGCACTGTAAACAAAGTTGGGTGCGTAGAGGCACGACACTCCAATCATTGCCAGCAATATTACCTGAAAGAAATTGTCCACCTGCAGGAGCTTTCTTGCCCATAATCGGTAGTAGTAAACACAGAACAGGAAGCTGAACATCCATACGCCCAGTTTCAGGATCACCTGCAGGTCGATGGACTTATCGTCATAGTCGCGGTGGCGGAATACCGATTCGGCCATGAATGTATTAATGAACAGCAGCCAACGCGTGGTATTGACGATCAGCGGATTGGCCAGCGGTTGCATGACAATGGCCGGTTATCCGAACAGCTCGGAATAAACGGCGGGCAGGGCAGAGGGAATGTCCTCGGCGATCAGTCCGGGTCCGAACGATGCGGCGGCGCGGCTGTGAATCCACACACCTGCGCAGGCGGCTTCGAAAGCCGGCATGCCCTGAGCCATTAATCCGGCTATCACACCGGCCAGTACATCGCCGCTGCCAGCGGTTGCAAGCCATACCGGTGCTTCGGCATTGATGGCAATGCGTCCGTCCGGCGATGCGATCACGGTGTCGTTGCCTTTATACACGACCACGGCTCCGCTGTATTTTGCGGCATGGCGGGCGCGTTCGTGCTTCAAGCCGTCAAAACGGAATAATTCTTCGTTTTCCTTATGGCCGAACAGACGATCGAACTCCCCTTGATGCGGGGTTAGTACTACATCGCCAGAAATGGCGCCGAACAAGGTTTTTGGTGTGGTTTTAAATGCGCTGAGCGCGTCGGCATCCAGTACGGTCGGTTTTTCGTGTGACAGTATCTGTAGTACCTGCTGGCGCGTGGTTTCGCCTGTCCCGGCGCCTGGACCGGCGAGGATAGCCGTGGTCTTTTCATCTTTCACCAGTGCATCCAGCTGTTTCAGGTCGGCAGCATTTTTGGTCATTACGGCCGTCAGGGATGCGGCATAGACAGGCAGTGCTTTAGGTGTGCAGGCCACGCTGACAAGGCCGGAACCCGCGCGAAGAGCGCCCAATGCCGCCAGCTTGCTGGCCCCGGTATGGCCAAGGTCTGCGCCCACCACAAGCGTATGCCCGCGTGAATATTTGTTGCTTTCCGGTGTCGGCAGCACAAAGCTGTCACGCCACAACAGCGGACTGTTCAGGAAATAATCCGGTTTTACATTGTTGCCGCTGATACCGATATCGAACACATGCAAAGCGCCGGTATAGCTTTTGCCCGGCAGCAACACATGGCCGAGCTTAGGGCGCACGAAGGTGACGGTGTGGGTGGCGCGCACTGCGGCTCCCATGACCTCGCCGGTGCTGCCGTTGATGCCGCTGGGGATATCGATGGAAACCACGGGCAGGCCACTGTCATTTATCGCTTCAACGGCATCCTTGCTTACACCATCGAGATTGCGGTTCAGGCCGGTACCGAACAAGGCGTCCACTATGAGTGTCTGGCTCACGGTCAGGCTGCCATCGAACAACATGGCGTGGCCATGCGATTCTTCCCATCTGCGCAGGGCATTGGTAGATGCGCCTTCGATGTAATTCTTATCGCCCAGTACCGATAATGTAACTTCCCAGCCGCGCTCCTTCAGCAGGCGCGCAACTATAAAGCCATCCCCTCCGTTATGGCCGGTGCCGCTTACTACCAGAACAGGGCCGGGGGAATATGTTTCGCTGATCATGTCGGCTACTGCGCGGCCAGCATTCTCCATGAGCTGTTCGCTGCTGTTTCCCTGATTTATGGCGGCGCGGTCTGCCGATAAGGACTGTTCGGAATCAAGTAATGCAGCAGCGTGTAACATAGGTTCTTCCTTGTTCATATTATGTCGCCAGTTTTTTTAGCATGCCGATGGTGCCGGTATCAATAAGATTAAACATTTCTTCAAAATCATGGGCCGACCCATAATAAGGGTCGGGGACATCGATTTCCGGCATATGCCCGCTATAATCGAGGAATAAACGGACTTCAGCGGTACTGCCACGCGGCACGATACGTTGTAAATGGCGTAAGTGCCCGGAATCCATGGCAAGTATCAGATCAAAATGCTTAAAATCGTTTGGTTCCACTTTGCGCGCGCGCAACCCGTCCATAGCGATGCCATGCTGCAATGCCATATGTATTGCCCGCTCATCCGGTGGCTCCCCGATATGATAGCCATGGGTGCCCGCCGAATCGATGCGCAGGCGGTTTTCAAGCCTTGTACCAATGATACGATGCTTCAACACCGCCTCAGCCGTTGGCGAGCGGCAGATGTTTCCCGTGCATACAAATAAAACAGATTCCATATACTTTCATAGCCGGGCAGATTTTTTTTTGCAAAAAACTTTTGACGCCGCTAGAATATGCGCTAAATATGCAGGCATATAGCCGATGGGCTATAACAGGGAAGGCCGGGCACCACGCACCGGCCTTTTTTAATTTCCTTTATTGGTTTTTCATTTCAGGGTGTTGTCATGAGTTGTACCGTATATCAGAAAACCATTGAATCGCCTGTAGGGGTGTTGTGCCTGCGTGCAACGGATAAGGGCTTATGTGAGGTTGTATTTCCAGGCAGCACGGCAAAAACATCACATGCGGTGGATTCCGATGATCATCCCATGCTGCTGCAGGCTGAAGCGCAGTTGACGCAATATTTCTTAGGTACGCGAAAAGATTTTGACCTGCCATTGGATATGCATGGTAGTGTATTTCAGATCAAAGCATGGCGTGCATTACAGAGCATACCGTATGGCAAGACCATTTCCTACCAGAAGCAAGCGGAAGCGGTGGGTGACAAGAAAAAGGCGCGCGCAGTAGGTGCTGCCAACGGGCGTAATCCACTGTCTATTGTGGTGCCATGCCATCGTGTGATCGGTAAATCCGGCGCATTGACAGGGTTCGGTGGCGGGCTGAAAGTAAAAGAATATTTGCTGGAACATGAAAGAAAGCACATAGCAGCATGAGTATGAGGTTCATAACAGCAATGCCACTGTTCGTCGCACTGATTATTTTATTTTCTTATAATATGGCGCATGCCGCCAATACCCCGATTGGGAATGTATTCTGCACCACAGTGGGCTGGATGTCTGGCAATCTGGGGGTTGGCATCGAGACTATCGCCTTGCTGATACTGGGAATACTGGCGTTGATGGGAAAGATATCGTGGCAAATGGCCATTATTGATGCCATCGGGGTTGCCGTGCTATTTGGCGCAGCACAGCTGGTTGCCATGTCTGGCGCAGGCGCTGCAGCGGGCTGCGTTATTACCTGATGGGCTGCGTGTAAGTCTGGTGGTCCCTAGCGGACTAACATCGAACCGCTTGATCCATTTTGTAACGGCATTGCAGGAACTTAGCAAGGCCTTTGAAGCCCCGCCAAAGCTGGATGGAAAGTGCTTCCTGTGGAAACCAATGATGGCTGCATAAACATTCTTAGGGATTGACGTTATACCCCATAGGGTATATACCCATATGGGTATAAGGAGATCGTCAATGTCAATTCATCCGTGTCACAAAAATCAGGTTTCTAAAATCAATCGCGCCGTTGGCCAGCTTGAAGCGGTCAAGCGCATGATTGACGAGGGTAAATACTGCGTGGACATCATGTCGCAGCTTCGTGCGGCACGAAACGCCATTAAAACCATTGAGCTGGGGGTGCTGGAAACGCATGTAGACGCCTGTGTCACAGATGCGTGCGCGAGCAAGGACACTGCCTTGAGGAAAAAGCGCATCGGCGAAATTATGGAATTACTCAAAAAATACGAATAGGCCGGGAGAGCCGAATTTTATGGATCACACACATCACCAGCATCAAAAACCGGAAGCGCCTTCACATGAGGGGCATTCATGCTGCCATCATAAACCAAAAGAAACTGCGCCCGCTCCGCAGGCTGGTGCAGAGGTGATCTATACCTGCCCGATGCACCCGGAAGTGCGTCAGCCAAAACCGGGCAGCTGCCAGATCTGTGGTATGGCCTTGGAACCCGTCACCCTGACGGCAGATAGCGGCGAAAGCCATGAATATAAGGACATGCGTCGCCGGTTCTGGATTGCGCTGGCGCTTACCCTGCCGGTTTTTGCGCTGGAGATGGGCGGGCATGTGCTGGGGTTGAAACATCTAGTTTCCGCGCAAATGTCAGTATGGGTGCAAATGATTCTGGCAACGCCGGTGGTGCTGTGGTGCGGCTGGCCGTTTTTCGAGCGTGGGTGGCAATCGCTCAAAACCCGGAACCTGAATATGTTTACCCTGATTGCGATGGGAACAGGCGTCGCATGGGCTTATAGCATGGTGGCGGCATTGCTGCCCGGAGCATTTCCGGAAACATTCCGCACCGGTGACGGTATCGTTGCCGTGTATTTTGAAGCGGCGGCGGTGATTACCACGCTTGTACTCCTTGGTCAGGTGCTGGAGCTTAAAGCCCGTGAGCAGACCGGCAGCGCCATACGCGCTTTACTTAGGCTGGTGCCGGAAACAGCGCACCGCCTGAAAGAAGATGGTAGCGAGGAAGAAGTGTCGCTGGATCAGATTCAGGTGGGTGATTTGCTTCGTGTGCGTCCCGGCGAAAAAATCCCTGTCGATGGAGAGTTGACCGAGGGAAAAAGCAATGTCGATGAAGCGATGGTGACGGGCGAGCCGATGCCGGTTGCTAAAGAGGCAGGTTCCAAAGTCATTGGCGCAACGATCAATCAGACGGGCAGCTTTGTCATGAAAGCCCTGCATGTGGGTAGCGATACGATGCTATCGCGCATTGTGCAAATGGTCAGCGATGCACAGCGTAGCCGCGCCCCTATTCAGCGGTTGGCAGATACGGTATCGGGCTGGTTTGTACCGGTGGTGATTGCATTTGCTGTGTTGGCGTTCGCGGTATGGGCAATCTATGGACCGGAACCATCCTATAGTTACGGTTTGATTGCAGCTGTCTCGGTACTGATCATTGCCTGCCCCTGCGCGCTTGGTCTTGCCACACCGATGTCGATCATGGTGGGCGTTGGGCAAGGTGCGAAGCATGGGGTGCTGATTAAGAATGCCGAGGCACTGGAGCGTATGGAAAAGGTCGATACGCTGGTGGTGGATAAAACCGGCACGCTGACCGAAGGCCGCCCGAAGCTGACCCGAATCGTCACGGCACAAGGGTTTGCTGAAGATGACATACTCGCACTTGCTGCCGCGCTGGAAAGTGGAAGCGAACACCCGCTGGCCAATGCGATTATTATGGCAGCGAAGGAAAAGAACCTGACTCTAGCTTCTGTATCGGATTTTGATGCACCCACCGGCAAGGGCGTCATGGGAACCATCAATGGCAAGCGCGTTGCGATTGGTAATGCCCGCCTGCTTAAAGAGTTAGGCGCAGAGGATACTGCATTCATGGTGCAGGCGGATGATTTACGCTCGCAGGGTGCCACCGCCATGTTTATGGCCATAGACGGCAAAGCCGCTGCGATACTTGCGGTAGAAGACCCGATTAAAGCCAGCACGCCGGAGGCCATTAAAGCATTACAGGCAATGGGTATCGAAGTGGTGATGCTGACGGGTGATAGCAAAAAAACTGCCGAAGCCGTTGCTAAAAAACTGGGTATTACTCAGGTGGTGGCAGAAGTGATGCCGGAAGACAAAAGCCGCATTATCGGTGAATTTAAGGAAAAAGGCCGCGTGGTAGCAATGGCCGGTGACGGGGTGAATGATGCGCCTGCGTTGGCAAAAGCCGATATTGGCGTGGCCATGGGAACCGGTACGGATGTTGCTATTGAAAGCGCTGGTGTCACATTGTTGCGTGGTGATCTGGACGGGATCGTCAAAGCCCGCCACCTTTCCAAAGCCACCATGAATAATATCCGGCAGAACCTGTTCTTTGCCTTTATCTATAACGCGCTGGGCGTGCCGGTGGCGGCGGGTGTGCTGTATCCGTTCTTCGGGTTGCTCTTAAGCCCTATCATCGCAGCGGCGGCCATGAGCTTAAGCTCCGTGTCGGTCATTGCCAATGCACTGCGCTTAAAATGGAGCCGCATATGAAAAGACTACTGATTCTACTGCTTGCTATCGGCTTTTCCACCCCTGCATGGGCGGGAAACTATCATCTCGATATACGGCGCGAAATGGTGGATATCACCGGTATGCCAGTGGAGAAAATTACGGTCAATGGCGGCATTCCGGGACCAACCCTGCACTTTACCGAAGGTGAGGAAGCGGTCATCACGGTTACCAATCATCTGAATGAAGATACGTCAGTCCACTGGCACGGCTTGCTTCTGCCGGGTGAAATGGACGGCGTGCCGGGGTTAAACGGATTTCCCGGCATCAAACCGGGTGAGACCTTCACCTACCGTTTCAACATTCGGCAAGACGGCACCTACTGGTATCACGCCCATAGCATGGGGCAGGAACAGGATGGACATTATGGTTCAATAGTGATTGCGCCTAAAGGCAAAGACCCCGTGCAGGCTGATCAGGATTATGTGGTGCTGCTCTCGGATTTTCATGAAGAAGATTCGGGCGAGATTATGGCCAACCTCAAGAAGTCCTCGGAATATTATCAGTATAACCGCAGAACAGTGGGCGATTTCTTTTCCGATGTTAAAGAGAAGGGTTTCAGCAAAACATGGGAAAATGCCAAAATGTGGGGCGAAATGCGGATGCTTCCCACCGACCTGTCCGATGTGACGGGCTATACCTTCCTTACCAACGGCAAAACACCGGATCAGAACTGGACAGGGCTTTTCAAAGCAGGGGAGCGTGTGCGCCTGCGGTTTATCAACGCATCGGCCATGTCGTTTTATGACGTGCGGATTCCCGGATTGAAAATGCAGGTCGTCGCATCGGATGGACAGTATGTTGAACCGGTGGCCGTCGATGAATTCCGCTTTGGTGTGGCAGAAACCTACGATGTGATTGTTACTCCAATGGAGGATAAAGCCTACACCATCGTTGCTGAACCGATAGACCGCACAGGATTTGCGCTTGGCACGCTGGCTCCCCGCGAGGGGATGAAAGGAACCGCGCCCACGCCGCGCCCGCGTGCTTTACTGACCATGGCGGATATGGGCATGAACCACGATATGGGAACTATGGAAGGGATGGATCATTCTACTATGGATCATGGCGCGATGGGGCATGACATGGGCGGCAAAATGAGCCTGGAGGATATGTCGGAAAAAAGCGGCTGGAAAAAGGCAGGAACTCCCGCAGGAGATAAAGCCCTCTCCTATGCAGACTTGCGTTACCTCGGCACACAAAAAGACCTGCGCGAGCCACAGCGCACGATTGAAATCCGGCTTGGCGGGAATATGGAACGCTATATCTGGACGATGAACGGCAAGAAATATAGCGAGTCCGGTCCCATGAATCTCCAGTATGGCGAACGTGTACGGCTTACATTTACCAATGATACGATGATGGCGCACCCCATGCATCTGCACGGCATGTTTGTGCAGCTCGAAAACGGTCAGGCAGCCGGAAAAATGCCAAATAAGCATACGGTGATCGTCCCGCCGGGGCAGAGTTATTCCGTGCTGCTTACAGCGGATGAAGCGGGTGAATGGGCATTCCACTGCCACCTGCTCTATCACATGATGGCAGGCATGATGACCAAAGTGGTTGTGGCAAAGCTTGACCCGGCGGATGTGCCTGCTCACCAGCAAGCGCCAGATCCGCATGCTGGCCACGAAATGCCTGCCTCTGCGCCGGATTCAGCACAGGAGCATCATCATGGCCATTAGAACTGTATCGATTGCCGCACTGATCGCTTTATTAACCGTACACCCCGTATGGGCGGCGGATGAGCATGACGATCATAAGGATGAACATGGGGGACAAATTTTTCATATGTTCCGACTGGAAGCCGACTATGGAGCCGGGCAGCATGATGCCATAGCAAGTTGGGAATTCGACGGTTGGGTTGGCACGGATGACAATAAGCTCTGGCTAAAGTCTGAGGGTGAAGTCGAGGATGGTAACACCGAACAAGCTGAATTCTGGGCGCTGTATAGCCGCAATGTCGCCACGTTCTGGGATGCGCAAATAGGTATCCGCCACGACACGCAGCCGGAATCCACTACTTATCTGGCATTGGGTATGAATGGCCTTGCTCCCTATTTCTTTGAAACCGAAGCGCATCTTTTTGTCAGCGACGAAGGCGATGTGAGCGCAAGACTGCGCCAAGAAAATGACTTCCTGATTACACAGAGGTTTATCCTTCAGCCGTATCTGGAAGCCAATCTCTTTGCTCAGGACGTACCAGATCAGGAGGTTGGCGCAGGTCTGGCCAATGCTGAAATTGGTCTGCAAGCCCGATATGAAATTACCCGCAAATTCGCACCGTATGTCGATGTACGCTATGAACGCAAATTTGGCGAGACATCCTCCATCGCCAAGAAAAATGGCGGAGATAATGACGACATCATTGCAAGCGTCGGCCTGCGCCTGATGTTTTAAGGATTACTGTGTCATGCCCTTTGATCTTTCAGTAGAGCGCGATTTGAAATCATTGCGCCGGGGATTGCGTGCGCTGGAAAAGGAAGTGGTGCCGCAGGCGACCGTGCGGACGCTTAACCGGGTGGCGGAGAGCGCGAAGACGGCCAGCGCCCGCCATATCGCCCCGCAGATGGGTAGCAGGCAGGCCGGAATCAAACGGCGTATCGAAACCCGCCGCGCCAGCGTCCGGCGTTTGTGGGCTACGCTGGTAGCAAGTGACCGCCCGCTGCATCTGATAGAGTTCGTGGTGGGATCGAGAAAGCCGACGCAACAGCCGGGAGGCAAGCGTGGGCAAGTCAAAGCGAAGGCATGGGGGAAAACCAAAACCTATCGCGGCGCGTTCATCGCTCCCCGCAAAAAGGGATCGAGCAGCACGGAGGTGTAGTGACGTCCGGG
>JBFWQQ010000011.1:0-30616 GCA_050249355.1 Alphaproteobacteria bacterium | reverse complement strand
GTAAGTCGGTCTTTGTGGTTATCCAAGATACTCAGGCAATCAGGATATAAATTTTCCAGATTGTGAGTGGCTGCGAATAACGGAAGTTCCAAATACGCTCGGGTTTGCACGCTTGGTAACATCTTTTCGCGGGAAATGGCATTTTTATATGCTTCGACAGCTTGTGGTATATTGTTAAGCACTTCGTAAGCTGCAGCCTGGTCTACATATGCCTGCGCAAGATCAAAGGTATCGCCTGTATTAAAGTACTCTTCTAAAAGCGTAAGCGATACATCAGGTCGCACTGAAATTAAAGTATGTGCCTGAATTCTTAAGTATTGCGCCTTCTGATTGCGGGCGCGTGATAAATTATCGAAAAAATGTGTTTCAATCTTTTCATTCCATTGTTTATTTCTGTACCAGTCAGCTGCTGTCATGGAAATGATTTTAAAATGAAGTAAAGAATATTACACCTATATTTAAAAGATATATTTACCCATTAAATATCGTTAGTCTACTTGTTGATTATCCACTAAACACAATCCATGCGTAGTGAATTTGAAACCATCCGCAAGCTGGATGAACAGTTAGTCGCCATCATACAGGACTTCCTGCTGCTGGGCCCGCTCAGCTGGCCGAAATCGACCATGCAGTATTTTTTAAAGAACGCGCAGCAAAAAGAATATGCGCTGCCCACTATCGAATACCCAAAGCGCGACTTCAGCGACAAGATCAGCGCCCTGAAAAAAAGCATCAAAGCTATCGGTACCGATGATCACCCGGCTATAAGTTTCCTGCGCGACACGGCGCAGAGCTACCTCGATGCATATTATATCCTGCAAGGGGTCGGCACGCCGGATGTCACTGAATTCTCGCGCACGCTCTATGGCAGCCCGCGCGATACCATTCCCGGCTATGAGCGCCGCAATGTCGATGTGGCGCGCTATTTCCTGCGTGTGGTGGAAGACTATTCCGATTCGCTGGCCGAACAGCCGGAAAACCTGACCGCCAGTGAGTTCAAGCGGCTGCTGCTGCGCCAGATCGCGCGTACCATCGACCCTGAGGTCGATACCATCAATGTCAGCGTGGATAGCGGCATCAGTGCGCGCGCCACGGCAGGCCCCAACTATGTGAAGCTGCGCAAGGGCGCGAAATTCTCGCGCAGCGACCTGCACCAGCTGTTCCACCACGAGGTGATGACCCATACGCTGACCTACATCAATGGCCGCAAGCAACCGCTGCTGAAATCACTGGGCTATAACGCGCCGCGCACCACGGCCACGCAGGAAGGGCTTGCGGTATTTGCCGAATATATGAACCTGTCGATGGAGCTGTCGCGCCTCAAGCGCATTGCGCTGCGCATCATCGCCATCGATATGGCGGAGAAGGGGGCCGATTTCATCGACCTGTTCCGCTTCTTCAATCGCCATACCCAGAATACCGAGGAAAGTTATTATTCCACCATGCGTATATTCCGCGGCGGCCAGCCCAAGGGCGGCGTGATATTTTATAAGGACAATGTGTACTTAAGCGGCCTGATCGAGGTGGGATCGTTCTTCAAGCACGCCACGCATAAGGGATTCATCCACGATATCGCGCTGATATTCTGCGGCAAACTGACCACCGGCGACGTGCTCCGCTTAAAGCCGCTGGCCGAGCAGGGCCATATCATCGATCCCGCTTATATGCCGGGCTGGGCGCGGCGCAGCAGCGAACTGGCCGCGCACCTTGCCATCAACGACCTGACCGAGCGTTTCCGCCTGAAAGATTAATCAAGTTTCGGTGCATTGCGGCGCGGGCCAAGGCTTTTATAATAATAGATATGGCCGTCCACTTCCTCGTAACGAATGCGCGAGGAGATGCCGATAATGCTGCGCAGTTTGGTGAAATCCAGGGGCTTGGTGAAATAGCACGATGCGCCGTTCTTCTGGGCATCCACCGTGTCAGCCGGATGCTGCGAGCTGGACAGCATGTAAAAGGGGATATTCCGGAAGGTGGGGTGGGTGCGGATGTAGTTTGCCACCTCATGGCCGCTTATTTGTGGCAGGTTGATATCGAGGAATATAAGATCGGGCGTGGGGGCGCTTGAAAATTCCTCCTCCTTATTCAGTAAGCGGATAGCGTCCTCGCCGTTCAGTACGGAATAGAGATTAAAATGCACATTCTGCCGCTTCATTTGCAGCTCGGTCAGCTTCACATCGCCGGGGTTATCCTCGACCAGCAATATATCTAACAGCTGGCTGGATTGCAGAGCATCATTTTCAGTCATTTGGCCATCCTGTGGCCACTCTACACGTCCGTAACCGGCCCATTCAACAGTTTATTTGTGAGCGTTGTGCCGTATTTGTGCCGTGAATATGCGGAAAAATGCCGTAAATTGCCGGATGAAAAATTTGGGGGTCTTCTGAAAGTGGCTGTCAATGGTCGGAGTGAGAGGATTCGAACCTCCGGCCCCTACGTCCCGAACGTAGTGCTCTACCGGGCTGAGCTACACTCCGACAGCCAATCTCTACAAGGGCCACGCCCGGCAGAGTTTTTTTTAAATGTAACCCGCTCGCATGCTCGCGGCGGCGGGCTGAGCTACACTCCGATTCCTATAAGAAGGGCTACCCTTATAGCCAGTTAGGCTGACCTGTGCAACCAGTTTAATATTCGCGGCGGGCGCAGAACGCGGCGAGCTGGCCCATTGCTGTTTTGGCTGGGCTTTCCGGCAGGTTGGCAAGGGCCAGCAGGGCCTTCTGGCAGTATTCCTGCACCGTTTGCATGGAGCGTTCCAATGCGCCATGTTTTTTCAGGTATGACAGGGCGGTATCGAAATCCTTTTTCTTCTGGTTGCCATCGGCAATGCAGCGGTTCCAGAAGGCTTGCTCTTCCTCATCACCCGCATGGTAGGCCAGTATCACCGGCAGGGTGACCTTGCCTTCACGGAAATCATCGCCGATGGTTTTGCCCAGCGTCTTCTGGTTGGCGCTGTAATCCAGCACATCATCCATCAGCTGGAAGGCGGTACCGACCATCTGGCCGAATTCACGCAAAGGGGCGGCGTATGCTTCCTGATCCGCTGCAACGGCTCCCAGTTCGCAGGCTGCGGCAAACAGGGCGGCAGTTTTTGATTCAATGACCTGGATATACGCATTAAATGTGGTTTCGGGATTGCCTTCGGTCATCAGCTGCATCACTTCACCCTTGGCGATGATGGCAGAGGCATCGGCGAGTATCTGCATGGAGCGCATGGAATTGTCTCCTACAATCATCTGGAAGGCCTGCGATAACAGGAAGTCACCCACCAGCACGCTGGCCTTGTTGCCGAACACATCATTGGCGGTGGCCAGCCCGCGTCGCAACGTGCTTTCGTCGACGACATCGTCATGCAGCAAGGTGGCGGTATGGATGAATTCGATTGCAGTGGCCAGTACCACTGCACGCTTACCTTGGGCGTCACCACAGGCATGGGCCGATATCAGTGTCAGCGCCGGGCGAATGCGTTTGCCGCCGGAGGCCACGATATGCATGGCGATATCGTTGATCAGCGCCACATCGCTCTGTATGCGCTGCAGGATAAAGGCATCCACAGCCTTAAGGTCGCCTGCGATCAGTGTATAAAGTGAATCGAGCGACGGGGCAGTGGACTGTTCAGCAAATGCCAGTGCGGTTTGGGTCATGAGGTTTTCTTAACGATTTATAACGCGAAAATAAAGGGGTATTTAAGATTGTCTCCGCGATTTGCTGCTGCAAATCGCATGAGATGCGCTGAAGGCGGTCGGCCTGCTGGCCTCCCTTCTTTGTTAGTCGAGCGCAGGAGTGCGAGTCAGCCTTGAGCGTCGCCCTATGTGAGCGTCAGCAGACGCGAACGGGGGCAAAAAATATTACACGATCACATCACCCACATCGCCTTCGTGGATTATCTCTTCTAGCGGATGCACGGGAAACTCATCGACCGTCTGGAACGCCAGCTGGCCTTTGAATCCGGTTAGTTCGCCAAAATTATTATAAATCGCGAAAATATCTTTCTGTATCTCTTCGGATAGTTGCAGGCGCGTGCGGATATACAGATCGAACTCAAGGTGGCTTGCGGTCTTACGGGTAAATCCGTCCAGCTGCAGCTCGCCCAGCTGGCTCAGTTCCGTTTCAATGACAAAGCGCGTGTCCTCTTCTTCCTGATCCTGGTTGTCTTTGCGACGGTCACGCTTTGTGTAAAAGCGTAGCTGCTGGATATCGCCATGCACAGCCAACGGGAAAAACAGGCTTTGCCACTGGCCTGGCTGGGCCTCATTCCACTGGCGGGCCAGAGCCGCAAACTCTCCTTCTGCGGTGCGCAGCAGGTTCGCATGGCCTTTGCTTTCGAGCAATCTTATGTTGTCCTGACCGATCCAGCCGCGAAAATCGCTGCCTTTGAGGGCCAGCAGGAATAATATCAGCCCGGTCGATATGGCCTGCGGTGTCGGCGGCGGCTGGCCCGTGCCCTGTGCCAGCGGCGAAAGCCACGAAAGCCCTGCTGCGCCGAGTTGCTGTGGGCCGATCTCCTGCAACAGCAGTTTGATCACCTCGCTAAGGCTGGGCCATTTCTGGGTAAGGGTGGCAATGGTGGGTAGCGGGGTGGTAGATACCGGCGCACTTGCTGCCTGTGCCACCTGCAGAGTCACATTACTGCCAACCGGCAACGGGCTGGCTGTGGCGATACGTATGACCGCCCCTTGCTGGGTTTGCACCAGCGTCTCTCCGGCAGGGGTGGAGCCGGTGACGGTTCCTTGCACGGTCTGCGGCTGTATCAGGGTGGCGGCGCCGGAGGCGGCAGGCGGTAGCGGCGCGGGTGTGGCACTAGCTGGCGTGATGGCGCTGCTGGCACGGTAGGCGGCATAATGTGCGGCATCGGCGGCATTAGTAACGGACGGCGGAGTGGCCTGAGGAGGTGCCCCTGTGGCCTGCGTTACGGTTGGTACCGCAGGCAGTGCCGCTGCGCTGGTAGCCGGTTGTGCCGGTGCCGGGGAAGCGGGGGTGTTGCCGGTAACTGGCGGAACGATTAAAACCAGCCGCACGGAAAGGGGGGTGTTGGCGGGCAGCGGTGCATTCGATGGGGCGCTGACCACCGAACCGGTCAGGGTAGGATTGCTGACGGTAGTTGCCGGGCTGGCCTGTGTGGGGGCAGGTGTCTGTGCTGCCTGCGGCGCAACATTTTGTGCGGATGGTGTAGCGGCGCTGGAGGTAACAGGTGCACCGGGAAAATTATTTGCTGTGATCGAAACAGGCTGTGCCTGCGGCGGAGGCTGGCCGTTGACGCTGACCAGCCGGGCAGTGGTGTTGCCAAAGCGGTTTTCTACCTTGATCTCAACCTCCGTCCCGATTTTCAGGAACAGCTTGCTGGAAAAGGAGATGTCGCCGCTTTCGGTGCGCAGCACCGGGTTGCCGGCTGCATCACGGTTGATGATAAATCCGGCCAGAATGCTACCGGGTGCGAAGCGGTTTATGATGGGTGGCAGGTTGGTAGAGTTGCTATCGGTGATACCGGGTTGCTTCACATTCTGCGAAGGCGAGTTCAGGATATTGATCAGCCGGATATCATCCATGGCATGGCCTTTACCGTTGCATCAACTTGATGGAAAGCGCGGCGGCGTCGGTGGCAGCGGTGGAGTGGGGCGCACGCACCAGCAACGACTTCTGGTTGCGTATGGTGTCTTTGACCTTGTTATCGCGGCGGATGATGCCCAGCAATGGCGGAGAGAAATGCAGAAAGTTCATGCATGCCTTGTTTAGCGCGCTATAGGTGCCTTCGCCTTCCTTCTGGGTGGCTGCCTGATTCACTACAATACCGATCTGCGGCGGGTTGGGTTGCTGCTGGTTGATCTTGATGAAGGCATAGGCATCGGTGAGCGAGGTGGGTTCGTCGGTGACCACCACCACACACTGTCCGGCCAGTGTAGCCAGGTATTGCACGTGGCGCTCTATACCGGCGCCCAGGTCGATGATGATATGGTCGTAATGCTTCTGCAGTCCGGCCAGTTCGTCGGCCAGCGTTTTGAGTTTTTCGATCGGCAGCGTGGCCAGCGAAGCCGATCCGCTGCGCCCAGCGATGATATCAAACCCGCCTTCTGCAAAATGTATCACGGCTTCCTTGAGTGTATTACGGCCGTTGATGACGCTGCTTAAGTCGCGCGGTGGGGTGAGGCCAAGCTGTACGTCTACGTTGGCCAGCCCGATATCGCCATCGAACAACAGCACCTGGCGCCCGGCCCGTGCGATCAGGTGGGCCAGCGTGATTGCCAGCCATGTCTTGCCCACACCGCCCTTACCGGATGCTATGGCGATGATATTTTTTCTGGCGGGGTCTGTCATATGGTTCACACTTATGTAATTACGCTAAGATTGCAACTGATATTGTACGAGGAGCTGGGTGAGGTAACTGCTGTCTGCCACTTTCATACCCTCGGCAATAGAGGATGACGCGCTGATATTGGCAAACGAGAACCCATAAGCGGCGGCCACCGATAACACGCCGCCGAAGCGGCGTGCGGTATCGGCGCGGGTGATGAGCATGCGCCGGATCGGCAGTTCTGCAAACGGTTCCACGATATCGATTGCCTCCAGACTGTCGCCTCCGGCGGCCATCACCAGCACTGGTTCGATACCCTGCACGGCGGCCAGCTGCGCCAGTTCTTCCATCTGTTTTTTATCGTAGGCGTTGCACCCGGCGGTATCGATGAGTATGTGGTGGGTATCCGGTATACCGGACAGTTCAGTAGCCAGCTCGCGTGGGGAGGTGGCAACTTTCAATTCGGTTTGCAGTATGTTGGTATAGGCCTGCAGCTGCTCAATGCCTCCGGCACGCTTGTTGTCGGTAGTGAGTACGGCATACGGCTTGTCTTCCATGGTGAGGCGCGACGCAATCTTGGCGATGGTGAACGTCTTGCCTATACCCGGCGCACCCACCAGCATGATACGGGTGGGGCGATCCTCAAACCGCAGCGGCTGGTAGCTGAACATCTGTGCCAGCAGTTTTTCCAGCGCCATGCGTTCGCCTCGTGTTCTGCCGTCCGGGTTGCCGATCTCCATCAAACCACTGATGGATTCCAGTTCCTCATCGCTTATTTTCTGCATGAGCTTGGCGGTGAAAAGTTCCGGGAGGTTATGGAATCGCAGCGTGTTCTGTAATTTGAAGCGCAGGTCACCGGCAGCGCTTTTGTGCGCTTTCTGTGGGGCAGGGGGTATGGCTGCCGGTTCAGGAAATGCCCTATCGTCTGGCTCTTCTACGGCGGCGGTTACTTTAATGGCTTTACCATTCACCGGTTCGGAGGAGATGATGACCGCGTTCTCACCCAGCTCCTGTCGTACCATGGCGATGGCGGCGGGCATGCTACGGGCGGTGAAATTGCGCAGTCTCATGGGGTGATAGTCCTGTCACGCTGCCAGCGTTTGAACAAGCCCCATGAGGTGATAAGGAACCATGCGGCCTCCAGCAGGAACG
Organism: Alphaproteobacteria bacterium; assembly: GCA_050249355.1. GTDB lineage: Bacteria > Pseudomonadota > Alphaproteobacteria > Rickettsiales > SXRF01 > CAZAQK01. The sequence goes on along the minus strand of JBFWQQ010000011.1, from coordinate 23,178 downwards.
CAGAGAGGTTCCAGTCCCACAGCAGCGATACGATGATCAGCACGGCGCCGGCCAGGTTTAATATGAGGTAACGGTAATCGTCGGGGCGATAGCTACCCTTTTGCAAAAAGTAATATGCGCTGAGGAAACAGGCCATGCCCGTGATTCCTATGGTGTTGAACAGCATGTCCATCATATCTGCCCCAGCGTTTTTATCTTGGCCTTGGAGTGTATCTCGTTCTGCGACAACACCACGGTAGACGGTCGGAAACGCTCGATGACCGAGCGTACATACGGGCGGATGATCGGGCTGGTCAGCAGCACCGGCACTTCGCCCTTCATCGCCATATCGTCGAAGGTCTTACGTACATTGTTGATGAATTCCTGAATACGCGACGGCGCCATGGAAAGCACCTTGTCCTCACCCGATGCGGTGAGCGATTCGGCGAAGGTCTGCTCCCATGCCGGCGACAGCGTGATGAGGGGGATATAGCCATCCGGCCCGGTGTTGGCGAAGCTGATCTGACGGGCCAGCCGTGCGCGCACATGTTCGGTGACCATATGCACATTGCTGGTGAGGTTGGATGCCTCGGAAACAGCCTCTAGGATAGTGGAAAGGTCGCGCACCGACACCATTTCGCGCAGCAGGTTCTGCAGCACCCGCTGCACGCCGGTAACACTGATCTGGCTGGGGATGGTTTCCGATACAAGTTTCTGCTGGGTCTTGCCAAGGTCGTCGAGTAGTTTCTGCGTTTCGGTGTATGAAAGCAGCTCGGACATGTTGTCTTTTATGATTTCGGTGAGGTGGGTGGTGATGACGGTGGGCGGATCGACCACGGTGTAATTACGGAACAGTGCTTCTTCCTTGTGCGCCTCGCTTACCCATACGGCAGGCAGACCGAAGGTTGGTTCGGTGGTGTCTTCGCCCGGAAGGTCTAGCTTGCCGCCTGACGGGTTCATCACCAGCAGCATATCCGGGCGGATATCGCCCCGGCCAGCCTCGATCTCCTTTACCTTGATAACGTAGGTATTCGGCGGCAATTGCATATTGTCCTGAATGCGCACCGACGGGATAACAAAGCCCAGTTCACGCGCCATCTGTTTACGTAGCGCCTTGATCTGTTCGGTCAGGCGATGGCCCTTTTGGTAATTTATGAGTGGCAGCAGGCCATAGCCCAGCTCCAGCCGCAGCGAATCGATGCTGAGGAAATCGGTATCCTCTTCGGCGGGGGCGGCAGCGCCTTCGGTTGCCGGGCCTTCGAGTTGCTTGGGTTTGCCGTCCGGCGAATAGATTTCTTTATCATCGCTTTGTGGGTTTTTCATCATATACCACGCCAGCCAGCCGCTGACACCACCCAGCAGTAGAAATGGCAGGGCGGGTACGCCCGGTACGAGCGCCATAAGCGTCATGAAACCGCTGGTGATACCCAGCGGGGTCGGCGAGCGTGTCAACTGGTCGATCACCGCTTTTTCTGCTGCGCCGGTAGCGCCGGATTTTGTAATCAGGATACCAGCAGCGGTCGATACGATAAGAGCGGGCACCTGCGATACCAGCCCGTCGCCTACGGTCAGGGTGGTGTAGGTCTGGACTGCCTGCGCAAAGCTCAGGTCATTCTGTACTACACCGATGATAATCCCGGCAATGAAGTTGATGAAAGTAATAATCAAACCGGCAATCGCATCGCCGCGCACGAATTTGCTGGCACCGTCCATGGCGCCGAAAAAGTTGCTTTCCGATTCCAGCTCCTTGCGGCGTGCTTTGGCGGTATCTTCGGTAATGAGTCCGGCCGAGAGGTCGGCGTCGATGGCCATCTGTTTGCCGGGCATGGCATCTAACGAGAAGCGGGCCGATACCTCGGCGATACGGCCGGAACCTTTGGTAATAACTACGAAGTTGATGATGGTCAGGATGCCGAAAATGATGGCGCCAATCACCACCGAGCCACCCATCACAAAGCCGCCGAAAGCCTCGATCACATGGCCGGCGGCGTCGGTGCCCTCGTGACCGTGTGACAGGATAAGGCGGGTGGAGGCGATGTTGAGCGACAGGCGCAGCATGGTGACGATCAGGAGGATGGTAGGGAATGAGTTCAGCTGCAGTGGCTTTTCAACGAACAGCACGCTCATCAGGATCAACACCGATACCGTTACCGACAGCGTCAGCAATATGTCCAGCAGCAGCGGCGGTAGCGGCAGGATGAGCACCATGATGATAGCAATGATGCCGACTGCAAAGTAAATGTCGCGCCGGCGCAGCAAATCCATGATCTGCTGCTGTGTGGTCGGTGCGCTTGCTGTGGTTGCTTCCGCCATGCTTTCCCTGCGTTATCTGCCAGAAGGCAGGTTAAAATTCACATTGTTCGAGCTGGTAGTTCCAGCGACCACCCTGATCAAGGCAGCTATCCACTTCCCAGAACGTAACGCAGCTTGGTATACTGCCCAATGCCAGTCCCATAAACAGCCAGCCGATGCGTATCTTCCATTCGCGCCGCATCAGTCGGTACCGGTAGGTGGCGGAGGAATGGCTGCACCGCGCTCGCCATAGGTTTTCAGCTTGTTGCGCAAGGTGCGTATGGAAATACCCAGTATGTTGGCAGCATGTGTACGGTTACCAAGGCAATGGTTCAACGTATCCAATATCAGTTCCTGTTCCACCGATTCGACGGTGCGGCCGACCAGCGTGCCACCACGCTCGCTGGTGTCTTGTGGGGAAGGACTGTTGCCGGTTTCGCCCTGCAGCATGATGTCGGATGCTTCAATCGTGTCGCCGTGTGCCAGCAGTACGGTGCGGTGCATGGAGTTTTCCACCTCACGTACGTTGCCGGGCCAGCTGTATTTTTTCAGTTTTTCTTCGGCGTCCGGGGTCAGGTTGCGCACGGTCACGCCGTTGGCCTTTGCGTATTTTTCAATGAAATGCCTGGCCAGCAGTAAAATATCGTCCGGCCGCTTGCGCAGGGCAGGCATTTCCAGTGTGATAACGTTCAGGCGGAAATACAGGTCTTCGCGGAAGGTGCCTTTTTTTACTTCTTCCGCCATGTTGCGGTTCGAGGTGGCCAGCACGCGGATATTCACTTTCACCGGCTTGTTGCCGCCGATGCGGTCGACCTCGCGCTCTTGTAGCACGCGTAGCAGCTTCGCTTGCAGACCCATATCCATTTCGCTGATCTCATCAAGCAGGATGGTACCGCCGTTGGCTTCTTCAAACTTGCCGATACGGCGGGCCACTGCGCCGGTGAAGGCGCCTTTTTCGTGGCCGAACAGTTCCGATTCCAGCAGGTTTTCCGGTATCGCCGCGCAGTTCACCGATATCATAGTGCCGTTGGCGCGTTTGCTTTTCTTGTGGATATAGCGGGCGATGACTTCTTTACCCGTGCCCGATTCACCGGTGATGAGTATGCTGGCATCGGATGGGGCGATCTGGTCGGCCATGGCGATGACCTGCTTCATTTCCTTGGACTGGTGGATGACCGATTGGGCTTCCTCGGTAATGGCCTGCAGTACGGCAGCAATAAGTTCTTCATCCGGCGGTAGGGGGATGTATTCCTTGGCGCCGGACTTGATGGCTTTAACCGCCGAGTCGGTATTGGCTTCGACGCCACAGGCGACAACGGGAAGGTTGAAGCGTTCGCGCATCAGCAGCGTTACCAGCTTTTCGATATCTTCGCGCACCTCGATCATGATGAGGTCGGCGCCCTGGCCACCGCGTAGGGCGTTCATGGCGGCGTCGATATCCGGCACATGCGCAACCTTGGCGCCACGGCTGCGCGCAATGGTGCTGGCTGTGCCTATCTGTCCGTAGAGTTCGCCTATGATGAGCAGTCGCATGTGGTTCTCCGCTTGGTGTTGTGGTGGCGTTCTTAAGACGCTTTTTCGCTTTTGATCACCTCAGTCATGGTGACCCCGATCTTATCTTCTACCACCACTACTTCGCCACGCGCAACCAGCCTGTTGTTGACAAAAATATCGATAGGCTCGCCAACCTTCTTGTCCAGCTCCAGCACGGCGCCACGGCCGAGTTTGAGCAGCTGGTTCACCTGCATGCTGGTTTTCCCCAGCACCACGGTGATCTGCACGGGGATGTCATACACCGTTTCCAGGCTGAGATTCTCTATGCCTTCGGTCAGCGTACTCTCTTGTTCATCTTTCACGTCTTCTGCCATGGTTTACTCCTCTGATGGGGGTTGATCTTGGGCCACTGGCGCTGTGTCTGTACTCGCCGGAGGCTGTGGTTTGGTTTCAACGGGCTGGGCGGTTTGCGGTAGGGCTTCAAGCTCCTGCCCGGCTGCGAAGTGTTCTCCGGCGCCGATCTGTTCCACCGCCTGCCCGATATTCTGCCATATCTGGTTGGTATCGCGCAAGAAGGCACCGTCTTTCCAACTGATGCGGCAATCGCTGGCGGGTATGTCGCTTTGCCCGGACACCCGTACACGCGCGGCCACCGGGTATTGTTTGGCCAGCGTCTGCAGGTGTTTTTCCAAGGCTTCTGCCATACTATCATGAATGATAACGGTGATCTCCGGCTCGTCTGATATGGTAGCAAGGCAGCGTTGCACAGTATCGTTCAGTGTGGCTGCAGCATTGTCGTCCAGTGCCTTGCCAGCTGCCTTGCGTGCCGCTGCCAGCGCAACTTTTGGCATATCTGTGCGCAGGTGTAGCATGGTGCGCTTATAATCTTCCACGATCGGGGTGAAGTGCATGCACACATTCAGCAGGGTCTGGCGCAGGGCTTCCTGCGTGTCGGCCTCGGCGTCCTTCTGCTGGCGCTTGCCTTCTTCTGTGCCTTCCAGGAAGCCTTTTTTATAGGCTTCTTTTTCTGCGTTCTTCAGTTGTTCCTCAGAAAAAGTGGGGGGAGGTGGGGGAACCTCCCCGCCAGTTCTGCCGCCAGGCAGAAGGGGGCTGGAGCGTTTCTTTACAGAAACCGCCTCGTAATCAAATTCCTTCAATAGTATCGGCTCTACACGCATGTGCTTGTTCCTAGTAAATCAGCTGCTCTTCGGCATTGTCGCTGGCGATCATGATCTCGCCACGGCCTGCCAGGTCTTTGGCGATACCAACGATATAGGTTTGTGCTTCGTCCACGTCCTTGATACGTACCGGCCCCATGGAGGTCATATCTTCTTTCAGTATCTTGGCGGCGCGTTCGGACATATTAGCAAAGAACAGTTCCTTGATGGTTTCTGATGCGCCCTTCATGGCAACCGCCAGCTTGTCCTTGTCTACGCCACGCAATACAGCCTGAATGCCATTGCCGTCGATCTTTGCAAGATCTTCGAAAGTGAACATAAGTGCTCGCACGCGTTCGGCGGCGTTGGCATCCTGTTCTTCCAGCAAACCCATGAATTTAGTTTCGGCGCTGCGGTCGAAGTTATTGAAAATATCGGCCAGCAGCTCGTGGCTGTCACGGCTCTGGCGTTTGGCCAGGTTGTTCATGAATTCCATGCGCAGCGTTTTTTCAATGCCGTCCATCACGTCTTTTTTCACCGCTTCCATGGACAGCATGCGGCCGATTACCTCCATGGTCAGCTCTTCGGGCAGATTCATCAGCACGCGTGCGGCATGGTCGGAGCGTATTTTGGATAGTACCACGGCGATGGTCTGCGGGTATTCGTTCTTCAGGAAGTTGGCCAACACTTCTTCGCTGACGTTGCCGAGCTTATCCCATGTGGTGCGACCGGCGGGACCACGGATCTCTTCCATGATGGTGCCGACGCGGCCCTTTCCGAGTGCTTTTTCCAGCAGCCTTTCGGTGGAGTCGTAGTTACCGACCACTGCACCGGAGGCCGATACCTGCTCTGCGAAATCCTTGAACAGCCGTTCTACGGTTTCCGAGTTCACCTGGCCAAGGCTGGACATGATGCTGGATATCTCGCGGATCTCATCGTCATCCATCATGGAAAACAGCTTCACGGCGGTTTCCTCGCCCACAGCCATGAGGAAAATAGCCGCTTTTTTGGCGCCATTCAGCCTTCGGTACTCATCTTTCGGGTCATTTCTTGCCATAGTCTATGCCTGCTTCAACATCCATTGGCGTAATACGTTCATCGTCTCTTCCGGATACTGGTCTACGATCTCATTCACTTTTTTCATGGAAGAGGATTTCATGCCACCTTTAATATTAGCGACGTCGATCGTGCTCTCAGGTTCGCCGCCCGGCTGCGGTATCGAAGAAGACATGGTGCTGGGTGCGATACTGCCGGCGGACATATTCGATGGCCCTTCCAGTGCCGCCAGTTCGCCTGCCACATGATCGCTCGGCGCCTGTGTCTGCTTGATCAGCTGGGTTACGGCCGGACGCAGTACCAGCAATATCGCCAATATAGCAACCAGTGCGATGATCAGTGTCTGTGCGATGCCCTGTACCTCGAGTTTGAAGCGTTCAAAGAACGACGCTTCCTGAATCTCTACATTGTCCTGGCTGAATGGCATATTCACCAGTTCAATGTTATCGCCGCGTTCTTCGTCGAAGCCGATGGCGGTTGCAACCAGCGAACGCAGTTTCTGCATTTCTTCCTCGCTGCGCGGGGCATAGGTGCGTTCGGTGCCTTCGCCGGTATATGTGCCATCCACCAGTACCGCTACGGACAGTTTATTTATTTTGCCGCCTTCGCGGATGAGGTTCTGTGTGGTTTTCGATATTTCATAATTGGTGGTTTCGTCGCTGCGTTCCGTAGCGCGGCTGCTGCTGTTGTCGCCACCGGCTGCCGCACCGGCTTCAGGCAGGTTCTGGGTAACAGATACCGGGTTTTCACCGCTGCCTTCACTGGCCGATTCCGACTCGGTGGCCGATTGTGTGGAACGGGCAACCTGTCCATCCGGGTCATAGGTTTCGGAGTTGGTCACGATACGGTCAAAATTCATGTCGGCGTTCACCTGAACACTGACTTTTCCTGCGCCGACAACTTTCTCGAGCATGCCTTCGATTGTGGCTTGCATGCGGTTCTCATACTGCTGCCGCTGTTCCTGTGCATTACTTCCCATGCCGTCCATGCCATCGGACCCGTCGCCGCGTGCTAGCAATTTGCCATGGCCGTCCACTATCGTCACCATGGAGGCTTCAAGGCCCGGCACGGCCGAGGCTACCAGATGCGAGATGGCGGTAACTTCGGAGCGCTCCAGGGAGCTTCCGCCGCGCATCTTCACGGTAACCGACGCGCTCGGCTTTGCACGTTCACGGGTAAACAGCTCGCGTTTGGGCATGACCAGGTGCACGCGGGCATTGTCAACGCCCGACAGCGCGCCAATGGTACGCGACAGTTCGCCTTCGAGTGCACGCATCATGTTTATGTTCATTACGAAGTTGGAACTGCCGAAGGATTCCGAGCGGTCGAATATCTCGTAACCAACGATCGAGCCGCCACCTGGAAGCGATTGTTCTGCCATGTTCATGCGCAGGCGCAACACGCGATCCGATGGGACTAATATCTGCGTGCCGCCTGCGGTCAGGTCGTATGGCACACCACTTTTTTCCAGCTCCGTGACAATGCTGGCGCTGTCTTTTAACGACAGGTTGCTGTAAAGCGGCACCAGATCGGCGCTTGTAAGCTTGTATGCAATGAGTGTGAAGAACCCGATAGTTAGGATGCCTACCGCCAGAACGGCGCCCAGCTTGGATTTATTGGTACCTGAAATCGCGTTTGCGAGTGCACCCATATCTTTGTTCTCCCCGTACAAGAGACCTTGGGGTCCTTGTAATCGTTATCTACCGCCAGAATAGGCCGTAAAAGTTATTTTTTTGTTAAAGATAGGAATTTTTTTCCTATGTCGTAGATAAAGACCATTTTTTTGAAATAAATTCAAGCGATTCGCTGAAATTTTTTTTATAGATTTGTGGGGCTTAGTGGCTGTGGATTTGCCAAAAGTTATCCACATTCTATCCACATGATTCACAAAATCAGAGCGAATTTTTTTCGTATATTTCTGCGAGCGCTGCGAGAAATAATGGCAAAGTAAGTGGCGCAGGAAAGATCAGAATGATGCTTATATAGTGCAGCAGCAATATCACGCTGATCATAATTAGCTGGTTGATGCCGCCCCGTTTGATCCTGCCGATGGATGTGCCGATCGCTTCGAAAAGCGGTAGCTGTTTGTCCATCATTATGATCGGGGTGAAAACCAAATATGCAGCAACTACAAAACCGGGCAGTATCAGAAAAGCGAATCCCATTATCATGAACAGGGCATACACCAGTCCGAATATAACAATGGAAGGAAGGATCGGGGCAAACTGATGATTCATGAAATCATCTCCCATCGTTTGTACACGGAACATCCGTACAATGAATATAAAGTAGACCTGATGCGCGACCATGAACAGGCACCAGCTGATAACGCCACCAATATATAATCCAAGCTGGTTAACCAGCCCCATGGCGATAAGGAATACGAGAATCAGGAATCCCCCGGCATATACGGTCATGATGCTGTTTTCCATGACAAACTGCCATCCACGGTCCAATGCCTGCGCCACGTTGGCGCTTTTGGATTTCAGGCTGGTGTCCATCGGGTCGTAGCCGTTATCAATAAAGAATCGGGACAGTTCCGGGATCTCAGTGGCGGGCCGGGGTTCTTCGTCATTCACACAGATCAATGTATTAGGGGTGATCTTTCCGGAACGGATGCGTCGCATGATGACCACCATATCAATCGGTTTGGTCTCATCACTTCCACTAAGCAGGCGGTACTGGTTGGGCATGGATCAGGCGGCCTTTTTTGAAATATCCATAATGATACGTGCGAACTGCCCCAGATACGTATGTCCTTTAGGGGTCGGCATGACCAGAATGTTCCTTCCATCGTGCCGGTCTGGTTTGCGCCGCACCAGTTTTAGTTTTTCCAGCGTATCCACGGCGCGGCAGATGGCGGGCTTGGATATCTGCAGGCTTTCGGAAAGCTCCTTGATGCCATGGGGCTCCTTACTCAGGTACACATGTAGCAGCACTGCGGTCTGGCGCGCCGAAAGGTCGGCAGGCATATATTGCAGCGCATGCACATTCACGCCCTGCCAGAAAGCCAGTGCCTGCCGGGTTTTAGGGGAGGAGAGGGAATTAGATTTATTTGCCATAACGTTCATTTACCAGTTCATACAGCGCGCGCACACCCATAGCCTCTCCGCCAACCGGTCGGCCGGGCAGGGGGGAAAGGTTCCATGCCATCATATCTATATGCATCCATGCATGAGTATTAGTGACAAACTCTTTCAAATACAAGGCTGCGGTGATCGCGCCGCCATATCCGCTTGCCGCATCGTTGCTGATATCGGCGATGCTGCTGTCCATCAGCGGGCGGTATGCCGCATGCAACGGCAGGCGCCATAGCGGGTCATGTGCAGCGGCGCAAGTTTTCTCCACGCTTTTTGCCAGCGCGTCATCGGGTGTGAAGAATGCTGGCACACCCGTGCCCAGCGCCACCCTTGCCGCGCCGGTCAGCGTGGCGCAGTCGATAATAAGGTCAGGCTTTTCCTGATCGGCTTCGTATAACGCATCGCATAATATCAGGCGGCCTTCGGCATCGGTGTTGCCGATTTCCACATGTGTGCCCTTGCGGCTTTTCACTACATCCGATGGCCGCATGGCATTGCCACTCACACTATTTTCCGCGATAGGCAGCAGCACGCGCAACTGTATAGGCATGTCGGCAGCTACCAGCGCACGAGCTAATGCAAGAACGCAAGCAGCGCCGCCCATATCCTTTTTCATTAGCCGCATGCCGCTGCTGGATTTTATATCAAGGCCGCCGCTGTCAAAGCATATGCCTTTTCCCACCAGCGTGACCTTGGGCGCCCCTTTACGCGTAAAGCGCATATCCACCAGATGCGGCGGGTGTTCGCTTGCCTGACCCACGGTGTATAGCAGCGGGTAATTTTCCTTCAGCAGGTCCTTGCCCTTGATAACGCGCACTGTCGCCCCTGCGGCCTTCGCCCATTTTTGCGCTTCGGCGGCGAGTGCGGCGGTGTTCATGTCATTGGGCGGGGTATTGATCATATCGCGTGCCCAGTTGATGGATTCGCTCATGGCCTTGACATAGGCAAGATCACAGCCTTGCGGCACCACCAGCTTGGCAAATGGCCGTGCGCTACTGCGGTAACGGGTGTATTGGTAACAGGCCAGCGACCAGCCCAGGGCGAGCTGTGTGGCATCTTTTTTGTTCAGTTGCCCGCTAAGCTGGTAGGTGTGCGAGGGCAGGCGCTCCGCCAACTGCGCGATGCTCCATGTGTCGAGAGTGGTCTCTGTAATACACAACACTGCTGCGATACCCCCGGTGTTGTCTGGCAGCACAGAAAAATTTCCGGGAGTGGCTTCGAATTTATTTTCTTTCAGCCAGCGCTGCCATGATGTGGGACGCGATTTTATCCACGCGGCATATTGGTTGGTGTGGGTGAGGTAAATGGGCAATGCCCCGGTTTTCTTGGTGATTAAAGGGAGTGCAGGTTTCATGGGGTTGTATAATTATCTATTTTATAAACTGTTGATGTATATGGATTTTCTTGCATTGCGCGCGAGGGGCCGTAGGGTGAATTTCATACTTACCATAACGGACAGTTTTAATGCAGGCAATTATTCTTGCAGGCGGATTTGGCACACGGTTGCGCTCTGCTATTGGCGACGTGCCCAAACCCATGGCTCCGGTTGCGGGCCGCCCGTTCCTGCGCTGGCTGCTGGAGTATATGGCGCAGCAGGGCATCAGGCAGGCGACCTTGTGCCTGCACCACATGCCACACATGATCCAGCGCACGCTGGGGTCGCATTATGCCGGCATCAGGCTTTCTTATATCATAGAGCAATCGCCGCTAGGCACTGGCGGAGCGATAAAAAATGCGCTGGCACAGATGAACACCAGCAAGCCGGTGTTCGTGCTCAATGGCGATTCACTGGTGCAGCTGAACTATATGCAAATGCTGCAGAACCATTACCGCATGCAGCGACCGCTGACCATTGCCACCCAGACCATGCCCGATTGCAGTCGTTATAGTTTGCTTGAGTTAGAGCAGGGACACGTGCATTCATATAAGACTAGGGGAACAAAAGCGCCGGGCATTATCAGCAATGGCTTTTATATCGTTGAGCCTGACGTGTTTGATGGTGCTGAACTTCCCGCGGCCTTTTCTTTCGAGGCGGATTTCCTTGCTCCGTATGTCCCGACCATCCGGCCAGCCAATTATAACGGTGCGGGTTATTTCATCGATATCGGCGTGCCTGATGACTATGCGCGGGCACAGGCCGAGATTCCTGCATTACTCGGTAACAGGCAGGCTGCCTAGCCGACGCCACGGCTGGGCGAATCGCCGCTACGTCGCCTAAATCGACGCATTGATTCTCCATATTTTTTTGAGAATTCGTCTGGATAGCCCATAGTATCAAGGTGCGATTCCACCATGGTAACTATTTCAGAAAATTTGGAGCGGGAAATAGCATCCAGCGATTCTTTATGCTGCGCAAAAACCTCGTACGCGGCCTGCCGAATTATCGCCAGCACATCCTGTCCTTGCTGGTACTTATCTGAACTGGTTATCTGACGTTGGAGCATGGCCATATCTTGCGCTTGCTCATCTTTCTGTAACCGTTCCATAAAAGTATCGGTAAATATCTCGATTCTTTCTTCGGGCGTAAGTGGTTTTTCATCCGTCATAATCACACATCCAGTTGTTGTAATATGTCGTTGCCGCGGCTGGAGGTTTGCTCCTGAATAAATGCGAAGCGGTGCTCCGGCTTGCGGCCCATCAGCTGTTCCACGCGGTCATCCGTGGCAGCGTCTTCTTCAATATGCACCTGTAACAATACACGTTTTCCCACCTGCATGGTAGTTTCTTTAAGCTGGCTGGGGGTCATTTCGCCTAACCCTTTGAAACGCCCGACTTCTACTTTGCTGTTGCCCTTCTTGAATTTCGCCACAATGGTGTCTTTTTCCTTGTCGTCCTGCGCGTAATACGTGCTGTTGCCGATAGTCACGCGGTACAGTGGCGGGCGGGCGAGGAACAGGTGGCCTTGGCGAATCATGTCGGGCATTTCGCGGTAGAAGAACGTCATCAGCAGCGATGCGATGTGTGCACCGTCGACGTCGGCATCGGTCATGATGATGACCTTTTCATAGCGCAACGCCGATTCCTTATAGTGCATGCCGCTGCCGCAACCGAGCGCCAGAACGAGGTCAGACAGTTCCTGGTTGGCTTTTATCTTATCGAGCGAAGCCGATGCGACGTTGAGGATCTTACCGCGCAGGGGCAGTATGGCTTGGGTCTGGCGGTCGCGCGCCTGCTTGGCGGAGCCGCCCGCCGAGTCACCCTCGACGATGAATATCTCGGTGCCTTTTTGTGCCGAGCGCGAACAATCGGCCAGCTTGCCGGGCAGGCGCAGGCGCTGGGTGGCCGCCTTGCGGCTGACTTCCTTTTCAGCGCGGCGCTTCATGCGCTCTTCTATCCTCTGGGTGATGTATGCCACCAGCCGTCCGGCATTCTCCGGGTTGCCGGTAAGGTAATGGTCAAAATGGTCACGCATGGCGTTCTCCACCAGCCTTGTGGCTTCCACGCTTACCAGCTTGTCTTTGGTCTGGCCCTGGAATTGCGGGTTGCGGATGAACACCGAAAGCAATACCACTGCTCCGCCCAGTATGTCGTCGCCGGTGGCGCTGTCGATCTTCTTGTTATTCGTCAGTTCGGCATAGGCCTTCATGCCCTTGGTGATGGCGCCGCGCAGCCCCGCTTCGTGGGTGCCGCCTTGCGGCGTAGGAATGGTATTACAGTAGGTGCTGTTGAATTCTTCCTGGTCGGCCGGCCAGTCGATTGCCCATTCGATACGACCGGCATTGCCGGCCAGTTTGGCTTCCCCGCTGAAAGGCTCACCGGTCACCGGCATACGGCCTTCCATCTGCTGGGTCAGAAAATCCTCAAGCCCGCCCGGGAAATGGATCACATCTTCGGCGGGTATCTCGGAGCCTTCCGGCAGCAGCGAGGCATCGCAGATCCATTTGATCTTTACGCCACGGAACAGGTACGCTTTCGAGCGCGCCAGCTTATACAGGCGTTCCGGGCGGAATTTGGCTTTGCCGAACATTTCCTCGTCCGGCTGGAAGGCGATGGTGGTGCCACCCTTGCCCTTGGCATCCTTGCCCAGCTTCTGCAGCTTGGTGGTCGGCTCGCCACGGCTGTAGGTCTGGCTGAATATGGTCTGGTCGCGCATGACCTCGACTTCAAGATACTGGCACAGCGCGTTTACCACTGAGATACCCACGCCGTGCAGGCCGCCGGAGGTGTCGTATACCTTGCCGCCGAACTTACCGCCGGAATGCAGCATGGTCAGAATCACTTCCAACGCCGACTTTTTCGGGAATTTAGGATGTGGGTCTACCGGGATGCCCCTGCCGTTGTCGCGTACAATGATCACGTTGTCCGGGCGCATTTCCAGCTCAATGGTGGTGGCATGGCCTGCTACTGCCTCGTCCATTGCGTTGTCGAACACTTCGTTCACCAGATGGTGCATGGCGATTTCATCGGTGCCGCCGATATACATGCCAGGACGTCTGCGAACCGGCTCAAGTCCTTCCAATACCTCAATATCTTCGGCAGAATAGCCAGCGCCGGAGGATTGTTTTTTGGATTGTGCGAACAGATCGGCCATAAGTACTTTCTCATGTAGTGGTTTCCCGACGTAATATCATGAAAACCGCAGATTTCAAGGGATTTAGCGTGGTGCCGCCAATCTGTCTTGTTAATAGTAAATTTATAAGCGCTTCTGTAATAAGACCATGCGTTATTTGCCTAGCTGCCCTGGCGGAAATGAGCCTTGTCATAAGGGTTAATATCAGGTAATGATTGCCCACTGTAATTTTGGGGAGATTCGTTCATGAAGAACATACTATTATCCTTGGCGCTACTTATCGCCCTGACAGCATGCAACGCGGTGGTTGCATTACCTATGGGGGCGGATGAAAACGCACCCGAAACACTTCCTGCCGGCCTTGCATTTACCTTGCAACCCGGTGACACCGTTAAACTGACCGTATACGGCGAAGAATCGCTGACCAACACATACCAGATAGATGGCAATGGAAAGATTGCACTGCCGCTGCTGGGTGAGCTTGAAGCGGCCAACATGAGTAAAGAGGCATTGCAGGAAAAGATCGCTACCGCACTGGTGGCCGAGGGCTACTTGCGTTCCCCGCGTGTTACGGTAGATATGGAATCCATGCGTCCGGTCTATGTGATGGGCGAAGTGCGTAATCCGGGAAGCTACCAGTGGCAGCCGTTGTTCACGGCATTTCAGGCGGTTGCCAGCGCCGGGGGGTATGCCCCGCGCGCCGCGCGCGATATGATACTGATCGACCGTCAGGTGGATGGCAAAATCAGGCGCCTCAACGCAACCGAGAACACTCCGGTCATGCCGGGTGATTCGGTAACCGTACGGGAGCGCATATTGTAATGTCGGGCCTCAAGCGCGAATCAAAAATCGATTCACTGGTGAGCATAACGCAGCCTGTGAAAGAACCGAAGCAGTCACGGCTGCAGATGGTGCCAACGCATCTGAGCCTGACACTGCTGGTTGCTGACGTGCTGGCGCTGATGTTCGCCGCCTTTTCAGCCTTCTGGCTGACCCGCTGGGTACAAGAGAGCATATTCGGGATTCCGTCCTATATCATGGGGCCGGCGGTACTCAGCCGTGGAGATATCTATATTGCCTTGTGCCTTGGCCTGATCGTATCGATGGCCAACAAGAATGCCTATGATGCCCGCCTGCCATGGTGGAGCCAGGTGCAATCCATCGCCAAGCTGGTATTGGTAGCGTTCCTGGTCGATGGTTTTATCAGCTTCGCCATGAAGACACAGGCGTCGCGTATGCTGATCATCAGCAACTGGGTATTTGCATTCGGCTTGCTGCTTACGTTCCGTTTTGCCGTTTTTCATATGGCTTCAAAGGTACGAGAATGGAAAGTGCCCACCGTTATCATGGCCGACAATGACATGGCCACAGACCTCATGCTGGCGTTCCACAATGAGCCGTGCACCGGTTACCATGTACACACCGTTTTCCTGCGCGATGACAAATGGCGGGATTTCGACCGCACGGCGCTCCCGCCCAAAGACCGTAATGTACTGATCCATGTGGGCATGAGCGATTGCGCTGCCTATGTGCTCGAGCATCCAGACAACTTTTATATTATTTCCATGGATGCGTTTCGTGGTGATGTGCGTGACCAGTTGATACGCGCGCTCGACAAGGTGCAGGCAAACTATGCGCTGGTTCCGTCGCTGGCTTTGTCTGGGTTCCATGGCACCATGCCGCATTATTATTTCGGCCATGATGTGATGATGATTCCGGCGAGTATCCCTGGCCGCAACAAGCTTACGGTGGGGCGGGTAGCCAAACGACTCATGGACATAATGATCTCTGCGCTTGCGCTGGTCCTGCTTGCGCCCTTGTTATTACTTGTGGCTGCCATGCTGAAGATTGAAGGGCAGGGCGGTAGCATTTTCTACGGCGGGCAGCGCGTGGGCAAAGGCGGCCGCATGTTCCATTGCTGGAAGTTCCGTTCGATGGAGCCGGATTCCGATCACCTGCTGCAGGAATATATCGACTCTGATCCGCTCATAAAAGCACGCTGGGAGAAATACCGCAAGCTGCCGAAAGATCCGCGCATCAATACCAAGACCGCCGCCATCATCCGCAAGTTGAGCATTGACGAATTGCCGCAACTATGGAACGTGCTGGTGGGCGATATGAGCCTCGTCGGCCCGCGTCCGATACTGGCGGAAGAAACCCATTACTTTGGCCGCCGCCTGCGCCACTACCTGTCGGTGCGTCCGGGGCTTACCGGCCTGTGGCAGGTCAGTGGCCGCAACAACACCAGCTTTATGCGCCGCGTATACTGGGATAGCTGGTACGTGCGTAACTGGTCGCTGTGGCACGACATCATCATAATGTTCAAGACACCGCTGGTGTTGATTTCCGGTAAGGGTGCGTATTGACTTTATTGCTCCCCGCTCGGTCTGCTGACCTCGCGATGGAGCGCCGCTCAAGGCTGACTCGTGCTACTGCGCTCGACTAACTAAAAAGTAAGGCCAGTAGGCCGACCGAGCCTTCAGAGCGCTTCACCCGCTGCGCAAGCAGTCTATCACGGGATATAACCAATAAATGGCAGTTCGCGGTAGAAATTGGCATAGTCCAGCCCATAACCAACCACAAATTTGTCTTCCACCTTGAAACCTATATAATCTGCGTTTACATCGCGCTTGCGCTTGCCGGGCTTTTCCAGCAGCACGGCGATGCGCACCGAATGGGCTTTACGCTCCAGCATCAGTTCGCGCGTAAAATGCAGCGTGCGGCCGGATTCTAATATATCATCAACGATCAGCACATGGCGGCCTTCCACCGATTCGATCAGGTCGCGCATCAGCTGCACGGTGCCGCTGGATTCGGTGCCGCTCCCGTAGCTGCCCAGCGTCATGAAGCTTACCTGCGGGCGGCAACCGGCATGGTGCAGCGCGCGGATCAGGTCGGACGTGAACACGAAACTGCCGCGCAGCAGCGATACGATCATCAGGTCATCCGGGAAATCGGCCGCGATCTGTTTGGCCAGTGTGCGCACACGCAACGCGATATCTGTTGCTGGTATCAGCGTTTTAATGTCGCGCAGGTCTGCCGGAGGCACGGGAATAGCGGTCACGGTTTTTTCCGCAATGAGAGTTCCAGCGGGCTTCCCAGCTCTACCACGAAACGGTGTGCGAGGCTGAATAACACCTCGATTTCGCCAGTGGTAAAGGGAAGGGATTCCTTGCCTTTGAGTACCTTTCCTGCCTCGGTGAAATCCCAGTATTGCAAAGCAGAACCCTCGGAATCCACCAGCGTCACCCGCAGGGTTGGAACGCTATGTTCGTCATCGGATGTGTTTTTGATATTGCCTGATATGACATAAACCGGGTTTTCAGTCTCTGCTTCGCTTTTCTGCAGCTGTACATCGGTCATGGCAAAATCGGTGGATGGCGGGCTTCCTATCAGTGCCGGGTAGGTCATGATGAGCAGCAGTGTGATTGCCACCGATGCCATGCCCAGCGCAGTAGCGATCAGGGAGATCGGGGCTTTCTGGTATTTTTTTGCCGGAACGTTTGAACCTTTGGGAATGGGTTTGGGTTTTTTATTCACCTCGTCCATGGCTCTTGCCAGGTCTTCGAGTTCCTGCTCGGTTTTATCTACACCGGCGGCCTGCCATGTGTGTTTGCACTTGGCGCAACGCACGGTGCGGCCCTTGCTACCGATGGCGGTATCAGGCACAGCGTAACGGGTTTTACATTCCGGGCATTGCAAGATCATGAAGTCCTTTCATGATATGGTTGTATTTTTCCGGTGCCTGTAGCATATCTAGATTTATGCGACAAAAAAGAAAAAAATTATGATCAAGCTTGAACATGTGGGAATGGAATATATTCCCGGCGAAGAGATTCTGCATGATATATCGCTGGAACTCCGGCCCGGCTCGTTCCATTTTCTTACCGGCCCCAGTGGCACCGGCAAAAGCACATTGCTCTCGCTCCTGTGGTTGCAGCGCCGCGCCACGCATGGCCATTTATATATGTTCGATGACGATGTGACCAACCTGCCGCGCGAGCAGCTGCCATTACTGCGCCGCCGTATCGGCATCGTGCTGCAGGATTACCGCCTGCTTTCACACCTGACCATTGGCCAGAATGTCGGCCTGCCGCTCAAGGTGGCCGGGGAATCGCCTAAACAGATCCGCGACAAGGTAAAAGAGCTGCTCGAATGGATGGAGATACCGGAATATTACGATGCCTATCCCAGAACCCTGTCCGGCGGCCAGAAACAGCGGGCGGCAATCGCCCGTGCGGTTATTACCGGGCCGGAAATATTACTGGCTGACGAGCCGACCGGTAACCTAGATGCCGAGCTGGCCCTTAAATTTATGTATCTGTTTGAGCAGCTTAATAAACAAGGCACCACCGTGCTGTTTGCCACCCACGATGCCCATCTTATCTCCCAGTTCAGCTATCCCACCCTGCGGCTGAAGGGCGGAAAATTAACTTCATCATAACGTAATAATAATAATGGCTTAACTGGTGTAGTGTCATAATGACATGATAGCTAACCAGATAATAATTTAAAGAATAACTATGCCCTCCGCTAACGGCCATCACAAAAAGCCATTCCGTATCCTTACATCCGACCTGCTGATTACAGACATCAGCAAAGAGCTGAAAAAGAACCCGAAGCTGAATGAATATGCCAAGCGACACGGGATGGAGCCTGGCGGAAAGACCCTGCTGGATTATGAACGCTATAAAGAAATGACTCCGCTGATGATGCGGGGCGGGCTGTTCACGGCGCCGGGCGGATCGTCTGCCAACGTGGTGACCACACTGTCCCGGTTGATGGGGGATGGTGTAGAGGTCAGTTTCATAGGCCGTGTTGGGAATGGGCCAATATCCGAAGCCATCGACTATGAGATGCGGGATGCGAATATCAATATGATCCGCCCGCCAATACCGGATGGGCTTCAGTTGCACGGCGCAGTTACCTATGCGCTATTGTCTGAGGATGAAAGAGGGGAAAGGGATAAACACAATGCTACCTATCCAGGGAACGTGCATGAGATCATCAAGCCGGAAACCGCCGATGAACAGCTGGTAAAGAATACCGATGCCGTGTTCATGCAAGGTTCTTTATGGCAGAAATTCGACCCGGAGTTTTCCAACCGCCTGATGAAATATCGCTGGGATCTGCAAAAGGAACTGTGGCTGGCATTGCCGACCAAGGCAGAATTTGGTGTCGATCAGCAGGATTTTTTCCAGTTCCTTATCCCCAGCGCGAACGTGGTGCTCGGCAATATGGACGAATTGTGTCGTACAGCAGGTCTGCTTGGCAAAAAGGGTAATGCAGCGGAACTGTCGCCCGGCCAAAGAATGCAGGCACTGCAAAAGCTCCGGGATGCCTTCAACAGGCACTTTGAGGACGAAGATAAAATGATTCGTAAAGACAAACAACGCGCGTTCATCACCGATGGCAGCAATAGCGCATGGGTGGTAACCAGAGATAAGATCGAAGAGATCCATGTCAACAAAATGCCGGATGAGCAGATCAGGAACAAGACCGGTGTGGGCGATACAGCGTTTTCCGGGTTCCTGTACGGGTATCTAAACGGGCTGGATGCTGAGCAAAGTGCCCGGATAGGGGTTACGCTGGCAAGAGAAAAACTCAAAGAGGATGATTCACGTTTGCCCGATCCGCAAAAAACACTTAAGGACGTCCTGCCTTATCTGTATGGGGCAGTGCAGGGAGAGCAACCTGTCATTCTAAGAGGATAAAGACGGTTAGAAAATTTCCCGTGATATTTTTCCAGAACGTTACAAGATATGCATGTTAGCCTAACAGGCTGCACTTTTTATGCCTGTAGAATGTCCTGCATCACCACTAATATTTGGATGTAATGCGTACCGATAATTTATAATATATTGATATATATATTTAAAATCCTTATCCCCAATCGATTTTTCATTAATTTGTAACATAACTGCCGCACGGCTGTAACATAGTTTTAGTATCCTTAAGCTCTAGGGCGTGCAGTTAAAATTTATATGCACCGAACCATAAGAGGATACTATGACAAAATATATTTCATTTACTCTGGCTGCCCTTACAGTGTTGGGTACATGGGGTGCGATTTCTCCTGCGTATGCGGCGTGTGATTGTAACACTGCATTATTTCAAGCACATATTGAGCATGATCTTTCGAGTGGAACCCGTGTATGCAGTTATGTTACATGTGAGTTCGATAAAGTTTGTTATGAGGGTGTTATAGAGTATATTGCCTCGATGGGCCCTGTGGCGTATGAGCAGTTTTTGGCTGACCTTACTACAAGTTCCGCAGACCACATTGCCTGGTCGGTTGGAGATGGAACTATAACAAAAACACGGGTGGAATGTCCTGGGATATTAAATAAAAAAACATCAAGGCTATTAGGAAGTAAATACTAATATATTAATCCTGGTTGCACAGAGTAGCTGAAGCTCCCCAGAAACAGTGGGCTTTTTTATCAGTTATCTCATTACATCCGCGCATGAAAACTTTCCCATAGATTATTTTTCACATAACGTTATAAAGAACCGCAAGTTAGTCTAACAGCCTTGCGGTCTTTTTTATGTCTTTAGAACGCCCCACTTCGCCACACCTTACTATCTACCGCCCGTTGATCAGCTGGGTGCCCTCGATAATACACCGTATAAGTGGTGTCGGCCTGTATTTGGGGCTGGTGTTATTCACCGTCTGGTTATGTACGGCTGCCTACTGGCCTGACCGCTATGCCGACCTGCATGAATGCCTGTCATCACCGGTTGGCAAGCTGTTCATGATGGGGTGGACGGCGGCCTTCTACTTCCATTTCGGTAATGGCATCCGCCATTTGTTCTGGGATATCGGCAAGGGCTTCGAACTGCCCACCATGGCTAAATCCGGCTGGGCGGTGATATTGTTTGCCGCAATCATGACCGGGTTGACCTGGGGATTCGTATTACAAGGATAAATTATGGCTTCATCTTCCGACCTTCGCAGCAGACTCAGTAAGGTACGTGGCCTTGGCTCCGCGCATCACGGTGTTGAGCACTGGTGGTGGCAGCGTGTCACCGCGCTGGCCATGGTGCCGCTGGGCGCATGGTTTATGTGTTCGCTCATTGGCAACCTGCTGTCACCGGAGGTCATTAGCGTGGCTGAATGGTTTGCGTCACCTATCCATACGGTGCTGATGTTGTTTTTAGCGCCGATGGCTACCTTCCATGCCAAGCTGGGCCTGCAGGTGGTGATTGAGGATTATGTGCATACGTCGTTTGCAAAATACCTGCTGCTCCTTACTAATCTATATGCCTGTATCGCCATGACCATCTTTAGCATACTGGCCATTCTCAAATTACATTTTCTTGATATCAGCACCGGGGGATTTTGATGACCGCCTATCCCATAATCGACCATTTCCATGATGTTGTTGTCGTTGGTGCCGGCGGTGCCGGTCTGCGCGCTACGTTCGGCATGGCGGCGGCCGGGCTGAATACTGCCTGCGTGACCAAGGTATTTCCCACCCGTTCGCATACGGTTGCCGCGCAAGGCGGCGTATCGGCGGCACTGGGCAACATGGGCGAGGATGACTGGCGCTGGCATTTTTACGATACCATCAAAGGGTCGGACTGGCTGGGCGATCAGGATGCTATCGAATACATGTGTAAGAATGCAGCGGACGCCATCATCGAGCTGGAACATTACGGCGTGCCGTTCTCGCGGACAAAAGAAGGAAAAATCTACCAGCGTCCGTTCGGCGGTATGACCACACATTTCGGCAAAGGAACGGCGCAGCGCACCTGCGCGGCGGCCGACCGCACCGGCCATGCCATATTGCACACATTGTACACACAAGCGTTACGCCATGATGCACAGTTCTTCGTGGAATATTTTGCCACCGACCTGCTGATGGATGCGCAAGGTGCATGCCGTGGCGTGATCGCATGGAACCTTGATGACGGCACCATCCACCGCTTCAACGCCCATATGGTGGTGCTGGCAACCGGCGGCTATGGCCGTACCTATTTCTCCTGTACTTCCGCCCATACCTGTACCGGTGACGGTGGCGGTATGGTCGTGCGTGCGGGCCTGCCTTTGCAGGATATGGAGTTCGTGCAGTTCCATCCTACCGGCGTGTATGGTGCGGGTTGCCTGATAACCGAGGGTGTGCGCGGCGAAGGCGGCTATCTGGTGAACTCGGAAGGCGAGCGCTTCATGGAACGCTATGCGCCCAGCGCCAAAGACCTGGCCTCGCGCGATGTGGTGTCGCGGGCGATGACCGTGGAGATACGCGAAGGGCGCGGCGTTGGCCCGAACAAAGACCATATCTTCCTGCATCTCGATCACCTTGACCCAAAAATCATCCATGAACGCCTGCCGGGCATTGCTGAAACCGCCAAGATATTCGCCGGGGTGGATGTAACCAGCCAGCCTATCCCTGTGCTGCCCACCGTGCATTACAACATGGGCGGCATCCCCACCAACTACCACGGCGAAGTGGTGACGCTGCGTGGTGGCAACCCCAACACCGTGGTGCCGGGCCTGATGGCGATCGGCGAGGCGGCCTGCGTTTCGGTGCATGGCGCCAACCGTCTGGGTTCCAATTCGCTGCTTGATCTGGTGGTATTTGGCCGTGCCGCTGCTCACCGTGCGGCCGCTATCATAAAGCCGGGTACGCCGCATCCTGCCCCGCTATCGCCGGAACAGGCGCTGATGCGCTTCGACCGCATCCGCAACGCATCCGGCAGCATGACCACTGCCGAGATACGCCGCAACATGCAGCGCTGCATGCAAAACCACGCCGCTGTATTCCGCGAAGAAAAAGTGCTCTCTGAAGGCGTAGACCAGATGCACGGGATATGGCACAGCTTCAACGAACTGGAAATTTCTGATCGTTCGCTGGTGTGGAACAGCGATCTGGTAGAGGCGCTGGAACTGGATAACCTGCGCTCGCAGGCGTTCATTACCATATCGAGCGCCGTAAACCGCAAGGAAAGCCGTGGTGCGCATGCCCGTGAAGATTACCCCGACCGCGACGATAAACACTGGCTGAAGCACACGCTGGCATGGTTGGACGACGAGGGGCGCATGCTGATCGATTACCGTCCGGTGCACCTGCATACCCTGACCGGGGATGTAGACCCGGTTCCGCCAAAAGCAAGGGTGTACTGAGTATGATGGCGGATTATTGGATGAATGAGAATTGGAAAAGTACGGCACGCCGTATACTTTCATCCTGTATCTGTTCATCTTTCATCCTGCTGGGTGCTTGCGAAAAACCCACCACCAGCAGGCCCGAACTCACCGAAGATGAGGTGCGGGCTGAAGAAATCGCACAGCAGCAGCTGGTGGATGAAATCGCGGCGCAAGGCGGAACCCAGAAAACATGGAAAAGTAAAAAAGGCATGCGCAGCCAGTACGAGCGTATCGCAGAACGCATAGAACAGGCGGGGGCGGAAATATGCCGTGGGCTTGGCCTGCCGGCACAGGGCAGTAGCTGTTATTATCATTTCGACATAGAATATGACGACAAGCTTAATGCGTATGCCGATGGCAAGAAGATCGTATTTTATTCTGGCATGCTGCGTTTCCTTGACGGTGATTATGAGATCGCCGCTGTCATGGGGCATGAACTGGCGCACAACCTTATTGTGC
>JBFWQQ010000010.1:0-33291 GCA_050249355.1 Alphaproteobacteria bacterium | reverse complement strand
TTGCCAGCAGACTGCTGGTAGTTGCCGGGCTGAATGTACCGCGGTTTTCTGATAATTCATCGAGTGAAATGGCACTTTCGGGTTCAAATATGCCCGCTTCGTCTGCCGTAGATGCTGGGTATTCTGTCAATGTTTCTGCAAGCGCTGCTGTTTCTATCTCTGCCTCGGCGAGAGTATAGGTCGGCATAGCCGAACTTACCAATAGCGTTCCCAGTGTCAGTGCGGTAGCAGACAAATTGGTGCGCTTCTTCATGATCATTACCCCAGAGTAAACTGTATTTTTTTTGTTCTGAAGCCGGGGGCAGCTATGCTGCCCCCGAATCCAGATTGTGTTGACGTAAGAGTTAGTTTACGTCGCCAACGGAAACAACGATCGACTGTTGGTTAACAGAGTTGGTTCCGGTGTTTTGGTTAACAGCGTTCAGGCCGCTGGAATTACGGAAGGAGTCTCCTCCGATCGTATTTCCACCGTACGGGCTGTTGTTACCAACGTTGAAGGTAACCGAAGAGTCACCAACCGACGCTGCCAGGATGGAGGCGCCAACGTTATCGTTGTCCGAGAACACGTTGTCGTCGCCGTTTTCCTGCGACATGTCAACAGCCACATCACCTACTTCTACGTAGTTGGAGCGGTTGTCCATATCAACGTCAACATCACCTACAGAGATGTCGTTGCTCGAATCGTTGTTCGAGTCAGCGGTGTTGTAGGAGTTGCTGTCGTTGTTGGAGTTAGCGGTGCTGGTATTGTGATGGTTGCTGCTGTCGCTTTGCTGCGAAGCATCTACATCGATATCACCAGTGGTGATGTTCGTGCTGCTGTCGCTGTGCTGCGAAGCGTCCACATCGATATCACCGGTCGCAACGGAGGTGTTACCGTTAGCCTGGTCACCATTCTGGTTACCGTTGGCCTGATTGCCTACGTTAGCCTGATTGTGCGAAGCATCATCACCATCATTGCTGTTGCTTGTGGTGGTGGTGTTGCTGCTGCTGGTGCTGCTGCTGTGCGAAGAAGCATCCACATCGATATCACCGGTCGCAATGTCAACGTTGCCATTGTTCTGGTTACCGTTGGCCTGGTCACCATTCTGGTTGCCGTTAGCCTGGTTGCCAACGTTCGACTGGTTGTTGTTGGCCTGGTCACCGTTCTGGTTACCGTTGGCTTGCGAAGCATCCACATCGATAACACCGGTGGCAATGGAAGTATTCCCATTCGCCAGATCATCATCGCTGGAGCTATGGGTGCTGCTGTCGCTATGCGAAGAGCTATCATAGTTTACAGCGATATCACCGGTCGTAACGTCGGTGTTACCATTGGCCTGGTCACCGTTCTGGTTACCGTTAGCCTGGTTGTTGTTGGCCTGGTCACCGTTCTGGTTGCCGTTAGCCTGGTTGTTGTTGGCCTGGTCACCGTTCTGGTTGCCGTTAGCCTGGTCGCCATTCTGGTTGCCGTTGGCCTGGTTGTTGTTGGCCTGGTCACCGTTCTGGTTACCGTTAGCCTGCGAAGCATCTACGTTGATATCGCCAGTTGCAATGTCTGTATTGCCATTGTTCTGGTCGTTATCGTTCGAGCTGTGCGAGCTGCTGTCGCTGGTCGAGTGAGATGAAGCATCTACATCGATGTCGCCGGTGGCGATGTCGGTGTTGCCGTTAGCCTGGTCATTGTCCTGGTTGCCAACGTTTGCCTGGTTGTGCGAAGCATCGTCACCGCTGCTGTCCGTAGAAGTGGTGGTCGAGCTGCTGTTGCCAACGTTTGACTGGTCATTGTCCTGGTTGCCAACGTTCGCCTGGTTGTGCGAAGCATCGTCGCCGCTGCTGTCCGTATTGCTGGAAGTAGAGCTGGATGTGCTGTTGTGGCTGTTGGTATCAGTGTGGTTACCAACGTTCGACTGGTTGTGCGAAGCATCGTCACCGCTGCTGTCAGAAGAGTTGCCAACGTTTGCCTGGTTGTGCGAGGCATCGTCGCCGCTGCTGTCAGAAGAGTTGCCAACGTTTGCCTGGTTGTGCGAGGCATCGTCACCGCTGCTGTCCGTAGAGGAAGAGGTGGACGTGCTGTTGTGGCTGTTGGTATCCGTATGGTTGCCAACGTTTGCCTGGTTGTGCGAAGCATCGTCACCGCTGCTGTCCGTAGAGGAAGAGGTGCTGGATGCGTCGATATCACCGGTAGAAACACCCAGTGAGTTACCCGAGTTGCTGTTGTGGCTATCGGTATCATTATTACTATCGCGAACAGCAGCGGTGTCGTTGCCGGCACCGGACTGATCGATAGTGGTATCGTTAGCGAACGCGCTGGTAGAAACCAGAAGCGCCACTGCGGATACGCTGGCTAAAAGCTTATTAGACATGATTGGAAAACTCCCATGTAATTGCGGCCACTCAGCAGAAAAGCAAGAACTGGCAACAATATTGAACAAAACACTAACGGCATGGATTGCCGTTAACGAATCAAACGGGATAGTCGTATGGTAATTAAAGTCAAGCGTATATTTTTTATGGCTGTACTGCTTTTTTGGCGCATTTATTATTTATTTGTTATATAACAACTGTGTTAGTTGTATAATCCACAGGCAATTCTTTTAGTGGGTTAAATAAATAATTTATGCGGCGTATAAAATTATTTATCAATACAACCCAAAACATGAAAAAATAATGCCCTGAATTAATATATGTGGGCAATAAAAATTAATTGATGAGGAGTTAAATTAATGTGTAAGCGAGCTAAAACACATCGAACTTGATGGGTACGCGAATGCCTACACGGGTATCTGGTGCGTCATCGGTAAGACCAGCGCTCACATTGAAGTTCAGGCTGTAGCGGTCATCAAGCTGGTAGGCATATCCCAGATCCAGCGAGCCAACCTGCAGGAGATCCCCGTTGATACTGACATCATTCTGCTCCGACTTCAATACTGTGCTATGGCTATAGCCTATGCTGAAAGAGGCACGGTCGTTGAACGACATGCTCATACCGAACGCGGCGCTTATGCTGTCACCAGGTTCCACTTTCCCAACGGTTCCGCCAAAATTGCGCTCGAAATTATGTAAATAGCCCAGATTGGCGTAATACACGATGGGATCGGACGGGTAAATAGCGGTAATGCTGGGTTGCAGGGCGTAAAACCCGGTGCCGGTCGGCAGGCGGGTAAGCAGGCCATTGCTGGCTACCGGTATCTCAAATGGGCCTTCGCCCGTGATGGTTTTAAAGCGCAGGTTGGATACCAGGAAGGGCCAGCCATCCTGACCGCTGTTCATCTGGTAGTGTGCGCCAAGTTCTATATCTCCCAGCCCACTGTTTGCCTGCCGTGTGGTGGTGTCCGTGGAGGCGCCACCGCCGATAGGACGGCCTGTGGTGCTGTCACGGCGATACACGAATGGGATGCGGCCTTCTATTTCCAGTCGGTTGGTGACCCCCAGCCTTGCCGCGATAGACTCGGTCAGTATGTCGCGCCCGGCCTTAGATATCTGGAAGGTGCCGATATTGATGGCAGGTATCACACTGAAACCTTCGATAGAAACCAGGGTCGCCGAAGACCGGGTATATTCGAAGCCAGGCGTTACCACCATTTTGCCTTTTTGCAGCAATACCCCGCCCTGCTCTAGCTCAGCGGCTATCTCGGGTGGCTTTTCATCATCTTCTGGCTTTCTTTCCATGCCCACTTCATCCGGGGCTTCGGCCTTAGCATGCTGTTGACCGCGAGGCGCGTCATAATATCCCGGCGTTGGTTTGGCTCCTGCTTTAGCTACAGGCTGTTGTGCACTCGACAGCTCGCTGACCTTTTTTTCCAGCGCATCGAGTTTCTTTTGCTGTGCCTTAAGTTGCTGTTTCTGCTCTTTCACCAGTTCCATCAGGCTGCGCACCTCATCGGCTGAAATGCTTTCCTCAGCTGTGGCACTGGCGGCACTGCCCAGAAGTGCTACGTTAAGCGAAACAAAAAATACTATTGAGAAAAAAGAAAATTTTACCCCGTGACGATGCCGGGTCAGTCTTTTAATGCAACGCAGAACGGCCCCCATGAAAGAAATTGAAAATTCATTTTGGTTATTTATCGCCACGTATCAGTGATTTTGTCAATGATAACAACGCAAATGCCCGGGAAAGCATAGCTGCTTGTTACGGAGTGTGGCTTATGTGCACTAGTGGTTGTCAGTTGCAATGCTGTTCAAAATACGTGTCCTGCAGCCAGCGCCGGCGTAATTTTCCGGTGGCCGTCAGCGGCATTTTTTCGATCAGCACAACGTCGTGGATCTTTGCCAGCTGCGGATTATAGCGTTTTATGGCATCGCGCATGTGCTTGCGCAGGCTCATGGATGTTATTTCCGGTTGTGCTGTTGCAAATATCACCAGCCAGTCCTCGCCGCCCTTGGGTGGGCGCACGGCAATCGCTGCAACTTCCTTAAGACCCTCGATTTGGGCCGATTTGATATAATTCTCGATATCCAGTGAGCTGGTTTTGATCCCATTGAGGTTGATGCCATCATCGGCGCGGCCATTGGACATGATAAAGCCATCTTCACGCGTTACGATGACATCGCCATGTTCACGCAGCAGGTAGCCTTCAGAAGAGCGCAGGCCACGACTGAAATATTTATCGTGGTGATTGAAATTCATCAGCTCGGTGGAAAGGCCCATAGGGGGGCATTCACCCGGGCCATTGCGCATGACGATGAACACCTCGCCCTTGCCCATGTCTTCATTGGCCTCGGGTGCCACAAAAATATCGGTGCCCAGTGTCGCGGTGGTAAAGCATGAGGGGCTGGCCGGATGCAGCACACTGGAACTCAGGTAGCCGCCACCGATCTCGGTGCCGCCCATATACTCGATCACCGGTGCGAAGCCTTCCACCTGTGACATCAGGAAGTGGTAGTTCTGCGCATTAGAAGGTGATCCGGTGGAGCTGAAGCAATCCACACAATTCCAGTTGGCCCCTTTAAGGTAGCCGGTTTTTTGCCAGCTTTCGGATATGCCCGGCACCAGGCCCAGCACATCGACTTTGCTGCTTTCAACGAATTTGGCAAATTCGGTGGTTAGTGGCGAGGCATCGAATATAGCTAGTGTCCCTTTATTGCCAAGTGCAGCAAATATAGCGAAACTGCCCATCATCCACCCTAAGTTAGTTGGCCAACAAAGAACCTTTCCGGGCTGCATGTCATGGTGGAAATGCGCGTCCATAGCACTTTTAATTGCGGTATGAGCCTTCCACGGTATTGCCTTGGGCGGTTTTGGCTTCTCGCCATCTTTTTCCTTAGGATTGCTGGTCGAGGATGAAAACAGGATGCATATAGCATCATCCGCCTGTTTAGTGGCGGATGTAAAATAGTCACTGCCCATTTTCATAAAATCAGGCCAGTATATATCCTGCCCCCGTATACTTGCGCGCGGTTCCTCGCTGTCGGTCACCACGATGGCTGCAGGCATGTTCTTGGCATTTACCACGCATGCATAAAGTGGGTAGCGTTTGATGATGCCGGTAAAATCTTGCGTAAATATGGCTTTTACCGGGTTTGCCACATCCATGCGTATCTCGATATCCGGTTCCTTGAAGCTATCGGCAAGGCACACCACCACGCCACCAAGCTTCAATATGCCAAGATAGGCTGCCACCGCTTCGACATTCATCGGCATATCGATGGCGATACGGTCACCCGATTTATAGCCCATGGCGGCCAGGCTGCTGGCTACGCGGTTGCTCAGGCGGTCGAGGTCTTCATAGGTGAAATGCTCGGAATGATCGGCCCCTTCGCGGCGGTATATCAGCGCGGTGCTCTCCTGCGGGGCAATAAAGCACAGGTCAACGATATTAAGTTGTGCACCCGGCATCCACAGGGGATATTCTACGTTCGACAGGTCGACGATATTATCCGGTGTGGGCGCATAGCCGTTCTTGAACGGAACGCCGAGGCGCTTTACCACATCCACCCAGAACTGGCGGCCTTGTAGGATAGAATATTCATACAGCTCATCCCAGCGGGTCAGCCCCTTCTCCTGCATCAATGCATACGCATTGGTTTTTTTTATGCGCTCTTCGGTGGGCCGCCACAGCGCGCCATATTGTTCGGTGCTGCCCGTTGATTCGGGCTGTAACGCATTCGGGTTAGTCATGGGGGTTGGTTCCTGATCTTTGTTTTGCCATTGCAGGAATATCGCCTGTCAGCCCCATGGCATGCAACATAAAAAAGCGTTTGAGTGGTTTGGTCTGACCAACGGCCCACATCCCTACCCCACGCGCCAGCCGTAATGGCAGCAGTGTATTGGAGAACAGGCGTGTAAGTGTATCGGTCACGGCAAGCATAGTAAAATTGTCAAACCGCCGCCAGCGCTGATAGTGTTGCAGTACTGCGGGTGCACCAATATCCAGCCCCAGCCGGTGCTGCCTGCTGAGTAGTTCTGCCAGCACGCCAACATCACGAAATCCAAGGTTTACTCCCTGCCCTGCTATGGGGTGAATCGCATGGGCGGCATCACCGGCCAGCACAATACGGCCTTGTACATACTGGTTAGCGTGCACGAGTGTCAGCGGATAGCAAAAACGTTTTCCTTCCACTGATATCGTGCCAAGATAATTTCCTGTGCGCTCGGTGATTTCCTGTACAAATTCATCGTCCGGCAGATCCATATACAACTGCACCCGGTCATCGGGTTCCACCCACACCAGTGATGAACGGTTGCCGGTCATCGGTAGCACGGCGAACGGACCGGCGGGCAAAAAGCGCTCCTGCGCCAGCCCTTCATGCGGGTGTTCGTGACATATCGTACATACGATGGCGGTCTGCCTGTAGCTGGCGCGTATGTCCTTAATGCCAGCCATGCTGCGGATAGAGGAGAATTTTCCGTCTGCTCCTACCAGCAGGGCGGCTTGCGTCTGTCTGCCATCACTCAAAGTAATGTGTACGCCGGTAGCGTCACTGGTTATGCTCGATACACTGCAATGCTGCGCCAGCGTGATATTCTCATGTTGCAGGCGTTGCACCAGCGCATGGCGGATATAGCGGTTCTCCACAATATAACCGAACGGTGCGCCATTGGTCTGGCTGCGGATCTCGTTGTGGTCGTAATGCAGGAAGAACGGCGTATCGCCATCGGATACGCGGATATCGCGGATCGGTTCCGCATGCGTTGCCATAGCCCGCCACGCCCCGACAGAATCCAGTATGCGCTGCGAGCCGAGGGCAATGGCGCTGACCCGGCCATCGAATGCGGGGGCCAGCTGATCACTGATCGCACCTTTTTCGATCAGCAATACCTGCAGGCCATCTTGTGCGAGCGCGATCGCCAGCGTCATACCGGCAAAGCCGCCGCCGCTGATAGCGACATCGTAACGCGATGACTCGGTGACTGGATAACTGGACAGCATGCGCAAAGCATATTATTCCTCTTATTTCCAGTCATCAAGTAATCCAGTTACGGGCTATTTTTCTTTATGCGCATTGCCACATGGAATATCAACTCGGTACGGATCCGTATTCCACTGCTTAAATCACTGATTGAACAAGAAAATCCGGATATCCTCTGCCTGCAGGAAACCAAGGTGGTCGATGAGTTGTTTCCGCTGGAATCGCTCAAACAGCTGGGCTTTGGACATGCGCTTTTCAGTGGCCAGAAAAGCTATAACGGCGTGGCGATACTTTCAAAAGTGCCGCTGCAACGGCTGCAATCCATCCGCTTTGGTGATTCGGATGATAAGCGCCATATTGCTGCATTGCTGCCAGATGGCACCGCATTGCATAATTTCTATGTACCCGCCGGTGGTGATATCCCTGATCCGTTGGAAAACCCGGCTTATGGCTTTAAGCTACGCTTTGTTGAGCATATGGCAGAGTGGTCGAAGGAAGTAAAAAAATCTGGCCAGAACACAGTGATCGTCGGTGACTTTAATATTGCCCCGCTCGAGCATGATGTATGGTCACACAAGCAGCTGCTGAATGTGGTCAGCCATACGCCGCCGGAAGTTGAGCGCCTGGATGCGTTGCAAGCTGTTCTGGGCTGGGTGGATGTCGGGCGGCATTTTGTGCCAGCCGAAGAAAAGCTTTACAGCTGGTGGAGCTATCGTAACCGCGACTGGAAGAAATCCAACCGTGGCCGTCGCCTCGACCATATTTGGGTGACGCCGGGGTTAAAAAGCGCGCTGGGGCGCTACCAGTCCATGCCGCACGCGCGCGACTGGGAGTCGCCGTCGGATCATATTCCTATTTTAGCAGATATCAAGCTGGCGGCGTGAATATGGATAGCACCGAGCTTATAGCAAAAATCACTTTCAACGATGCAGGCCTGGTGCCGGCGATCGCGCAATGCCATCACACAGGCAAGGTGCTCATGATGGCGTGGATGAATGCCGGGGCCATAGAAAAAACATTACAGACGAAGCAAATGCATTACTGGTCACGCTCACGCAATGCGCTATGGCGTAAAGGCGAAACATCGGGCCATACGCAGGAGTTGAAAGAGCTGCATCTGGATTGCGATGGCGACACGCTGCTGGCCATTGTCGAGCAAACAGGCCCTGCCTGCCATACCGGCCAGCCCAGCTGCTTTTTTACCCAGATATTATAATTATTGTGCCGGAGCGGTCGCAGGGTCGGCTGTTGGCTGCGGTTCAGTTGTGCCAGCTGCTGGGGCGGCCTCTTCGGTAGCAGGTGTAGCTTCCTGCGCTGCCGGTGCTGGCTGTTCGGCGGGTTGCTTCTGCTTTACAAAGCCACCAAGCAATCCTTTTATCGCATCGCCATCGCCCTTTTTAATGGCTTTTATCTGCGATTTTACATCCTTCACGGTTTCTTTCAGCTGCTCGGGATTTTCTGCAATATTCTTAATCGTTCCTACCACATCCGCATGATAACGCGGCGCATCCAGCGGGCCGGTGATAAGCACGGGAACGCCCAACCCTTTTTTGTCCTTGCCACCCTGTCCTTGCGCGGTTTCAACGACTTCCGGCTCGATACGGTAATTGATGGTCTGCAGCGGCAGGTTCACCGTACCTTTTCCTGATGCCCTAAGCAGCGGCGCTTTCATAACCATATCCTGGTTTGAGAGCACGCCGCCGGCCATGGTGAATGTGCCGGTGATCTCAGAAAAATCCGTGGTTTGCGCTTCGGTGTTCACGTCCTTGAAGGCGGATTGCACGTTTCGTATCATTTGCGCGATGTTTGCGCCCTTGTAACTGCCATCACTGCAGTTGAACGAGCCGTTCCCATCCATGTTGGATACTAGTTCTTTTTGTGTTTTACCGGATGTGTTCATGCCAAATTTCAGGGTAGATTTTCCTTTGAAACGGTCGGTGATCTGCGCATCTTTCAGGAAAGGTTCCATTTGCACGTCACGGAAATCGATCTGTTTTGAGATACGGGGTACGGGTTTTGATGCATCCACCGTTGCAATGACAGTAGCTTTGCCCTGATAAAATTCAGCATCGACAATATCCATCGAGAGCACCGAACGCTCTATTTTGGCGCGCAGCAGGGTTTTGCCTATCTGCATGCCCTGCACTTTGATACCTGCGGCATTGATATTGGCGATCAGATTCATGGCGCGCAGTACATCAAAATTCATGGGCTTGGTGCTCCAGTCGTCGGCGGCGTGTGCGCTGGAAAAAAGTGATTGCGTTGAGGCCTGCTGCGGCAGGGTTTTAAACAGGTCAAGATCCAGTTCGTTGGTGTTGAGTATCACCTCGATGGCGGGTACGTTCTTGTTAAAAACGGTTTTAACCTTGCCGGTCGCCTCGATACTGGCCAGCCTAACCTTCGCATCGGAAAAGTTGCACTGGTCCGGTGAACAATGGGTGATGCTGCTCAATTCCATAGGCAATGCAGAGGAAAATTTTGCACCCAGCGGGTTCCCGCTCAACCATTCGATGGCTTTTGGCAATGGGCTGGCAGATAAAGAAGTGATTCCTGAATAACTGCCGCCATCGATCTTACCCTTGGCTTCAATACTTAAAAATGCGCTTTTTATCTTACTGTCGATCTCTGCTTTCTGTTTTTGCAGGAAGCTGCTGAGCGTCCCGAATGTACTGCTGAACTGTATACTCTGCTCGTTGTATTCCAGTCGGCCATCGACCTCGAATGGCGAGTCCATATCGTCTAACGAGATGTTGATATTGATATTCTTTGCCTGCCATTGCTCATCGCTGCGTTCGTCGCGGTAAGTCACCAGACCGTTGCTGATACGGACATCCTCAAGCGACAGGCTGCGCACTGTCTTTTCTTTCTCCGACTGTGTTTTTGGGGCATCGGAGCGGTAAATCGTATCTCCGCCATCCTTGGTTTGCGCTTTCCAGTTCTGCTTTCCGGATTTATCGACCACCAGCTGAATGATCGGATCATTCAGTAGCAGGTTTTTGATGATCACGTCGCCGTTAAGCAGCGCCAGCGTTTCTACATCGACCTTCATCGACTTGAAGGTTGCAAGTGTCGATTTAGCTTCTGTGCCTTTGCCGATCGTAACATCTTCCATATACACACCGGCGACCGGAAAAATACGGAAATTCAGTGCACCGTTGATAGTGATATCATAGCCTAAAAGTTCTTCGGTCTTTTCGGTTACGACTGTCTTGATACGATCTTCGGAAATGAAGCTGGGGATCACGCGCGCGGCGATCACCACAATGACGAATAACACGCCCAGCGTTATGAGTAGTTTTTTTGTCATATCTTATCCTTTCAGTGCACGCTGCATCAGCAGATGATCGGCCAGTACGGAGGCCAACATGGCTTCTCCCACCGGTACGGCGCGGATTCCCACGCAAGGATCATGCCGTCCCCTGGTTGCGATTGTAGTATTGTTACCGTTTGTGTCCACCGTTTCCACTTGGGTAAGTATTGAGCTGGTTGGCTTGACAACAAAACGGCACACTACGGGTTGGCCGCTGGAAATTCCACCCAGTATGCCTCCCGCATGATTGGATAAAAATTCAATACGCCCTTCATTATTACGCATGCGGTCGGCGTTTTCTTCGCCTCGCAATTGCGCAGCATAAAATCCCGCGCCGATTTCCACCCCTTTGACCGCGTTGATGCTCATCATGGCGGCGGCGATATCTGCATCCAGTTTTTTATACACCGGCGCGCCAAGTCCCGCCGGTACGTTTTCTGCTACCACTTCTATCACCGCACCTACCGACGATCCGCTTTTTCGGATACCGTCAAGGTACCCCTCCCAGCGTAGGGCGGCATCTTTGTCCGGGCACCAGAACGCATTATTATGCACCTCGTTCCAGTCCCATTTAGAATAATCAATGACCTCGCTACCTACCTGCACCAGCGCGCCGCGCACCCGGATGTTACCGATAATCTTGCGGGCGATGGCACCGGCGGCAACGCGCATGGCAGTTTCGCGGGCGGATGCCCTGCCACTACCGCGCCAGTCACGTATACCGTATTTCTGGTCATACGTATAATCGGCATGGCCGGGGCGGTATTTGTTTTTAATATCGTCGTAATCCTTGGATTTGGCATCCTGATTCTCAATGATCAGGCTGATGGGCGTACCGGTGCTATGCCCTTCAAACACACCCGATAATATTTTTACCGTGTCGGATTCCTTACGTTGCGATGTATGGCGGTTCTGAGCCGGGCGGCGCTTGTCCAGCCACGGCTGTATATCGGCTTCGGATAACGGGATATTTGAAGGCACACCATCGACCACACACCCTATCGCTTCGCCGTGACTTTCCCCCCACGTGGTAAAACGAAACAGATGCCCAAAGGTGTTGAAGGTCATACCGTGCTGATATCCGGCGCATCCACACGTTTCATGCCTACGACATGATAGCCGGAATCCACATGCAGCACTTCGCCGGTGGTTCCTTTGCCTAGTTCCGAAAGCAAGTACAGGCCTGCACCACCGACGTCACTGATAGTGGTATTACGTTGCAGCGGTGAGTTCAGTTCGTTCCACTTCAGTATATAGCGGAAATCGCCGATCCCGGAGGCAGCCAGAGTTTTCACCGGCCCGGCAGAAATGGCGTTCACACGAATGTTATGCCCGCCAAGATCAACGGCAAGATACTGCACACTGGTTTCCAGCGCTGCTTTTGCCACACCCATCACATTGTAATGGGGCACAACTTTTTCGGCGCCGTAATAGGTAAGCGTCACCATGCTGCCGCCGCTATTCATCATTTCCGATGCACGCTTGGCAACAGCCGTGAACGAGTAACACGATATATTCATGCTCATCAGGAAGTTATCCAGCGAGGTATCAATATAACGTCCCTTCAACTCATTCTTATCAGAATAGGCAATGGCATGTACCAGGAAATCCATGGTGCCCCAGCGCTTTTTCAGCTCGACAAACACCGCATCCATGCTGGCGGTATCGGTTACATCGCACGGCAGTACGATATCCGATCCCACACTGGCTGCCAGCGGAGTGACACGCTTGGCCAATGCCTCACCCTGGTAGGTGAATGCCAGTTCGGCGCCTTGCGCATGCAGGTATTGCGTTATGCCCCACGCGAGCGATTTATCATTGGCCACGCCCATGATAAGTCCTTTTTTTCCCGACATGAGCGTGCCCTGCGGCGCGCTCACATCCTCGTCCTGCCTATCTGTTGTCATTGGAATCCGTTATTCAACGATCTTCCATGTGCCATCTGGCTGGCGGCAAGCGGTGCCATACGCCTTTTCGGTACGACCGCCCACGGTGATGGACTGGCTGTATTCGCGGCAATAATCACCGTAGGAGTTCTGGTAATACTTGTTCGGCGTGATGGTGCCATAGTTACCGCTCTGCGGGTTTTCCCAAGGGAATGCAGTGCCCGGCTGGCCTGTTTCCAGCGCACGCTGGGATGTCTGATTGTAATATGCTACGTCGGCACGATCCATCGAAGCGCCAATCTCGCTGCCCAGATATGCACCAAGTAACGTGCCTGCCACGGTAGCAACCGCTTTACCGGCGCCGCCACCGAACTGATAACCGGCCACACCACCGGCGATACCACCGGCCAACGTACCTACGTCGGATTTATTGACGTTACCGCCACGCGTGACACCCTGACCGGGCTGACCCATAGGGCCTTGCTGACATGCGCTGACAACCGAGGTAAGCACTAGCAGAGTGGCAATTTTATATGAAATACGCATATTCTTCCTACTTTCGTAATTGCTAAAGGTTTTAAGAACGGGCCAATATATTCCACAAATTCATCGAATTGGCAACCATCAAGACATGACAGGCGTATTACAAAAATGTAATATGTTTCAATTTTGCTTCATATAAAGAATGTATATGGAAACCAAGATATATCTGGTAGGCGCCGGCCCGGGAGATCCGGA
Organism: Alphaproteobacteria bacterium; assembly: GCA_050249355.1. Taxonomy (GTDB): domain Bacteria; phylum Pseudomonadota; class Alphaproteobacteria; order Rickettsiales; family SXRF01; genus CAZAQK01. Next base: position 20,028 of record JBFWQQ010000010.1, on the reverse strand, counting down.
GCTTCTTACCCTCAAGGCCCTGAAGGCGATACAGTCATGCAATGTGGTCGTATACGACCGTCTTGTTTCTGACGCAATCATGGAGCTGGTGCCGCAGAGAGTGGAGCGTATATACGCAGGCAAGTCCTGCCGGCAAAAAGCCATGTCGCAGGATGAGATCAATGCACTGCTGTTAACGCTGGCAGGCGAAGGAAAAACTGTGGTGCGTTTAAAAGGCGGCGATCCCATGCTCTTCGGAAGGGGGGGCGAAGAAGCAATCGTATTGGCAGAAAAGAATATTCCCTTCGAGATCATCCCCGGTATCAGCTCGGCGCAGGGGTGTGGTGCGGCAGCTGGCATACCGCTGACCCACCGTGGCCTTGCAACGGGCGTGCGTTTTTTTACCGGCCACCGCATGACCAAAGAAGAAGCTGCAACAGAACTGGAGCTGGACTGGCGTGGCCTGGCCGATTCCGATACTACACTAGTGGTGTATATGGGGCTGGCGAACCTTGGCACTATCTGCCAGAAACTCATGGAGCATGGCCTGCCGACTGATTTTCCTGCTGCGGCTATCCAGCAGGGCACCACTCCGCAGCAGCGTATTATTATCACCGATCTGGCACATCTGACCCAAGAGGTTGAAAAAGCGGCATTTGAGCCGCCTGCCTTGGTGATAATAGGCAAAGTGGCGGGATTATCAGGGAAAATAGGGAATTATTCGGCCTGATTCCTTGGAGGTTCCTGATTTATTTGGCTAATTCATAAAACTGTCACACTTACAGGGTTGTCATAACGGGCCTGTTTGCATACACTGATATTATGGCAAATAAACCGAGCGATAATATCGTTGATCCGGCGGAGCAGGAATTCCGTAAAAAGAATCAATGGTACTCTTTTACCGGCCACTTATACAGTGCGCTGGGCGGAGCTGCGTTCATTGGCCTTTTGGGCACGGCGGCTAAAGCTGTAGTTGATCTGGCGGCGGGTGTTACGGGCGCTGGCGCCATTTTTGGTGCGTTGCCGCTCGCGGTTATGGGCGGCCTGATGGTTATAGGCACGGCCTGTATCTACATGGCACAGAAAGAATTCACCGAACTCAAATGTATCGGCGATGAACACCTCGCGATACAGAACGCTAAGAAACTTACTATGGCACCTGCCATACCGGCAATGGAAGTGCATCAGGGCCACCACTGCAGCCGTACCGATGGCAAAAGCTGGCAGGAAGTGGTAGCCAGCGGCCGTGGTGCCCTGCAGGAACAAGGCCGCACCTAAACGTTATTGCGAGCGTAGCGAAGCAATCCAGCTTTCTTTTAAATACGAAAAATATTGCAATCCTTACATTGTAATATGAAGTTGGATTGCCGCGTCGCTAACGCTCCTCGCAATGACGAGTATAAAGCGCCTTCCACGCCACTATCACAAACATCAGTCCGCCGATAATGGCGATCAGCCCGCCCAGCCCCATAAATCCAAGCGCCGCTTTTACCGTAGGGGCCAGATCATCCATGCCGCCGGGTGTCTTGCGCAACACGCCATATCCTCCGGAATAAGCCAGACCTGAAATATGCATCAGCTGCCCCACGCCATACACAATAGGCTGCCAGTAGGCCAGCTTCCACCCAGCTACATGCTTGTAGCCAAGCTGAGGGAAAAGCAGATATGCCAAACCCATGAAAGCCAGTGTAATACCCACGATAGAACCGTGGTAATGTGCCGGAATCACTACGTTCTGGCCTTGTATCATCAGGCCCAGCACACCGCCGTACAGATATAATATCCCCGACATCAGCAGGCTGCTCCACAATGCGCGGTTCGGCCCCTTGCGTTCCGTGCGCGCTTTCCAGAATGGGACCATGCATAACAGAAGAAACAACGCACCCGCATGGCCGTTGATGCCAATCATCAACTGGGTAAAGAAATTGCGGTGCTCGGACGATGTCACCTCATGGCGGTAGCCCAGCGGGCTGGCCAGCGCCGCCAGCAACCCGGCACCAATGAGTACATAAAACAGCCATGGGCGCACATTGAATTTTTTTACCAGCGCCGCCATCATCAGCCACCAGCACACCAGTAATATCTGGGTATGGGTGAATTGCAGCACATGCCCGCCGCCCCAGAATACTATCTCGTAATATTGTGTACCCTCGATCACTGATGGCATTTGCGTATACGACCAGATGAACGCACACAGCGATATAAGCGTAATGAATGCAGCCGATTGCAACGCAAGCCTGAGCGACCTGCTGAACATATCGTTTGGCGAACTTGTGAATGCCTTTACCAGCATGAACGCCACCGAGCAGAATATCAAAGACAGGCCAAGGAAAAACACTGGGCTGTGGATAACGGGAATATAATTGCTCATCATGGCCTCGGCAGCGGGGTCGAGCGGCGACAGCGTAAGCAGCGCCATTCCTGCTCCCATGCATAACAGCGCCGCCTCTTCCAGCCATGGGACTATCTGCCGTGCGCCTTGCACCATCAGGCTCCACAGCAGGCAGGCGATGGCAAGGAACCATACCAGCACGGAAAGATCGACATGCACCACCAGTGCTTCATGGAACAGGCGCTGCATCCATGGCAGGGTTTTAAGTTGCGGCGTGCGCGATACCACCAGTACCAGCGAGAACAGCCCGGCCAGTGCGATCGACCAGCACCCCAGAACAAGCCACCAGCGCGAGAGGGATTTTTTGTGCATACGGCATTAGTCTTTAGTGTACAACCACGGCATAAACAACTAAAATCCCAGCGCATTTATGACAACAGACCCTCTCGTACTCAAGTATCGTACGGCCATACAAGCCTGGCTGTTTGCCTGCCTGCTGTTGGTTGCGTTCATGGTTGCGGTTGGCGGTTATACCCGCCTGTCCGGTTCGGGGCTTTCTATCACCGAATGGAAGCCGGTGCATGGCATCATCCCGCCCATGAACCCGCAGGAATGGATGGAAGAACTGGCCGCTTACCACAAAAGCCCGCAAGGCCGACAGGTCAATATCGGGCTGGATGTCGAGGCATTTAAAAAGATTTACTGGCCGGAATACTGGCACCGCGTACTCGGACGCATGATTGGTTTGGTATTCATAGTGCCGCTGCTGTTTTTTGCACTTTCCAAAAGCATAACACGCAGGTTTGGCTGGCAACTGGCGACAATATTTGCGCTGGGCGGTTTGCAGGGTCTGGCCGGCTGGCTGATGGTGCAAAGCGGCCTTGTGGATGATCCTACGGTCAGCCATATTCGTCTTGCCATCCATTTGTCACTGGCGTTTGCCATATTCGGGCTGATCTGGTGGTCGCTTTTACGTGTGAATAGTAGCGAGTGGCGCGTGAAGGGCGATTATGGTATTGCCCCCTCCACGCTCCACGCATCACGCCTCACATACCATGTGTGGTTTACCCTCCTCTGTCTGCAGATCATTCTGGGGGCGTTTGTAGCTGGGCTAAAAGCAGGCCTGATATACAACACATGGCCCACTATGAATGGCGTATGGATAGCCACGGAGGTGTTTTCTGACCCTAAGCCATGGTATGAGAATGTGGCGCTTGTGCAGTTCCTGCATCGCTGGGTTGCTGCGGGGTTGGTGATTTTCTTCACATTATGGTGGCATCACTGGCGTAAATCGGTTAAAGAGCTGCAGTTGCTGCCGGTGTGCACCACCATTGCGGGCTTCATGCTGCTGCAGTTCATTCTGGGCGTGATGACGCTGCTTTATGCGGTGCCAATGAATCTTGCATTGGCGCACCAGATGGGCGGACTGGCATTGTTTGCAGCAGGACTGACTTTATTGTATAGTATGCACCGGATTAGAAGAAACACATGATCGACTACCACAAGATATTCGCAAACAGCATAGAGCGTCTGAAACAAGAAGGCCGCTACCGCGTGTTCAATGACCTTGAACGCAAGGCAGGATCATTCCCCATGGCCAAAAGCCACCGCACCGGCCGCAATGTCACCGTGTGGTGCAGCAACGATTATCTTGGCATGGGCCAGCACCCCAAGGTCATCACCGCCATGGCCGAAGCCATTGGCCGCCTTGGTAGCGGTGCGGGCGGCACGCGCAATATTTCCGGCACCCACCACAGTATCGTGATGCTAGAAGAGTTGCTGGCAAAGCTGCATGGCAAAGAGGCCGGGCTGGTGCTTACATCCGGCTACATTGCCAACGAAGCGACCCTTTCTACCTTGTGTAAAATGTTGCCGGACTGCATCGTATATTCCGACGAGCTTAACCATGCATCCATGATCAGCGGCATCCGTCTGTCTGGCGCGGAAAAGCACATTTTTCGCCACAATGATGTGCAGCATCTGGAAGAACTGCTACAGCAGGCCGACCCGGCGCGCCCCAAGGTCATCGCCTTTGAATCGGTTTACTCCATGGATGGTGATATCGCCCCCATCGAGACTTTCTGTGACCTTGCCGATAAATACCATGCCATCACCTACCTCGATGAAGTGCATGCCGTGGGCATGTATGGCCCGCATGGTGGCGGTATTGCCGAGCAGGAAGGCATATCGGATCGCCTGACCGTGATACAGGGCACGCTGGGCAAAGCCTATGGCATCATGGGCGGCTATGTTACCGGCAGCCGTAATATGATCGATATGATACGCTCCTACGCGCCGGGCTTCATATTCACCACCGCCATGCCGCCTGCCCTTGCCGCCGGTGCCATTGCAAGCATTAGCCACCTGATGGAAAGCGATGAGGAACGCCAGCGCCAGCGCCATAACGTCAAAGTACTAAAAGGCATGATGGAAAAGGCCGGCCTGCCGGTGATGCCGACCCAAAGCCACATATTACCTGTATTGGTGGGCGATCCGGTGTTGTGCAAACAGGCATCGGACATGCTCATGGATCAGTTCGACATCTATGTGCAGCCGATCAATTACCCCACCGTGCCGCGTGGCACCGAGCGTCTGCGCATCACCCCTACCCCCACCCATGACTACGAGATGATGACCGAGCTGACCCGTTCGTTGGTTTGGGTGTTCGAGCGGCTGGGTATAAACCACCAGCACTTCAAGAATCTCCATGTCGCATAATAACGACGAAGATTGGGGCCGGGACACGCTGAGTGCAGAGAATATGCTGTACATTTTTGGCGGCGCAAAAGACCCAAGGCGCAGCAAGGCGTTAAAAGAAGCCATCAATGATCCCGAACACGGCCGCCTTTTTGTACATGATGTGTGTTATGGCCAGCGTTATACGTATACCATCGAGCATGTCAATCAACTGCTCACGGCAGATGACAATCCCGATCAAATAAAAGAACGTATAGTGGAATTGTTACCGCGTCTTTCGGATAAGCAGAAACGATGGGTGGTAGAGGGTATCACATCTGGGGGACTGGAAGTTGTCCGGGAAATAAATCCTTCTGTTGCTGAAGCCATACGTGGCCGCACAAGCAGGCACCCCCCGCTCATGCTCGGTAATACGCCCCGCCGGTAACGGCGCGGATTGCTCCGGTGGTGGTAGGCAGGGAAAGTGCAAGCCCCTTGCGGGAGCGCACCGCCAGAAATCCAAATGCCTGCGCCTCCAGCGCATCGCCGATCCAACCCAGAGATTCCACCGGATACACCTGCATGAAGCGCTTTTGCAGCACCTGCATGATGGCCGGGTTATGACGCCCGCCGCCCGAAACGAACCATTGGCTGGCCGGTAGCGGAAAATGTTCGGTGCCGCGTTCCACTGCTGCCACGGTCAGTTCGGTAAGGGTAGCCGCGCCATCTTCGGCGGTAAGTTTTTCCACTGGCCCGAAAGCGAAGTGATTGCGGTCGAGCGATTTAGGTGGATGCTTGGCAAAATACGGATCGTCCAGCATCTGTGCCAATGCTGCCTCATTCACCTTGCCGGCCAGCGCCAGCTTGCCATCGAGGTCGCAATATTGCTTGGTGTGCTTGTATGCCCATTCATTGAGCAGCACGTTTCCCGGCCCGGTATCGAACGCCAGAATATCTAGCGAGGTGATTTTTTCACTGCTGTATTCCGAACGGCCTATCCATGTGACATTGGCAATGCCGCCGATATTCAGCACCACGATCGGTAGCTGCATACGCAAGGCCAGCGCGGCGTGGAATAATGGCACCAGCGGTGCCCCCTCGCCGCCTGCCGCCACATCGCGCCGACGGAAGTCGCACACGACGTCGATACGTGTTTTCTCGGCCAACAACGCGCCATTGCCGATCTGCCATGTCATGCCCTCGGCGGGCCTATGGGCCACGGTCTGGCCATGCATGCCGATCACATGCACGTCGCTGGCCCGCATATCGGCCTTGCGCAGCAGCATATTCACCGCGTCGGCATGTTTTTCCGTAATTTCTTTTTCAATCAATAGCATATCACCACGGCCATAGACGGCTTCACGCAGGCGATCCTTAAAGGTATCTTCGAATGGCAGGGTCAGCCACGGCCCGAAATCGAACACATGCTCGCCGTCGGTCTTGAGCAGCGCGGCATCTATGCCATCCAGCGAGGTGCCGCTCATCAGCCCCAGGGCCCAAACTGCATTTTCTTCGGCTGCCATTGCATTCCTTCTTGGTTTTGTTAATAAGAACGTAATATATATAGATTAATAACAGAATAACAAATTCATAACCTAAGGATCGCCCGGCTATGGCAGAATACAAATCCGAATTCCTGCAGATCATGCGGGAGCGCGGTTTCATACACCAGTGCACCAACGACGAAGCGCTGGATCGCCGCCTGAAAAAAGAACGCACCAGCGCCTATATCGGCTTTGATTGCACGGCGGCCAGCTTGCATGTGGGCAGCCTGATCCAGCTGATGGCATTGCGCTGGCTGCAAAAGACCGGCCACAAGCCTATCGTACTTCTGGGCGGCGGCACTACCAAGGTGGGTGATCCTTCGGGCAAGGACGAAACCCGCAAGCTGATCCAGCCGGAAACCATCACCAGCAACGCCGAATCCATTCAGAAGATCATTGAGCGCTTCCTGACGGTCGGCACCGGCGCGACCGATGCCATCATCATCAATAACGACGACTGGTTGAAAGACCTCAACTATATCGATTTCATGCGTAACTTTGGCCGCCATTTTTCGGTCAACCGCATGCTGACGCAGGATAGCGTGAAGCTACGGCTCGAGCGTGAACAGAACCTGAGCTTCCTCGAATTTAACTACATGATCCTGCAGGCCTATGACTTTGTGGAGCTGAACAAGCGCTACGGCTGCATGTTGCAGATCGGCGGCTCCGACCAGTGGGGCAACATCGTGATGGGTATCGACCTGCATCGCAGGCTGGATGCTGAGAACCGTTTCCAGCCGATGGAGATCGACAGCAAGAAAAAGAAAGGCCTGAAGGTGCTGGAAGTGCAACCGATCATCCAGTCCAAACGCACTGACCCGGACGATTATGCACCGGGCGCCTTTATGCGCTATGTCAGCCAGACAAATGACAAAGACCTGTTCGGTATGACCACGCCGCTGCTGACCACGGCAGCCGGTGAAAAAATGGGCAAGACCGCTACCGGAGCCGTATGGCTGAATAAGGAATTGTTGCCTGCCTATGAATACTGGCAATTCTGGCGTAATACCGAGGATGCCGATGTGGGCCGTTTCCTGCGGCTGTTCACCGAACTACCCATAAAAGAAATTGAAAAACTCGAAGCCCTCAAAGGCGCCGATATCAATGACGCTAAAAAAGTGCTGGCTACCGAGTGCACCAAGCTGGCGCATGGTGACCGTGCGGCACGGCAGGCAGCCGAAACCGCCAAGAAGGTATTCGAAGAAGGCAAAAGCGGCAAGGACACGCCGGTATATGAAATGCCCGAATCCGAGCTTGGCAAGGGATTGCCTGCCTATGAGATGTTGCGCATTTCAGGCATGGCTAAGTCCGGTGGCGAAGCGCGCCGCCTGATTCGCGGTGGCGGTGCCCGTCTGAACGATCAGAAGATCGAGGACGAAAATGATCTGGTGGGCCACAACCATTTCCATAATGGCCAGCTGAAACTTTCCTCCGGCAAGAAGAAACACCTGATCGTAAAGCTAAGCTAGCAGGCGTTACGGCACTGAAGGATCGCCGGGATAGACCTTTTCGGATTTCTTTTTATCCGTGTCCTCGAATATATCGAACAGGTTACGCAGGAACCCCGGCGCCAGTATGGATAGCGGGTTCACACTGACCTGCGGATCTTTGTAGGAATCTTTTACGCTGTAGCGCGCCGCGAACACGCCCTGATCCTTGCCGCCGGTAAGAAGCGGCCCCACGATCGGCACCTGCCCGACGCCGCTATTGACCGTGTAGGATGGTACCACCGTACCGCTGAGATCAAGCACAACATGCGGCATAGTAATGGTGCCATCGACGGTAATGCCCATGGCAGGTCCAGCTGCCTTTGCATCTTTAAGCGTGATCACATCATTTTCCAGTGTGAACGGAACAGACATCTGTTTGAAAGCGATTCCATTACCCTGCAGCGTATCAATGAATCCGGTGAACGAGGCCAGTGATAATATTTTTGCCAGCACTGGCGCGTCATTGAGTACGAAATTGCCGATCACCAGCCTACCCGCAAGTTGGCTGCGCGTTTCACCCTCATCGTCAAAATTTCCGGATATGGTAAGCAGCCCATCTTGCATACCGTCATATATACCCATGGCTTTCAGGAACAGTCCGGCATTAGCGCCGTGGAATGATAGCTGGCGCTTGCCATTAGGGTTGCGCAATATACGAAATTCAAACGGCACATCATTGGTTTTACCCTTCACTTCTGCCGATTCGCAGCGCATGGTGCTACATTTCATTGCTGCCTTAAAATCTATTACCGGCGCATTCTCATCCAGCACCAGCGTTTTGATGCTGGCATTTAGCTGCGCTGCGGGGAAATCCTGAAAAGAAAACCCGCCACCCTCCTTATTGGCCTTCAGATGTTGTGACAGATCCATATGGCTGGCCTGTACATCCAGAACGAAGGATTCGGGGTCTTTCGCATAATGGAGTTTTTGTATTTTGTTCGGTCCGAAGCTGGAGGATGTAAGCTCCAGTGTGGTGATATCGGTCAGCGCATCATTCAAGGATATAAGCCCGCTTATATCTGCTCCTGGCCCCTTAAGGTGGAACGAGGGGATGGTCAGTTTGCCATCCTGTTTGAATGTCTGGATATCGAGTGATGCAGGGGTTCCTGCCGGTTTGATCCAACGCAGTGCGTTATCCATAATATCGGTATCGGTCAGGTTGATGTTGGCAGTCACTGTCTGCCTGTCGGGCCCCTGCTCCATTTCCGCCATACCCGCAATGCTGCCATCCAGAAATTCGGGTTTGGGATATCCCAGTTGCGGCAAGCTTGCAACGGGCGCGCGCACATCCAGTTTCACGAACGTATCTAGTCCATCCTGCGGGGTGAACAGGTAACGCACATCCGCCGATTTGACCGAGGCGCCATTGACCGTGCCGCTGCCTTGAAATGTAAGGCTGCCATTTTCAACATGCATGGTACCGGAACACTTGCTGAGATTGAAACGCTGCATGAGCCCGGATTGCGAGATATCTTCAAGCTGCGTCGTTATGTCGTAGCTGATATTGTCATCTGCCAGCAAGTTTCCCTGGGTATCGCGGGGCGCATAAAAATCAAACCCAACCGTGGCTTTCGCCGAAACCTTTCCTTGCATCGCCTGCGAAAGGCCCAGGCGTTTCGCATGTTCCAGCCGTGGCAATTCCAACAGTTTCACGGCATCGCTGGCGGAGCCGTTCGAATTCAGGCTCACGGTTATACGAGGGTTGTCTGCATTCAGGTCTGGTATCAGTACTTCACCGTTGCTAAGCGTAGTGTCTTTTAAAAACTGTGCGCTTTCCACAGCCGCCGCCAGCCCGACCGAATCGATCTTGATAGTTGCGATCAGCCGGGAGACGGGTGGATGTTCTGGAAGGTATTTGATCGTGGCATTCTTTATGTGTATCTCGGAGTCGATCGCTTCACGCGGTAATACCGGAAGATCAAGGTCTCCGGGTTTGATATTCACGGCCACCCGGGCCAACGGGATATCGGCCGGTGTGATATTATCCAGCACCCATGCGCGTGAAACCGGTGCAAGTTCCGGGGGCCATAACAACTGCACGTCCGAGGCGTCGGCATGCTCAAGCTCGGCCATGCCCTGGATCGAAAATGGCGTTTGGAGCGATGCCTCTCCGGATACCCTGATCTGCATGCCGTTCAGGTCGCCCGACAGCTGCTGGATCTTTATCTTATTTAAGTCATCTACCAGTTCACCACGCACTTCCATATTATCAAAGCGAATGGCCCCACCAAGGGATGTATGCTCAAACTGGCCTTGTCCGGCTGCTATCTGAAATCCTAACTGCATGATTTTACGCTGGATGGTATCCAGACTGAATTGTATCGTTCCACCTATCGGCATGGTGAACTTTTCTAAATCCTTACCTCCGGTAAATAATTGTTCCAGCTCGGCCAGTATGACCTCATCAAACTTGAAGCCCCCCTCAATTATTTTGACATTACCCGGTAGCTGCATAACGCCGGATATTCTGGTATCGCGCGAACCATAGCGAATATGACTTACTGTCTTGATGTCGATTATATCCTGGTTATTCTTAGTAAAACTCAGCTCGGCGTTACGTGCTGTAAAAAATTCCTGCCACTTAGGGTTCGTGATGCGAATGGTTGCATCCAGGATACGCAGATGCCGCATGCGTGAAAAATTGCCCTGCTGATCGTAAAACAGACTGTAGATGACCGACTCCGGGGCGATGGTAGCGGTATTGTCCTCCTCCACGGGCTCTGCTGCCGGGTAGCCGATACCGATGGAATAATCTGCCTGCTGGTGCAGGCGGATGGTCGGCTTGCGTATGGTAAGGCTGGCCGGACGGACATTCCCAAATAATAATGATGGCAGGTCGATGCCTAGCGACACATCTGGAAATTCAGAGAACACTGCGCCAGCCTGATTACGAACTTCCACATCACGCAGTTTGATATCAATGGGATTACGCCAGCCATCCCATATCAGTACGGTCTGGCCAATCTTTACGTGATAACTGCCGTCAATAGAGGAAAGCGACTGCTCGATATAGGGCGTATATTCATCTAACACGCGCGGGCCGGTGGCCACCCAAATGAGCAGCGTATTGAACAACGCGAGTATCACAATAACGATACCAAGCCCCAGGCCAAAACCACACCGCATCAAACGAGACCAAGAGGACATAAGGTTATATTACCCGCAGGAAAAATAATGTAATTCGATAATTCATCGTATATTAGTTAAAAAAACGAAAAGAAGTACATGCATCATTTTCCTCAGAAACCTCCATTGCCTCGTTCGTCTGAGAGCTCGCGGGAGTTAGGATGGCAACGCTGGAATGCGCTAGCACAGAAGCCCGGGTACGAATCTATCGCCGAATGGATCGGCAGTCAGTCAGATAATGCCGCGCTGGAGAGTTTTTTTAATTATTCTCCGTACCTTACTACGTTAGCGTTGACGCATCCGGATGTTGTGCACGCCGTCGCCACCCAGGGGGCCGAGGCTTGTTTTGCAGATATTTTGCGGCATATCGTGCCACTGGAACATACGGATAATAAATTTATCCAGCTCAAACACCAGTTGCGCATGGCCAAACGCAAGGTGGCCCTGCTTACCGCCATTGCCGATATCACCGAAGAATGGCCGCTGGAAAAAGTTACGCTGGCCTTGTCCGAATTTGCTGAAAAAGCCCTGCAGCACAGTGTGGAACATATATTGCTGAACGCCAGCCGGCGCGGCGAAATAGAGCTGGCGGATACGGCGCATTCTGCCGCAGGCAGCGGCATCATCATACTGGGTATGGGCAAGTTGGGCGGGCACGAGCTTAACTACTCCAGCGATATCGACCTGATCATTTTTTTTCGCAAAAACCGCCTGAACTATAAAGGGCGCCAGACCGAGCAACATTTCATGAACCGGCTGGCGCAAGATCTGGTGAATATCATGCAGGATCGTACCGCCGAGGGATATGTATTCCGTACCGACCTGCGCCTGCGCCCTGACCCGGCATCTACACCACCTGCGATCACCACTGAAGCAGCGTTCATTTATTACGAAAGCGTAGGCCAGAACTGGGAACGCGCGGCCATGATCAAAGCCCGGCCCATAGCCGGGGATATGGAAGCAGGCAGAGTATTTCTCGAACGGTTGGCACCTTTCATGTGGCGGCGCAGCCTTGATTTTGCCTCGATCAACGATATCCAATCCATCAAACGCCAGATGGATAGCCGCAAGAATGCCAGCATCCATATGCGCGGCCACAACGTCAAGATCGGGGTGGGAGGTATCCGCGAGATCGAATTTTATGTGCACATATTCCAACTGATATGGGGCGGTCGCGAAAAATCGCTTCGTACGAAGGCGACATGCGCCACGCTTAAAGTATTGCATGAGCTTGGGCTGATCGATGAAGATATTCATCAGGTGATGGTGCAGGCATACGTGTTCCTGCGCACCCTGGAACATCGCCTGCAGATGGTCAACGACAACCAGACCCATACGGTGCCCACCGATGACGAGGCCCTCGGCCAGATCGCCGGTTTCATGGGATATGCCTCGGTGGACGAACTGGAAGGGCAATTCCTGCATCATACCCGTGCGGTGCACGATATTTATGCACTGTCTTTTAAAGGCGCCGATAAACTCAGCACCGACGGAAATCTTGTGTTCACCGGGGTCAGCCACGACCCGGAAACCATCCAGACATTGTCGCGCATGGGCTTCAGCCAGCCAGAAACGGTATCTGAAGTGGTCATGGGCTGGCACCACGGTTCCTGCCGCGCCACCCGCACCAAACAGGCCCGGGAACTACTCACCGAGCTGATGCCGACGCTGCTGTCGCGGCTCGCAGAAACGGCAAACCCGGATGCGGCGCTTTTACGTTTCCACGACTTTCTCAGGAACTTACCCGCCGGTGTTCAACTGTTTTCTCTATTTAATATCAACCCGCAACTGCTTGAGTTGATTGCCAACATACTGGGTAGCGCGCCTTCGCTATCCGAACAGCTCAGCCGTACTCCGGCGCTTCTGGATATTGTACTGTATGATGATTTCTACGAAGACCTGCCGGATAAAGAATTGCTATTTGAGCAGATGGGCGAACTGGTCAGCCTTGCCAATGATTATGAAGAACGCATGGATCGGGTGCGCCAATTCCGCAACGAAAAACAATTCCAGGCCGGCGTACAGTTCATGAAACACATGATCAATGCCGCGCAGGCCGGACAATTCCTGTCCGATCTGGCGGAGGTGACCATCCAGTATACCTGCCAGGTTACCATGCGCGAGTTTGAGGAACGTTCCGGCAAGGTCGAAAGCAGTCGGTTCGGCGTGCTCGCGCTAGGCAAGCTGGGCAGCCGGGAAATGACATTCAGTTCCGACATCGACCTGATATTTGTATACGACGCCGCCGACGAGGACATGCTTTCCGATGGCGACAAGGAACTGTCTGCTAGTGTTTACTACAATCGCTTTGCCCAGCGCCTGCTCACCGCTATCACCGGCATGGCGCGGCATGGCCGCCTGTACGAGGTCGACACCCGCCTGCGCCCGTCCGGCGGCAAGGGATTGCTGGCCGTAAGTGTCACCGCATTGCAGGCTTATTTCAAGGACTCGGCGTGGACATTCGAATATATGGCGCTCACCAAAGCCCGCCCGATCATCGGCGATGATGCGATGCGGCTGGAGCTCACTGGTTTTGTCCGCAAACAACTAACCAAGAAGCGTGACCCCGCCCGCCTGAAAAAGCACGTGCAGGACATGCGCAGCCGTATCGATAAGGAGTATGGGAGCCAGAATCCGTGGGATATAAAATATGTGCGCGGCGGGCTGGTCGATCTCGATTTCATTGCGCAATACCTGTTGCTGCTCAATGCACCGAACAGCGCGCCGCCGTTTCCGGGTAGCACCTCTGGCATAATCAAATGGCTGATGGATATGCACTATCTGGATGAGTTACGTGGCAATCAATTGTTAGAGGCCGAGCAGTTCGTCAGCCATATTTTTCAAACATTGCGGCTGTGTTATACAGAGCGTTTCGACGAGGAAACCGCACCGCAAGGCCTGAAAAAGCAGATGGTAGAACAACTCAGGCAACCGGATTTCGAATCGCTTAAACAGCACCTGCTGGCGGTTGAAAAGCAGGTGCATGCGCACTACATTGATATTATCGAATCATAACCCAAAGGAGCATCCCATGGCACAAGCAGCACAAGAAGTGAATCATACCGTCAACGTAGGCGATAAGGCCCCGGCATTCTCGGTAGCGTCCGACAGCGGTGAGAGCGTGAGCCTGCAGGATTTTGCCGGCAAGAACGTGGTGCTGTATTTCTATCCTAAAGATGATACCCCCGGCTGCACAGCAGAATCCAAAGATTTCCGTGACCATAAAACCGAGTTCGATGGGTGCAACACCGTTATCCTTGGCGTATCGAAGGATTCAGTGAAAAGCCATGTGAAGTTCAAAGGCAAATATAACCTACCGTTCGTGCTGTTGTCCGACGAAGCGCTGAAGCTATGCGAAGACTATGGCGTGTGGGTAGAAAAAAGCCTGTACGGTAAGAAATACATGGGTATCGACCGTTCTACTTTCCTGATCGACGGTAAAGGCACTGTGCGCAAGGTATGGCGTAAAGTGAAGGTTGGCGGGCATGTGAAGGAAGTGTTAGAAGCGGCGCAAGCGCTTTAGCTTCGGGAAAGGTCGCCTTCGCGATCCTGTGATTCTATGATCATCTCACGGTAAGAAATTTTGCGCGCGCCATGCGCTATTCCCTGCGGTTTGGCAGATTCGTTGTGCCCCGTTTTTTCGGGTTTTTTATGCCCAGAAGAATGCATATTCTTAATAGCATGGCTTTGCTCTTTACTTGGCTCAAGGCCGGGCTCCGGTTGGACTGGGCCCCATTTTCGGCCCAGCTTCTCGCCGCTGATAAATTTTCCCGTTAATGCAGTCAGTTCAGAAGTAACCTTTGGAAGATTGAACGAAAATAACGCCCCAAATGCCGCCAGCAAGCCAACCGACGTAGCCATTACCACCGCCGGAGCTGTAGCCGCTGCAGCCCCGAGGCCTGTTATGGCCCCCAGTGCCGGGGCGATAACACCTGCCGCGCCGCCCGAGGCAATGAATGCCGCACCCATGATAAGGCCGCCTATGGCACCGACAACTGTAAAGAATGCGCCTACACGCGGGTTCACATATGTTTCGTAGCTTCCTTTGGCATTTTCCCAGAATGGCTTATATGCTTGGACTCTTTTTATGTCCTGCTCATCTTCTATGATTTTCGTGTCCGGGTCCTTTTGCAGCAGTTGTTTTGCTGTCCATGTTTTCAGGCGTTTTTCCTGTTCCTCTGCCACTGCTGCGGATGTCCCACTGATACGTCCCAACACCAACCCACCGCCAAAGCCGGAACTAAGCCCAACAGCTGCCAATATGGCAACGGAAGCCGGTATGGCGCTAATGGCCGTTGCAAGCGAGGATGCCCCCACCAACAAGGGGAAAAATGGCGCAACCAGCCCGATGGCAGCACCCGCAATGGCGCCAACAGCAGATATGGCCCACAGTGTTCTGCCGCCGCCAGCCCAGCCACCAAGCGATGCGGCCTTCTGGTAGGAGGCAACCCTGATCTTGCCGGTTTCTTCGGCAATACGTTGGCTGAGTTGTGAATCTTCTACATCTTTCATACGCTTAATTTAGCATATCCAGAACATTTTGAATTATGAAATATCAGTGACACCACAATAGGTAGCAGCAAAAAGCCGAGAAATATATTTAATTTATGTTTTTCAATATATTATTTATATATTCCGGTACCACTTGCGTGGCCGGGCCATAAATATGCTCATCAAACAGCGACTGGCCTGAGGATGGCTCAAGGTTCAGCTCCACCGTATGCCCCCTGCCATGGCCGCGCCGCTGCACTTCCTGCACAAATCCAGCCGCCGGATATACCGTGCCGGAGGTGCCGATGGATAAGAACAGGTCGCATGTATCCAGCGCCTGATATATCTCATCCATATAAAAGGGCATTTCGCCGAACCAAACAATGTGCGGCCGTAACGTGCCGTTCATGTTGCAGCAGCCGCACACAGATCGCTCCGACAGGTCATCCGTGCAATCGAATACCTGCTCGCTGGCATAGCAGCGCGATTTGTTGAGTTCGCCATGCATATGCAACAGGCGGTTTTGTGGCCGGACAACATCCGGTGGCATGGCGCGTTCGTGCAGGTCGTCGATATTCTGGGTAATCAGCACCACCCTGCCCGGCCATTCCTTGTATAGCCTGCCCAGCGCTATATGTGCGGCATTGGGCTGTGCTGTTTTCAATTGTTGCCGCCGCAGGTTATAAAACTGGTGCACCAGCGCGGGGTTGCGTGCGAATCCTTCCGGCGTGGCAACATCCTCTATGCGGTGCTGTTCCCATAATCCATCCTGCGCCCTGAAAGTCGCAAGGCCGGACTCAGCAGAAATGCCTGCACCGGTGAGTACCACAATGGTGTGCTGCGTCATGGCATGAAATGTAATGCAGGGAAAATGTAAGGGCAATTACTCGTTTATTCGGGCTTTTATCTGCTCGACCGCGTGCGCCAGCTGCTGCTCGTAATCATGGCGTGCGCCATAGTCGTGGGCCATGCGCTTTTGCACGTCTTCGGGCACATGCTCACCCCGCCCGGATTCAATGATGGTGCCATAATCCCCGATATCCATCGAGGCGAGTTTGCGCGCGTCATGGAATGCCTTGGCCATACTGGGTTTGATACACAGATAGGCCCAGCAAGGCTCGCCATTTTCATCACGCCCCCGGCATAGCACCATGATCGTGGACAGCAGATCCGAGATCGACTGCGATGGTGGATGCGTTGTTTGTGACTGGCCGTGCATACGCTAGAATCCTATGTCCCTGTCATTGCGTCCGGCGGACGGTGTGGGTGAAGCGCCAGGCTGCATGTTCTGCCTATCACTGTAAACCATACTTTGCGAGCGCGGCATCAGCCCGTCGATAGCAGCTGCCAGATGCTGGCTATCCGATTCCTTCATGTCAGATAATATTTTTACGGCCTCTGCCATTTCCGTGTTCAAAGCCTTTCCACCAAAGCCACTATTCGTAGCCATCACCACCGTTGTTTCAACTCCGCTTAGTTGCATGTGCCCCCCATTGCAATGTCGCGTTTATTTATTAATGTTTTTAACATTATAAGCAGATTAAATTAATTTAAGATTAATTTATATTAATATTATGCTGCCCATAAATTCCTATAAGTCTTTGAGTAGAGGAATTATTCAGCATTCATCTCTTCAGTTAACAGCATATCTGAACGCTTAGCATAGATGGTCAAGTCATCGTACTGATTGAGTGCCGTGGTGCTGGCATAAGGCGGCATGAAATAAAATGAACTGGTGAAAGCTGTTGCAACCGCTGAACTGTTACAGTGGCAATTCGTTTGTTCTGCTACATTGGCTGAGTTATTATTCTTGCGGCTGGCGCCTGAATTGATCCATGCGCCATGTCCGTTTGGGCCATGGCTTACCACCACATATATTGCATCATTGGTGATGGTATTGATCTCACGGTCAAGGATGACGATATCGCCCGGGCCGGATGCGGGTGCATTCGCAATAAACGGCAGCGGACTTACGCTGTATACCATTGTGGCATCCACGGCATATAAAAAGCGATTATTCCATGCATCAAATGCATACTCTAACGGAAGGCCAAGCTCTTTCACCGGCAGTCCTCCACCATACACCGTGTTGGTGCCGGTTACATAATTTGCCGCTGGCGTGCCACCATTACATGTATAGCCCGATGGAGCACCTTCTACTCCGAAGTTTGCTGAGTCAATGGTCTGTGTGATGTCCGAAGGGCAAGGCAGGCGCCTGTATGCTTTCGCATATGCAAGCAATGCCTCGCGAATGGTTTCCATTTTCTCTGCCATCTCCGCATTCTTCTGTATACGAATATTCTGCGTGACGATAGCCATGACGCCACCAAGCATGATCGACAGGATCAGTATGACCACGCTGAGTTCTATCAGGGTAAAACCATGCTTTTTATGTATCGTTCTCATGCTACGCATCGCCTGCAAATACCATTATTATAACTGCAGCAGAGTAAAATAATTCTATACCTTGCAGCATTGATATAAATTAATTATGCTCGCCAAAGGGTTACCAAACCATTACCAGTGAGTTATATGAGCGAAGAAATTACCAAGGAACTCAGAGAATCCTCCATTTACCTGCTGCAAAGCATGGAAACGCTGGAATTTTACACTACGCTGATCGTTGCCGGCGCCGCCATGGCATTAGCCTGGCTCATATCCTTCCTTATCCAGCGGCGCATGCAACAACGTTTTGAAACGCGTCCGCCACAATATATTGACCGGAACATCATACTAAAGCCCCTCACCCTGCTTACGGCAATTCTGGCAATATTATACATGGGGGTGGCCAAGCCATGGGTTGAATCATTTATCCATGCGCCGCTGTATGATGCCATCATCCGTATGACCATAGCCTATATGGGCGCCAGGATCGTGCTGCTTATCATGCGCAATTCGCCGATGGGGTATTTCCTGTCATCGCTTGTCATGCTGGTTAGCGTGTTGCATGTCATCGGATTTCTCGAACCGGTCACTGCGTATTTTGATTCGGTGGCGTTCAGCGCCGGTGATTTTAAAATATCTCTGCTCAGCGCAATCAATGCGGTGATTGCACTGGTCATTGTGTTCTGGATCGCAGGCCTGCTGTCGCATACGCTGGAAAGCTACCTGCGCCGCAGTTCACACCTGAGCTATAGCATGCGCGAGCTTACGGTGAAATTCTTCAGGATATTCCTGTATTTCGTTGCATTCTTAATTGCGCTGTCATCGGCAGGTATCGACCTTACGGCTTTTGCCGTGTTAGGTGGTGCGATCGGTGTCGGTATCGGCCTGGGCCTGCAGCAGCTTACTTCAAACTTCATCAGTGGGATTACATTGCTGATGGAAAAATCCATACGGCTGGGCGACCTGGTGGAAATCGGGCAAGACACCGGCTGGGTGCGCCAACTGAATGTACGCTACTTGCTTCTGGAAACATTCGATGGCCGTGAAATATTCATCCCGAATGCGGATTTCGCACAGTCACGGGTACTGAACTGGACGCACAGCAATTACCGCGCCCGCATATCCATCGATATCAGTGTAGCCTATGGCAGCGATGCCGACCAAGTCATGCAGATATTGCTGGAATGCGCGCGCACCCATCCGTTATGCCTGAAAGACCCGGCACCGCAGGCATATTTGCGTACCTTCGGCGAGAACGGCCTGAACTTCTTGCTTATCTTCTGGATCAATGATGTGCGCGAAGGCCGGTACGAGCCACAGAGCGATGTCATGCTGGCGCTCTATAAACGCTTTGCACAGGAAGGTATCGAGATACCGTTCCCACAACGTGTGCTGCATATGGCGACCACCGTAGCTGTACAGCAGGAACGCTGAGCGACCTGAATCAAATATCCAGGTTTTCGACCTTCAGCGCGTTGCCAACGATAAAATCGCGGCGTGGCTCCACCACATCACCCATCAGGGTAGAAAACAGCGATTCAGTTTCGGCGTCGTCAGAGATTTCCACCTTGAGCAGGCGGCGCTTGGTCGGATCCAGCGTGGTTTCCCACAGCTGTTCCGGATTCATTTCACCGAGGCCTTTGAAACGCTGGATGCTGCTCCCTTTGCGGGCAAAATCCAGCATGGTGTTGTAAAGCTCGAACGGCGTATGCACAGTCGCTTCCTGCTGCTTGCGCTGGATGCGCAGCTCCCCAGAGAAATTATCTGCAAGGAAATCCGCCTTGGTGGCGACCTGCTGCCCATCCTTGCTGGCAAATGTTCCTTCTTCAAGGATGTACGATTCCTCTACACCGCGCAAAACACGGCTGATACGGTATACACCATCTTCAAATTCGCATTGCCAGTCGGCCTGCTCACCATACAGCGCATTGGCCTTTTACTGCCATGCGGCCGCTTTTTTCGATGAGCCGTCCTTGCCGTCAATCACACCGGCAAGAATAGCCGA
>JBFWQQ010000009.1:0-34891 GCA_050249355.1 Alphaproteobacteria bacterium | reverse complement strand
ATGACCATTCAGTATCCGCCACAGGATGTGCTGTCTGGTCTCGAGTCCATCTATGGCGCCATGCAGCTGTCCGACCGCGGTGTAAGAGAGGTCGCCAATGACCATATCCTCATCTTCAATGCGCAAATGCGTGCAGCCAGCGGGATGCACAGCATTGCCCTGCCGCAGGAGCCGTATCTGGAAGCCATACTGGCGCAGCACCAGCTCAATCTGGTCAAGCGACTGGAGCAGTTGTTTCAGGATGTGTATGCATTATTGCCCCCGGAGTTTTCTTCTGAAAACTCCAAGGGGCGTAGCTCAGGGCTGACGAAGTCTGCTGACTTCATTTCTTGTTCTGTGAAAGCCTTTACCCCTAGCGCCGACATCACCACCGGGGTGGAGCGCGAGATCGCCATGATTACCGTGCTTACACGGCGTGAGCTGATGCAGGAACTGGATATTCAGCGCCAGCGTCTGGTGGGGGTGCGCCGCTATATCTGGCACACGCAGGGCGATGAGCGGGTGCGCCCCAGCCACGCCGCCAATGCGGGCAAAACCTTCAGCTACGATAAGCCGCCGCCTACCGGCCACCCCGGCGATGCGCCGCGCTGCCGCTGCTGGGCCGAACCGCTGGCCGACGATGCCGATGATCCGAATTCCGGCGAGTTCGATGTTGCGGTGGCGCCTGCTATATTACTGACACCCGAAATTGCCGTCATACTGGCTGCTACTGGGGCGGTGCTTTTAAAAGTATCAATTGATAACATGCAAGGCGACAGATTGTTCGATAATGTACCTGAAGAGGAAACGGAAAAGAAGCCACCCGCTAATAACAGCCCCGAAGGCGGCGACAACCAAGACCCGGATGATGACGATAAATTTAGAAAAATTGCTGAATCAATAAGTCATGGCCACGCTTATGAAAAACATAAAGATGAATTTCCAGATTTAAAAACTAAAGAAGAACTGAAAGAACATGTTGAGAAAATTATAAATAATCCTGATAAAGTAAAAGATCTAGAGCGAGGTCGCACAGGCTATTGGGATAGGGAAACAGGTACTGTAGTAATTCATGATCCTAACAACATTGATCAGGGGACTGTATTCAAACCTCAGGGCAAAGAAGCTTGGTTTGATAACATACTCAAATAGTGGAGACTGTAATGCAGGTGATTAATCAGAGTAACTCTATGATTACAATTCGATTTTCAAAAGAAGAACTGGGTATGCTCGCTGCAGCTACGGGTGGCCCAGTTTTTCAAAATACTCAGTTTCGCAGTATTCCAGTTTTAGCAGATTGGAAGGAAATCGACGCACTCAAATTTGAGGCTAATATTCGAAAACATTACGATGAGTCGCAGCTGGATAAATCTGAGTTAAGTCTTTCAGTGAAAGAATTGCGCTATCTTTCAACAATCCACGACCAAAGCATGAAAGAACTGGAATTTCAGGAGTATCAAACCATTACTGGTTATACTTGGGAAGAGGCGCAACAGCTACGGAATGAATTGCGTAACGCTATCTAATTATAAAAACCACCCGCCAACAACAGCCCCGAAGGCGGTGACAATAAAGACCCCGATGCTGATGGGAATAAAGAATCGTGCAACTCTAGTTTTCGCAATATATGAAAGTAATGTGATGATGTATCACCGCTCATGCTCATGGGTGCGCAGCATATCATGCAGAGCGCGGTTGAAATGCAGCTCCCCCTTAGGAATGAAGGCTTTGCCACAGTCTTGCTCCTCCAGCATCCTGTGCAATCCTCTTGTTCTATCCAGTCCGTACTTTATGCGCCGCTGGTTATCGTGCGCATAATGATGGTTCAGGTAATCACGGATAGTGGCAACGGAGGTTTCCAGGTCAAGCCAGCCGATCGGCGCCACGCGCTGGGTGGAGGCGCACATATTCAGAGCATTGATGGTACTGACCGCCCTTCCTTCCTTGTTCTTTACATGCATCAGCTTGTCGCGCATGAGCCTGTCGTCGGTAACCACATAGGCATTGCCGCGATAGTGGCTATCCTTGACCAGCTGGATGATATCCCTGTCGGCAAAATCAGTAAGGTTTCGGCGCTTGTAGTTTTTGAACGTCAGCGTATCGCGGCGTAATTCCTCAAGCTGTGCCAGTTCTGCATCGGCCATCGGGGTGTGGACCACGCTGATATTGTGTATTCTGCCGCTGCACAGATCATCGCAGAAAAAACGCAGATATTTGTGATCTATGTGGTCTTTGAACGTGTCGGTGAGCATTTCGCCATTGGCGCGGTGGCCGGTCGCTTCGAATATCACGCTTTCGGGGATCACCACCCGCACGCCTATTTTTCCCAAATGCTCAAGGTAGCTGAGCAGGCTGGGGTTGGGATCCCAGCTTTCATCGGATATGTGCTGCGGGTTGATGAGGGCCGCAAGGTTGATGAGCGCGGATGTGTCGATGATAACGGTCAGGTCGTTGCGGCGTTCGTTACCCCAACTCAGCCGATCCACAAAACCCTGGTTTTCCATGCGTGCAATCCATTTGAATTTTATAAGTAAATTATAGCATATCGGTTAAAACCATTTGCGACATTTATGTGAAGATTAAAACCATACGTTTCAATAGGGGTGGGGGGTATATGACGATATATCCCAATGTATTATAATGGTTTTTCCTATCTTATCCACACAAGGCAGCCATGCAAAAATAATATGAGCCAGAGGGGTATATTGCCCCGTATAAGGCGGCGCATGAAAACCTTGTTAATGATTCTCATCACGTTGCTGCCGGGTGCTGTAGAAGCGAAAGGACGCTGCTCTACGGATATGACCTTAGGTGGACAGCTGAATACGGTGTGTAACTGAGCTAACCTCGGTTTTAGGCCGTTTTCTTCCCGACAGCGGGAAACTCCGCTGCTGTAGAATGTTTATTCTGTCTGGTCGGTTTCACAAAATGCAGCAGACCCTACCGGGTTAGCGGTCTAGGCCATGTGTGCCGTATTTGTGCCGTGAAGATGCGGAAAAATGCCGGAAATTGCCCGGAATTTGCCGGATAAAATTTTTCAGAATGCCTGAAAAGCGGCGGTGAATGGTGCTGCTGAGAAGAATCGAACTTCCGACCCCGTCATTACCAATGACGTGCTCTACCACTGAGCTACAGCAGCGTAAATTCCGCATTATTGGCCGTATTACTTGGCTGTCTGCGCTTCCGGTGCTCACGTACCTAAGTATACGCTGCGCTCCGGGTTTTCGTCAGCCGGCGCATCCGACGCAATCTAGCGAAATTTCCATACTTCGCTAGTAGCGGTCAATAGGCCGGGAAAATGCCACAGGATGGCTGCAAACGCAAGCCCCTTGAAAAATAACTCGACTACACTACATCTTATGTATGTTTTACACGCAGTTATCCGGCCGTGGCCTGCTTAAGATCAGCGGTTCTGACGCCTTATCCTTCCTGCAGGGGCTTGTCACGCAGGATGTTCGCCTGCTGGAAAAAGGCCAGCCAGCCTACGCTGCGTTACTGACGCCGCAGGGAAAATACCTGCATGATTTCTTTTTGTATCCCCACAACGGCGCCATCCTGCTGGATGGCGAGAAAAACCGGTTTGCCGACTTGGCCGCACGCCTCAAACTCTATAAGCTACGCTCGGATGTGACCATGGAAGAGCTGCCGGAAAGCCTTGGCGTGGTGGCATCATGGGGAGAACAGAGTTCAGAAAATCTATTTAAAGATCCGCGTATGCTGGAACTGGGGTATCGGTTGGCAGGAGATGTGCAGAAGAATTTGGATTGGTGCAAAGCGCAAGGATACGAACAGGCCACATATGAGACATACGATGCCATGCGGCTGGAGCTGGGTGTGCCCGATGGCAGCCGCGACATGATACCGGAAAAATCTTTTATGCTCGAATGCGGCATGGATAAGCTGCATGCGATCAGCTTCGACAAAGGCTGCTATGTCGGGCAGGAAGTCACGGCGCGTAGCAAGTTCCGTGGGCAGGTACGCAAATCATTATATGTCGTAAGAACAGATGGCGCTCTCCTGCCGGAGCCTGGCACGGCGATAACGTTGGATGACAGAGAGATCGGGCAGATGCGTTCGCACAATGGACGGGTAGGGCTGGCCATGCTGCGCATGGAAATTCCTGAAACGACACATGGCCCGCTGATGGCGGGCGGCATATTACTACATGTATCGCTGCCGCAGTGGGCCAGCCAGCCGGAAGACGCAGAAAATGCCGGGGTTTAGGCCGGTTATTTGGTGATACCTTTTTAAACCAGAATCGGGTATAATGAGCTATGGCTAAAAGACCAACACAGAACATCACTGCCCAGTCACTGGCCGGGCATCTGCTAATTGCCACACCGGCTGTACAGGATTTCTGCTTTAACCGCTCGGTGATCTATTTGTGCTCCCATACCGAAACCGGGGCCATGGGCGTGATCGTCAATTATCCGGTTAAAGAACTGCAGATGAACCAGATATACGAGCAACTGGATATTTCCAACGAAACGAATTCCCATCATTTCCCGATCCATTTTGGTGGGCCGGTAGAGGCCAATCGCGGTTTCATTATCCATAGCAGTGAATTTGAGGCAGAAGGTTCGCTTATTGAAATGAACGGTATCAGCGTGAGCGCCAGCTTGGGATTACTTAAAGCTATCGCCGCAGGCAAAGGCCCACGTTCTGGCATGCTGGTGCTAGGTTATGCCGGCTGGTCGTCGGGGCAGCTCGAATCCGAGATCGAATCAGGCAGCTGGATGGTGGTTCCCGCCACCAAAGAACTGGTGTTCGGTGCGGTCAACGAAACCAAATGGGACCGTGCCATCGCCACCTTAGGTATTGATATGGGGCATTTCTCCGGCGATGTCGGTCACGCTTAACGAATGAAATATAATAACCATTTGTAATATATATATTCTATTTATTAATTTTCATTAAACTGTCATCATTCCGCCATAAGCATGTAACATTGCTGCTCTATTCTAATAGTCATCATAACGTATATGGGGGCTATTATGAAATACCATACACCGATCATTTTTTTGACTGCTTTTTTTGCCTTGGCAAGCGTTGCTCAAACGCCGGCCTACGCATCGGATCACAGTCAGCGGGGTTGCAGCTTTACTTGTACAGCCCAGGAAGATGATACAAGAAGTCTGGAACGCCAATATCGATTATGCATGCGCACTGTGGAAGTAATGTGCCAAACCACGACATGCGACGTTATCACCGTTACATTCAGGGTACAGGGCTATGGAACGGAAATAACCCGTTACTTCCCTTGTATTAAAGGAAATTACTTGGTCGTTTATTAAGGCATTTCGAAACACGAAGATGTCTTTTTCACGAGCGCTTCTTCAAGCATTTCCAGATATGCGGCACGGCTGATCTCGATAACACCGAACTGCTTGAGGTGTTCGTTGACATACTGCGCATCGAGCAGCATGTAGCCCGCTCCTCTAAGCAGTTCGACCAGATGCACGAGTGCGGCCTTGCTGGCATTGGGTGCATGTGAGAACATGCTTTCGCCAAAGAATGCGCCGCCAAGCGCAACGCCGTATAATCCACCGACGAGAATATATCTTTCCCCGGCGAAGTCTGCTGACTTCGCCATAGGAATCTGCTCAAGGCTGACTCGCGCTGCTGCGCTCGTATCATCAGGCCTTTGCCAACATTCAACACTGTGGGCATGGCCCATTTCGTGCAGCTGGGTATAAAGATTGAGGATAGGCCGGTTTATCCATGTATTCCTGCGCTGCGCACAGGCTGTTATCACATCGGTGAAACAGCGGTTGGTGGTATAAGTGAACGGAGACTTTTTTAAAAAGCGTGCAAGGCTGCGCGGCACATGGAAATCGGCCAGCGGAATGATGCCGCGTTGCTCCGGGTAGAACCAGAATATCTCCTCATCATGGGCGCTTTTTGCCATGGGAAAGTAACCCTGCGCATAGGCGTGTAGAAGCAAATCTGCTGAAATATCATTCATTATCAAATGATTGTAGGGTTTCTGGGTATTTCATACAATGTTCACACTGCGCCCAGCAATATTATGCTATAAATATTAATAAGATAGGGGTGTTTTAACACCTTTACAGGGAATATAAAATTGCTTTTTGGAAATAAACATAGCCGGGACCGTAAGGAAACCGCAGGTGAAGTAGCATTTGACCGGGTGGTGTATACCGGTATCGGCTTTGCGTTGAACGAACTGCTGGGGCTGGCGTTGGCTGTTGAAATGCGCCATTTCGGAGGTAAAAATACATTCGACAAGGCAACACGGTGGTGGCAGAAGACACGCGGCCATAAGGATATGGTGCAAAATGGCGTAAGAACGCCGGCGCTTACATTGGCGGCGGATCAGTTGGAAATATTCACCCTCCTGACATCGGGCACGTTGCTGATTGTTCCGATGAAATTACTCGAGGATAATAAGGCAAAGATCGTAAAGAATTTTAATCATGTGTTTGACAAACTGCATGAGACAGCGCCTGAGCAAATAAAAGAGCGTGATGAGGAAGTGGAAAAAGCCATTGCCTGTCAGCCGAAGCAAACGTGGGGCACCATGATATTGGGCCGTGCGATCGCAACAGCCCATAATACATTCTTATTGAAAGAAACCTTGTTTGCAGGCTCACGTACGCAAACCGTTCGCGATGTGTCCAAAAAATATATCGATAAATCCGTGTCCGGACTGCACAAGATAAGCGGTAGCAACTTGGATTCCCGGCTGCTGAAAATTCAAAAAACGGAACGGTACAAGCGTTATTCTGAAGTCATTGGTCTGGATACCTTATATACGATCGTTTCTTCCGTCGTATTAGAATTAACAAGCAAATTCTTTGCCTCAAAAAAGCCACAAGTTAAAAACCCTGAATTGTGTGCCATTGTCGAGAAAGAAAAGCAGGAAAAAGAACGGTTTGCCGATCATAACCCAGGCCAACCGCCTGTTGCCGCAGCTTCCCGTGCGCGCCGGGCCGGGCACAAGAAGCTGTCCTTCATTGAGCCGGCAGCCAGCCATACGCAGCGTCTTGCCGAAGAATCCAACGAACAGCTGCAGCCCGGCATCTAGGCTTCAGCCATTGACCACAACACACTCCACCTCCCAGCCCATCATGCTGAAAACGTAATGGTTACCTTCATCACACTCGAAATAGAAATCCCATGAAGCTTCATCGGGAACGCATATGTCCAGCCCGCAAGGCCTGATGTCAGCCATATCCGCTGGGATATTCTTTATGCCATAGCTGCTGAGATATGTTCTCAATGTGGTCTGCAAGGCAGGCACAATGTGCTTGTAACGCTCTTCGAGCTGAATGAAGAATTCCTGCTGTGCGATGGTGGGTGGCGTCTGCCAGCCTTGTACATCAATGAAGGTTTCCACCATTCCTCCCGTCGGTGCGAAGGGCCGTTTCCCTTCCCAGTATCCGCTGACATTCCTGCGGATGGGAATGAATTGCAGCCTGCCAAAAAAATCATCTTCTATATGGTACGGAGGGGGGAATAATAGCTGCAGTAGTTTTTTCATTCATGCCCCCATGAAATATTGTGGCCAGTCGCTCATCACCCCATCGGCGCCAAGCGAACTGGATTTTCTAATGTCTTCGGCCGTGTTCGCCGTCCATGTGATAACCATAAGACCTGCTGCATGCGCTGCCTGAATAAGGGATGCGTCCAGCATTTCGATGTTAGGATTTACCGACCACATGCCGCTCTTTCTTGCATGCGCAATGAATTCCGGCGCATGGTGCGCGTCGTTCCTGCCTGGGGTTGCGCCGGTCAGGATCTGTAGGTTATGTGTGCGCACAGCAGCAAGGTGATGCCAGTTGAATGAGATCACCGGCATGTGTGCATAAGGAACAGCATGCGCCGTTGCGTATTCCGTAATGAGCCGCGCGGCAGGCAACACCACATCATCGCATTTAGTTTCAATGAAAATGGCGATATCGCGACCAAATTCTGCAAATACTTCAGCAAGCGTGGGTATGGGTTCGCCTTGGCCTGCATCGAGCTGTTTCAGTTCGACCAGCGTGTGATCCTTAATCCGGCCGTGTCCGTTGGTGGTGCGCTCCAGCGTATCGTCATGGATGACCACCACATCGCCGGATCGGCACAGGTGCACATCCAGCTCAATGGCATTGGCGCCTTGCGCGATAGCGGTACGAAAGGCCATTACAGTGTTTTCGGGGCAGGTGCCCGAAGCGCCCCGGTGAGCAATGCGCCAGTGCATTCAGCTGACCTTTACCACGCCCGCCATGGCCTCGAGCGCCAGACGGTAGCTTTGAGCGCCAAAGCCTGAGATGCAGCCGGTGGCCGCCTTGCTGACATAGGAAATATGGCGGAACTCTTCGCGCCGCGCCGGGTTGGAAAGATGCACTTCGATCACCGGTATGGATAGGGTGAGCAGGGCATCCATGATTGCCACCGACGTATGGGTAAAGGCCCCGGCATTGATGATCAGGCCGGCGAAACGGCCCTGAGCATGCTGGATGGCGTCGATCAGCTCGCCTTCATGGTTGGACTGGAAACATTCCAGCTCCATGCCCAGCGTGTGTGCCTGTTCAATGGACTGGTGGAGGATCTCTTCCAGTGTGATATGGCCGTATATATCCGGCTCGCGGCTGCCCAGCTTATTGAGGTTTGGGCCATTGACGAGGAGTATCTTAGCGGGCATACTTGCGTTCCTTTGTTAATTCCACGCTGAGCGTAGCGAAGCAGGAGCATTTAGGCAATAAGTATGCGTCTCATCCTCAATGGCGAAGAAAAAGAACTGGCGGGCGTTGATACGGTGGCCGCGCTTGTTGAGCAGCTACAGCTGAATGCAACGCAGGTGGCAATTGAGCGCAACCGGGTCATCGTTCCGCGCGCTACCTACGGCCAGGCCGCGCTGAGCGAAGGCGATGAAATAGAGATCGTGCGGTTCATTGGCGGCGGATAGAAAAGCACCGCATAAGCTGCGAAGCAGCGCATTGCGGGGCCTTGTTCTTTTGGTAAAAGGAAAATTTAGTATGGTAAAAAACAGCAACCATTTAATGCCAGACTCCGGCACAAGTGCGGAGTTCCTGACGATAGCCGGTAAAACCTACTATTCCCGTTTGCTGGTGGGAACCGGCAAATATAAGGATCTGGCCGAAACCAAGGCGGCCATTGAGGCCAGCGGCGCCGAGATCATAACCGTGGCGGTGCGTCGTATAGACCTGACCAGAACGGGCGAGGGTAGCCTGCAGGATGTGTTGCCACCGAACAAATATACCTATCTTCCCAACACCGCCGGATGTTACACGGCGGATGATGCCGTACGCACGTTGCGCCTTGCGCGTGAACTGGGTGGATGGGAGCTGGTAAAGCTGGAAGTATTGGGCAATGATAAGACGTTATACCCTGATATTGAACAAACGCTTGAAGCGGCAAAACTGTTGGTGAAAGATGGATTTCAGGTGATGGCCTACACCAATGACGACCCGATTGCGGCAAAAAAACTCGAAGATCTCGGCTGTGTTGCGGTGATGCCGCTGGCGGCTCCGATTGGTTCCGGTTTAGGAGTGCAGAACCCGCTCAATATCCGATTCATCGTCGAGCAGGCAAATGTTCCGGTTCTGGTGGATGCCGGGGTGGGCACCGCGTCGGACACCGCCTTTGCCATGGAGCTGGGCTGCGATGCCGTGCTGATGAACACGGCCATTGCTGCGGCAGACAACCCGGTGCTGATGGCAAAAGCCATGAAAGCAGCGGTGGAAGCGGGCCGCATGGCCTACCTTGCTGGCCGCATGCCTAAAAAGGAATATGCCAGCCCGTCTTCCCCAAGGGCTGGTTTGATTCCTGCCAATACCCATGGCTAAGGCAAAAAAGCACCTGCCGCGTATGCGCGAATCATTGATTGCGCATGCACAGAGCATGTTGCGGTCGGGTGAACACGAGGAGGCACTCGTGGCATTTGGTCAGCTTGCCCGGCAAAATCCCCATATCGCTGATTTTCATTATCAGCAGGGAAAGATCCTGTTCCGCATGGGCAAACCGGAAGGTGCGCTCAAAGCATATGATCAGGCGCTGCGCTGCCTGCCGGATGATCCGGAAATTTTTAATGCTATGGGAAATTGCCACTATGCACTGGGCGAGGGGCAAAAAGCGGCCTATTATT
Organism: Alphaproteobacteria bacterium; assembly: GCA_050249355.1. Lineage (GTDB taxonomy): Bacteria > Pseudomonadota > Alphaproteobacteria > Rickettsiales > SXRF01 > CAZAQK01. The sequence continues at coordinate 24,798 of JBFWQQ010000009.1, read as the reverse complement.
ACGGACAGGTGTTGAAAACCCGTCCGCACCATGCGCATGCCCTATATAACCTGACACATCTGCAAGAATTTGCATTTGACGCGCAAGGCGTAGACCTGCTGCGGGTAGCGTATGAAAATGCCGATGCTGAAGAAAAAGTGCAGCTGGGCTTTGCGCTTGGCCATGTCATTGAACGCGAGGGCGACATCAAGCAGGCCTTTTTATACATACAGAAGGCTAACCGCCTGAAGCAGGAGCTGTTGCGCTATTCCCCGGCAGCGGATATAGCATTCATGCAGGGTATCGCGCGGATATTCACTCGTAATTTTTTTGAATCACGGCAGGGTTGGGGCAGTGATGACAAAACCCCCATATTCATAGTGGGCATGCCGCGCTGTGGTTCCACGCTGGTGGAGCAGATACTTGCTTCCCACCCGCAGGCATGTGGGGTGGGTGAAGCGGAGCTGATGTCGCCGCTGGCGCTACGCATATTGCCGGAACTGACCGGCCAGCCATTCCCGGAAGCGGCTGGCCTACTTCATAAAAAGGATGTACGGCCGCAGGCCGCAGGGTATGTGCGCAAGCTGCGCGCGCGGGCAGATGGAAGCCACCGCGTAGTTGACAAGATGTTGAACAACTACCTGTATATTGGCCTGATCCATCTGCTGTTGCCGGAAGCGCGCATTATCCATGTCAAGCGTGATCCTATGGATATGTGCTGGTCGATATACCGGAATTATTTCCCTGCGGGTACGTACTATGCCCATGACCAGCAGCATCTGGCTGCTATTTATAAAAGCTACGAATCACTCATGGCTCACTGGCAGGAGGTGTTACCACATGTTTTTATGACGCTGGAATATGAAACACTAATAGCCGGGCCTGAGCAACAGACGCGTACCCTGTTGGATTATTGCGGCTTGCCATGGGACGATGCCTGCCTGAATTTCCATAGCACAAAACGGGCGGTTACCACGGCCAGTGCCATGCAGGTGCGTAAGCCTATCTACAAAACAGCAAAAAAAAGCTGGGCGGGGCTGGAAGCCGAGTTAGAACCCTTACGTAAAGCTCTGCAGCGTAATTAGGCTTTTGCCGCTTCCTTTTTATCCTCTGGCTTTTCCGGCGGTTTGGCCGCTTCTTTTTTCTTGCGCGGATCGTACGGTTCCTGCTGCGGCACAGGCGTGGGTTTGAGCACCCGCTTCATGAAGAACTTATCCTTGAAGTAAAAAATCTTTTTGGTGCGGATGGGTGGGTGCGATTCGATCAGGATGATCTGCTCGTCGCGCGGCAGGGTGATGACCTCCTGCGGCAGCAACAGGGCGCGTTGTACCTCGGAACTGTTGATGGTACGGCTGGCCGGGTTGATGTCGAGGAATTTCGGCTTATTGTGCGAATGCTGGGTGGCGGTTTTATTGCCGATCAGCTGTGAGATCAGGTTAGCGGTTTCCACGTTGTTGGCTGCGAAGGTGATTCGGTAGTAGCTGTTGGCGAGGAAGCTGTTCATGCCGGCTTCTTCGTATATGCCTTTTAATTGCTGCGTATCTTGTACGATCATGAAGAGTTTCACCCGGTATCCGCGGAAATAGGCGATACCCACCTGGAACTGCGGCATTTCGCCTAAGGACGGGAACTCGTCCATCATGATCAGTACGCCGTAGGGTTCGTCTTTGCGTGGCATATGGCGGGTCATGAAGTCGGTGGCCTGCTGGTAGAATACTTTCAGCAGCGGCTCGAGGCGCTTCAGGTTGTCCGGGGTCACGCCGCAGAATACCGACATTTTCTTTTTCTTCAGCTGCTGCATGTCGAAGTCAGAACGCGCGGTGGCAGCGTCGATCAGCGGGTTGGCCCATAGCTCGAGGCCGGAGTTGAGGGTGGACACCACACCCGAACGTTCCTTGTCAGCTTTTTGCAGGAAGGCGGCAATGTTCATGTAGGCCACCGGGTGGATGCGCTTGCCGATGGTATCGAGCACCACCGCAAGGTTATACACCACGTCGTCCGAACGCATGGTGCGCACCACCTCGCCGAAACTGTTCACTTTTTCCGGCACCGCCAGCAGGTACAGTATCACGCCCAGCAGCAGCGAGCGTGCCTCGTTCTGCCAGAATTCCTGTTCCGGCAGGATGAGGTTGCAGATCTTCTGCACGTCATCCACCATCTGGCCGGGCTTTTCCGATACCCAGTCGAGCGGGTTATAGCAATGCGAGAAACCATCCGGATCGGCGGGGTTCCACAGGAACACTTCCTGACCGATCTTTTTACGGTAGCCGCTGGTCAGCTCATTGTTGTCCATTTTGCTATCGTGGCCGTTAACCGATTCGGTCCAGAACTGCTGGTTGGGGATCACGAAGCCGACACCTTTACCCGAGGCGGTTGGAGCGAACAGCAGCACGTGCTGGAAGTCGTCGGCGATCAGGTAGTTGTTCACCCCGGTACGACCCAGCAGGATGCCTTTTTTGGCACGCAGGCCGGCGCGGCGGATTTCCGTTTCGTTGGCCCAGTGGGCATCCCCATGCACGCTTTCTTCCAGTTTGAATGGACGGAAATCAGTCAGCGGCGCGCGCAGCAAGTAATAAAGGATCAGGCTGAGCAATATGCCGCCGGCGGGTGGCCCCACCAGCTTCAGCGTATAATCCTGTGGCAGCTGATTGTAGGTCTTGTAATATTGGATAAGCTGTTCAACCAGCGGCACGTAGTTACTGAGCAGGTATTGCGGGTTGTACAGGGCGCTCATGTACGCTTCGCCGTAGTTCAGGATGAATGCGGCGCCAATCCCCAGGTAGATCGGGATCACGAACACGCCGAACATAATGGCCATCAGGAATACCCTGTTGCCCAGTCTGCGCCGTATGTTTGCCTGTTGACGGTTATCAGCCATGGAACACTACTCTACCGCATGACCCAGCGGGTGTAAAAGGTTCTATAAACTTTCTCTAAAATAAATCTCGGATACGTAGCGCATGCCGTGTGCGCCCCGTTTGAGCTGAATAACGACATTGATCACATTTTCTACGTAATTTTTAATCTGCTCACGCGTAATGCCCAGACCTGCCTGCATGATCATCAGGATCAGCTGTTCGATAGCCAGTTGCGGGGTGTCGGCGTGCAGGGTAGAAATGGAGCCGGGGTGACCGGTGTTGACCGCGCGCATGAATGAGAATGCTTCCTTGCCGCGCAATTCGCCCAGCATCAGCCGGTCAGGGCGCAGGCGCAGGCAGGCCTCGATGAGATCCTGCATGGTAACCAGCGCACGGCCTTGCCCGCCTTTGGATGCAACCAGATGCACCTTGTTGGGTATATGCGGAATATTGATCTCGCGCGCGTCTTCGCAGGTGATGATACGCTCGGTCGGTGGGATTACTTTCAGGGCGGCATTAAAAAAAGTGGTTTTACCGGTGGACGTACCGCCGGATATGATGATGTTCTTCTTGGCAAGAATAGCTTCTTTGATGAAGTCCTTGACCGCACCGGCATCCAGTAATTCACGCAGGCGCTTATCTACAAGGTTTTCTTCCTTTTTTACTATCGTGTTCTGGAACGCGCCCAGCGCTTCGTACTGGTCGAGGTCAAAGTCCAGTATGGTCTGTTTGCGGATGGAGATTGCAACCTTGCTTGGCTCACAGGCTGGCGGGAATACTACCTGGATACGGAAACCCTCGGGCAGCGTAGCCGAAAGCAAGGGCGTTTCCTCACTGATCTTCTGTTCGGATGCCTGCGCTACCAGCCGGCCCAGAGCTTTGAGGTGGGTCAGGTCCAGCTCAGGCAACTCATGCCGTACCATATCGCCGCCGATTTCCACCCAAATCTCACCGGGTTGATTGATGGATATCTCACTTACCTTGGGCTGAGCAAAAAAATCCTTCAGGGGGGAAAGATAGGTATCGAGCGCGGTATGCTTTGATATCTGTGTCATGACCGGTTCTAACCCCTGCGGCGACTTATTTGAAGTAATGTGAACCAAGCACCGAAGAAGGGAAGGTCAGGTCTTTGTTGACGAACACGTTCACCCGGGTGCCCTGATCGACTGTAATGGTCGGGCGGGCATCAATAGCGGTATCCACTATTCTCTTACCCACGTCACCCACAGTGCGTACCGCTTCGGAGCCAGCTGCAAGGCCGGCACCGCCGGTTTGCGTGGAGCTGCCATCGGAGTTGCTGGTAGTGGTGCCGTCGTCGGTCACCGCTTCGGCGCCGGCTGCAACACCGATACTGATCAGGCTGGTCAGTATCGCCGCGCTGAACATCTCCATGTACTTATTATCCACATGGCCTTCCACGCCGGCACGACCTAAACCATCCACACCCGGGGAGCCGATCATTATATCCAGTCCGTCGGGGCGGATGACGCGTGTCCATATAATAAGTACGCGACGTTGGCCACGCGCTATCACCGTATTATAAGTGCCGATGAGACGCGAGCCTTTGGGAATCAGTACGGCCCGACCAGACTCTGCATAGGTGTCACGCGCGACAATCGCACGCAATGGCCCCGGCAGGTCGGTGTTGATGGCAGTTTCCAGTACGGCGTTGATGATCTTGCCCTGCGCAATGGTCATGGCGAGGTTGTTCAGGCGTGTAGCCGAAACTTTTTCTGCGGCAGTGGAACGCAGCACGTTGCTGGCAAATGCCCTATTCGGATCGCTGTTATCAAGTGCATTGCCGGCGATTGCCTGGTCATTGCTCAGGCTTGCCAGACTTGGGTTATCCATGACCAGCATGTTCGAGCGCAGGCGTTGCTGGGCTTGCTTGTCCATCTCTCCTGCTGCCATCGGATTGATCGGCATACTGGGCGGCGGCGGTGGAGCATTTGGCGCTGGCGGGGCTGGGAGCTCTGAAGAAGACCCCACGCCTGGCGGTGGCGGTGTCGTACTGGACGACAGGCCCGGAGGAGGCGGCGGAGGAGGTGGCGGCGGCGGCGGTGGCGGCGGCGGCGGCGGCGGTGTCAGCGGTGAAGTTTCCGGCGTCAGCGGTTGTGGCGGAGGCGCTGCCGGTGCGCTCACGACAGAGGAATCTGCCGGGCTGGCGGCTGCGACTATATTATTGGGGTTTACGGGTTGGGGCGTTTCTGAGAACAGGCTGTAAAGGATGAACGATACCACCACCAGCATGATGAAACCAAAAACGATGACCTTGCCGGGGCCGCTGCCGATAGAAGGCCCGCTGCGGCTTAAGGACATTTCCTGGTCGTCATCTGGCTCCAGGGCATCCATATAGTCGCCCGGATCCAGATTGTAGGAACTCTCATCAATCGGATCTTGCGATGGCGGGACTTTTTTATCGTCGTCTTGGTTATCCATGAGGGTACACCTATTTCGGATTCAGCATTTCGTTATAGATCATGACGTCCCCGGCGCTGCTTTTCAGCAACCATTCGCCGGCCACGTTATCCACAACCATCATGCCATCCTTGACATAATGGCCGACCGGATTTTCCTGTCCGTCGGAGTCGATGATGTATGCGTTAGGTAACGGCTGGGTAATATCACGGTATTTGAAGTAAGTGGATTTTCCGTTGTCGTATACCTGTAGCGGCGCCAGTTCATCGGGCCCGGCATATGTATAACGGGTGTTTTCAACGCCTGACAATGCAACCGCAGCAGGCTGGATCGGCATCGGAGGAACATACGGTGCGGCCGTGACCGGGGCCGTTGTTTCAGTAGCAGGCTGCGTCGGCATTTCTGCAGCAATCTCGGCCGGTGCTTCCAGTGGTACTTCGCCATACAGGTCGCCGAGCTGGGAGTCGTAGGGTGACATCATTGCTTGCGGCATATCTTCCGGATAGACGAATTTGGCCACGTAAATGATGCTGCTGTTAGGACTTTCTTCCTCGACAGATTTGAGATCGAAATTGTATGAGCGCTTGCTGGTGATGATCGTCATGTTGGTGATGACATCCACATCCATAGGGCGGATGAACAGGCGGTTACCCGAAGGAATGATCTGCCACAGGCTGCGGTCGCCCATGGAAATGGTATAAATCTCCTCATGCGGGTCGAACACGATGCTGGTTTGATAGCCGTATTTCGTGGTGATGGTGTAGATATCCGACTCGTCATACGGCAGCATCTTGATGCGGCTGTCGGTAGGGAACAGGTAATCATCGTCCAACGCCAATACGGGATTGGAGGTCATCATGCTGGCTACAGCCAGAACACCTATGATCTTTTTCATCGTGATATTATTTCCTCATCTAGGCGATAATCGGTAACCCGGAAGCCTAACGGGTTAATGTATCGCTCTTCGTTGGTTAAATTGAGTTTGATATATTCAAACGCCACCAGCGCGATTTTATGGTACTGGCGGAAACCGGGGCCTTCCCCTTGCTCTTCGATCACGATCCTTGCCTGCACGAGGTTGGGGTTCAGATAGGTGATGGATTTGAATTTCACTGTGCGCAGGCCGCTGGCGCCCAGACGGGCGGCGTTGCTGCCCGGGTTATTGGGATCTGCCTGCGCAACGAACTGGCGGTATACCTTTTCCGGTTCGGACATAACGCGGACGATATTATAGTTACGGGCGAGATCGGTAAGACTATAGGTCTCGCGTGACCGGATGTATTGCACCAGGAAAAAATTATTCACCGCTTCGTTAGCGGTTAGTTCCGGAACAGTTAACGGATTGACGGTCTGGGTGACACCGCTTTTCTGGTCTACCTGAATGACGAAGGGTTCCACAGACTTCAGCGGGGTGAGCTGTGAGATTACGATCACTGTAACCAGTGTAACCAGCAGCGCTGCCAGCGTAACAGTAGTCAGTATCTTGCGCTGAACCAGAACATACTGGTACCGGTCTTTGTACCAGTTTTTCGTTTTTGGCGCCTCTTGGGAAAATTTACCCATTCTTATCCTTATATATTCGTTGCTTATGTATGTATCGTTCCGTGCACGATACTATAGAGTTGATTATTAAATAAATAATTAATTAATCCTTATTTAATGCCTAGGCGTCTGCTTAAGACCCCCTGCATGGCTTTATTGTAATAATTGGCATAACCGGACTTCAGGTTCTCAGTGACAGCGGTTTTTGCACCGCCCAGCCCCAGACTGCCGAATATGCCGCGACCGATCTGGCCACCGCTTTTTAACCATGAGGGGGTTTGGTTGATAATACCGTATTTGGAAAATCCATAGCCCTGTCCAAGTATTGGCACATATTCCGGGCCGGCAAGGCTGCGGGCGATATACGGTGCCTGACGTACCAGCGCATCAAAGGCGTAGCTGATGATGATCAGGGTAAGCAGGCGGTAGATGATGTAATACACGAATTCGCCCTGCTGCGGTATGCGTGAGGCCGGAATCATCTCATCGCGATCCGCCTTGACATTAATAGGGTCAAACGCACCGTTCTGGCACGCTACCTGCGGGCCAAGGACAGGATCCTGGCTGAAATCGACCGGGCAGATGCCCCATGTATTGACAGGGTCGGTATTGGGTGCGGATTCTGCCCATAGGGAGTTGTAGGGGAACACAACCCGCGACAGTTCATCAAAGAAACCGATGAACAGGTAGGCTGCCGCCAACCATAAAGCCGTGATGCTGAACACTACCATCACCTGCAGCGAGTATGACATCATGAATTTGAGCCAGTTCTCAAAAAACTGATAGGTGGCGGAAAACAGCATGAAGCTGAGGAATATCGGACTCATGGCCAGCAGGAATGCCAGCGCGCTGACCGCGATCAGGAAGGTCAGGATGGCGCGCAACATGATCACCAGGTTCATCCACAGCCAGTATGCCGCCAGCATGAACAAGGTCGGCACGATATACCACATCACGAAGAAAAATCCGATAATAGCAGAGTTCGCCTGCGTGAATGGGCCGATAATGGCGCTATATAGCGTCTGGTCAAAGAACGCAAAAATATCCATTACGCTGCCGGTGGTGCCGGTGGTGATCGTATGGGGGTTAAGGTTCTCTGCATGCCCGGGGTCGATGATATCGAGCGCTTCCCAGAACCATTTGGCGCCCCACAGGCCAGCCTGTACAAAGAAAACAAAGGTCAGGCCGATAGACCAGTAGGTTTGCGTGATGAATGACCATACGCCTGCGATCTTCAGCAGGCGGACCATTACCTCTTTGCTGGTGAGCTGGATATTTCCCATGAGCAGCTGGGCGCCGAACGTGGCGATATACAAGGTGAAAAGCGCCCCGATCGTGCCTTCCAGCGCATAGGTGATCGAGCAGAAAATATCGCCCAGCACCCGGTTGATGATGAGTACAAAGTCACAGAATATGCGGCTGAAAATATTCTGCAGCGTCCATGCAGAACCGCAGGCCGTGCCTGTGCTGTAGATATTGCCGCTAGCCGAACCGCTGCTGCAGGTCAGGGCATACGCTACATCGGGCAGCAGCATCAGCACTGACGCCACGGCCAGGCCCAGCAACGTATGTTTGCGGTGCGCCGTCATTGGTAGTATTTAGGCAGGCTGGCATACGGGCCGCCTGCCGCTATGAGGTTCTTGATGTCGCCGGAGAAGATGGCGCGTGCGTCATCCATGCCCTTGAAACTGACCCGAAGGCCGATGGTTTCATTGCCCTGCTTGAGCAGGAAATCGCCACGCTGGCGGTTCATGCGGCGCAGGGAATCCGAATCGTGCTTGCTGATGCCGAGCGGTTCGGATGCGTATTGCAGCATCACGTCGTCGGGCACATAAATCTTGGTGGCGCAGCATTGGTTCAGGGTGTGCTGCGTTTGCGTGCCGGCGCGGTGTTCGGGTTGGCGGGTAGTGAAGACCACCATTACATTGTTCTGTTTAAGCATTTCCAGCAGGCTTTCCAGGCGCGGCGCGAAGAAATCATTTTCAAGCAGTGCCCAGGCATCCTTGATGACAATGATGGTGGGCTTGCCGTCGATGCTGCTGATGATGCGGTGCATAAGGTATGAAAACAGCGAAATGCCAACCGGGCTGGCCTTCAAGGGCTCACTCATATCAAAGCTGTGCATATGGATGGCAAGATCAAGCGTTTCCTGTGCGGCATCGAATATGCCAGCATATTGTCCGCGTCCATAATAAGGTGCAAAGCGATCGGCCAGATCGGAGTCGTATTCCTGTACCGTGCGCAGGAAACCGGCCAGGTTGCGCGATTCCGCTGGGCCGGAGAGTATGGCGATCAGCGATTGCTTGAGTACGCTCTTTTGGTTATCGCTTACGGGCCCGGCCTGTTCGACCAGTGCACAGCACCATGCCAACAGGAAACTATGGTTGCGCGGATTATCCTCCAGCGAGAACGGATTTAAAGACGTACGTTCGCCACGTTCTTCACCGGGATCAAAAATATGATAATTACCCCCGATGCGATCCATGAACAGGCGGCTACTCTGGTCTTTGTCGAAGATATACAGCTGCGGATGGGTTTTCATGCTCAGCGTAATCAGAAGACCCAGCGTCGCATCTGCGGCCTGATCGTTGAACGAGTTGAAGTCATATACAACGGTGTGACCGTTATCCTGATAATGGAAATTAAAGAAATAGGGCGAATTCACGATGGTGGGTATGAGCGCCGCTGCGTCGCCCCAGTGATTGTTATTCTGATTGCCGTTGGGGAACAGGTTCAGGCGGCAAAAGCCGGCCAGCTGCTCTGACAGGATAAAATCCTGCCTGCGCAGGAACTCGAAGTTGCCGGGAAGGTTCGCCCAGTAACATTCTTCGAGTTTGATATCTTCACGAACCGTAAGCAGGCCGAGCTTGGCAAATGCCTGCTGTACTTTCGACATCTCTTCTTCCAGATGCCTGTAATCATCGGTCAGCACCATGACAGAGGTTTGCTGTTTGCCAAAATCGGTGGGATTGTTGGTGTTCCTGGTCAACAGCGAACGCAATCCGGTTTTTTGCAACGAGTAAAAGTCTTCGCTCATCTCAAACAGGCGTTTTTGTTCCTGCAGGGGCTTCAGTGCCATGGAGGACGGCACGAAATGGAATGCATGGCATACGATCATTTCCACCGGCAGCTGCAGGATGTTGTCGATCGTTTCGGACGGGGTTTCCACATATTGCTTGAGGGTCAGAATGCCGGCAAAACGTTTCTCTCCACTTAGCAGCTTGTTTTCCAGCGCATTGTAGCCGAATGTCACCTCATAGTTTGACAAAGCCTTGTCGATTGAATTTCTGGTAAGCGGGTAGTGCTTTGTGTGCAGGTTGCACAGTTTGCCCAGGAATTCCATCGGTTCGGAATAGAAGATAGGAGTGGACGCAAGCTCCGGCATATCTTCCGGCAACTGCTCGACCAGGCATAAAAGCTTGGCTTTATAATACTCACGGATTTTTTCTGTAATCTCTTCGCACGCAGCGTTAAGCTCCGCATGGGCCTGCTGCAGAAACTCATTGCGTGCGATCCGGTTCTGTTTCGGCAGGATCGACTTGTTCAATAAATTTTTATCGAACATTTCCGCCGGCTGGCCGTCGTGGAGGATGGTGACGTAAATCTCGTTGTAGAACTGGAACTGCCAGTCATGCGATTGCTTCCATTTGTCGTACACATACGAAGTAAATCCCTTTTCGTATGTGCCTTCATGCCGGATAGGCTCACGGCGGCGCAGGGTGTGTACCCAGAAGGCGAACTGGTCGGTTTTCACGGTGCTGTTGATGGCGCGGCGAACGATCTCGCGCACGGTATGCTGCGCATCCTGCGCGCTTTCGTAATTCAGTCCGAAATTGTTACTGTTGATGCGTATGATCTTCATCAACTCACCATTCTTGGTGATGATGGTGTCCGGGTTGAAGTGGGTATAAAAAGGGATGAATTCGTGCAGTTCCTTGCTGGCAACACCCGATACGTCGAGTTGCGACTTTTCTTCCTCCGGCTGTTCTTTTTTCAGGAAATTCAGCATAAAGCCCCGATACCCAATTAACGCACGCAACGTACCACGCTAGCAGTACGGTATTAAAAAACCATAAACTGCATAGTACTAACGCCTTCTACTATATCAGAAAAGTATTACAGTTTGTTGACAGGATCGTAAGATATTCGGTGCAACAATGCCCTGCTTAGCAACCGCTGATACCAGAACCCAGCAGGTTGGCGATCGGGCCGGCGTTGAAGATCACGGAAATGCCTACGCCCACGGTGATGGCCAGGCCCCACGATACTTTACCCAGCGTGGCGCCTACGCCCACGATGATGATTGCCAGCGTAGCGAGGCCACGGCCCAGGTTGCCATATACCATGTTCACCACTGCGCACAGCACGGTACCCATTGGGGTAGGGGTGCCGGATGCGGCGAACACCGGATAGATCAGCAGCATATAGATGCTTAAGGTCAGGAGTAAGAACATCAGCGTCTGGCGAACCATAGACTGTTTTTCCTGAGCGATTGCGATAGCGTGAGACTGCATAACGTTTCCTTACCTGTGATCTGAGTATATTGATATGGACAGATTACCCATTAACTATACCAAAATAATACCATATTATTGTGACAGTTTTTTGACAAAAAACACATTTCTATGTTTTTTCGCAAATATCATGGTTTTATAGGCACTAACCTGAGCATTTTTCCTACAAAACATTGATATATGGTTAAAAAGTGGCCAATACGGGCATTTTTACCCGCCGGGTATTGCCAAACCCTTGCCTTATGAGTTAGAAGCATGGCGTTCCTGATAAGATGAAAAGAGGTATACCATGAATAATCCTGTAGACAAAAAACTGGCCGAACTCGGCATTACGCTTCCGGTATCATCGGCTCCGGCTGCCAATTACATTCCTTTTGTCAAAGCAGGCAACCTTGTTTTTATATCTGGCCAGGTGCCGGTGAAAGAGGGCAAGATCGTGGATATCGCCAAGGTAGGTACGGGCTTTAGCGTAGAACAAGCACAAGCCACTGCGCGCCTGTGCGGCCTGAATATGCTGGCACACTTAAAAGCCGCTTGTGATGGCGACCTGGGCCGCGTCCGGAAATGTGTGAAACTTGGTATTTTCGTTAATTCTGCGCCCGGTTTCACCGAGCAGCCGAAAGTTGCCAACGGCGTTTCCGACCTGATGGTTGAGGTATTCGGTGAAGCGGGCAAACATGCACGCGCCGCTGTGGGGGTCAGCGATCTGCCATTCGGTGTGGCGGTGGAAGTTGACGGGATATTTGAAATCGCCTGACGCTGGCGTCAGGGAGCATTAATCGCGATCCAATGAGTAGGTGTTGCGATCGTCCGTGTATAGGGCGCTGTCCTGTGTCATGTCATGGTTGTAGTAGCTGTAGATCACATTATTCATATCTAGCACGGATGTCTCTTTATTTGGCCATGGTTTGTAATTGCCCAGCACCTGCCGGGAGAATACCGGGAACACGCTGGCAAAGGTATTGTGATAGCGCACGCTGAACAGTTCGCGGAAATCAGGGGACATAATGACGTTGGCCAGCAGCACACCATTGGGTTTGAGTAATTTTTTGGTGTCTTGCAGAAACTCTTTGGTGGTGGCTTCCTGTGCGATCGAAAGAAAATTCGTATAGGTATCGATCAGGATCAGGTCGTATTGCTGATCGTGCGTATGCACGAACGCGCGGGCAGAAGCGTCAAGAAAGCGCTTGTTAGGCGTCAGAGGCTTTCTCAGGAAGTTCTTTTCCACTACTTCCTTTAGTGCCTTGTCGATATCCACATACAAATAATTGTTGTGCTTGTCGGTCAGTCCGATGGTGAACCCTCCTGCGCCCAGTATAAGGATATCCTTCGGCGGGCCGCTTTGTGGCATGGTGTCTATGAAAACGGACTGTACATACTGCCAATAGACGAAATTCTGTTTGGGATCATTGGATATCTTTGAGGAATGTGACCGGTTGATTATCAGGTTGGTGGATTTTTTGTGCGGCTCGTCTATTACCTGTACGATATTATAGGCGTTGTTTGAAACCACGCGCATGGTATCCATCATGGTGTTTCCGTTCATGAGCAGCAGCATCAGGAATATGAACCCGCAGAGGAAATTTTCATAAGCGAGCGGGCGGCGCACCAGCAGTATCACCAGTACGCAGAGCAGGCCCAACGTAAGGATGACGGTGTTGTGCACGCCGATGGTGGTCATCAGCACAATGGTGGAAAATACCGACCCAAGAAACGAACCGGCCGTTGAGAAGAACAGCATCCTTCCGGTGATTTCGCTGAGTTTATGGCGCGAGAAATAATTGCTTACCAGCGGTACGGTCTGGCCTAGCAGGTATACGGGATAAACGAGGAACAGCAGGCAGTACACAGTGGTCTGGGTCAGGCGGTGGGTGGCGCCAAATGCAGACAGCAACCCGAAAAACGCATCCATCAACAAGTAGGACATACCAATACTCAGTATGATAAGGGCGGTTACGATGTTTCTAAGCAGCAGCTTGCGAACCGTAAGGGGTTCTTCAACGCCTTTTGCCTTGCGCAGCTGATACTGGCGGGAAAACGCCTTCCCCCCGGCATGGTATCCTATGGCCAATGGTAGCAGCACAGCGCTGATAATGATCGAGATGGTTTCGGTACCGCTACCTACGAAGGGGATAAGCTGGCGGATGGCCAGCAACTCGGTGGCCAGAACCACATATCCTTCAATAAGTATGATAATGAATAACAGCTGCGTTTTATGCACAAAAGCAATTAAGGCGATAAGGTTGTTATTTGCTGGAATAGCATGTAATGGCGCAGTTTGCCAATAGTTCACCAACAAATAGTTAAATCAAGTGATTTTAAGATAAAATAAACTAAATTTTAATAAACATTAATTATAATGGGTGTTAGAGCAAAGCGTATTAACATAAAAATAACAAGGGAATAGCGTTTCATATTGCATTAGACTCTTGATGAAGCTATATTTTTAACAAAATCATCAACAGGTAGGGCAATACGGTTATTCCATGGCGAATGTAACGGGAATGGACGTAAAAAAACTCACGCGGGAACCCTCGGGCCGGGTTCGCAGCATGGTTGCGGCAAAGATCGCGAGTGATTACCGTTCCGGTAATTTCTCCGATTCGGAAGCCAGCATCGCCAATGATATTTTCCGGATCCTTGTCAATGACGTAGAAAGAAAGGTGCGCCGTACCCTTTCCGAGCAACTCTGCATGTGCCCGGATGTGCCGCACGACATTATCATGCGTCTGGCCGAGGACGATGTGGATATTGCAGGTGCCGTGCTGGAGCACTCGATCGTGCTGACGGAAGAGGATCTCATATCCATAGTGCACAGCACCACCGAAGTCGTGAAATTATGCGCCATCGCCCGGCGTGACAGCGTGTCCGAGGATCTGTCCGGCGCGCTGATCGATTCCCGCATGGAAAAAGTGCTCGGCGAACTGTTCAACAATAAAGGTGCCAGCATTGCCGAAAAAAGCCTGCTGGATTCGTGGAGCTTCATTTCAGCTCAGAAAAGCCTGCTGGAAGTGCTGGTGCACCGCGGTGGCCTGCCGCTGACGGTGGCAGAAAAAGTTTATTACCTGGTCAGTGACGAGCTCAAGCGCCACATGGCACATACGTACCGTATTGGCCTGCCTGTGGTGGATAAGGCGGCTAACGATGCACGCGAGTGGCAGATGCTGGGCATACTGCCTACCGGCGGCGTGATCAGCCCGGTTAACGACGAAGATGTTGAAGACCTGATCGACCAGCTTTTTATGAGCGGGCGCCTGACCCATTCGTTCCTTATTCGTGCCTTGTGCGTTGGTGCGTTGAGCATTTTTGAAGCCGGTGTAGCAAGGCTAGCCGGTGTCCCGCGCGTAAACGCCCGTATACTGCTCATGGATACAGGGTCGCTGGGCTTCAAGGCCATATACAAAGCGGCCAACATGCCGGAGGGTTTTTACAATGCCGTGCAGGTGCTGGTGAAGGTCAGCCTGCAGGAAACGGAATATGGCCGCAGCAAGCGCACCGATTTCCGCAAGCGCGTGATTGACCGTATCTACATGGAAAAATATAACCGCACGGTAGATAACATGGAATATCTGCTGGCTATCATTGGTGGTAAGGCAGGAGAGCAGGCTGATGACAGTACCCATCATGTCCACTGATATGAAGTCCAGTCCGCTAGCCCTAAGTGAAGAAGATGTACAGCGCCTGCTGCGCGATACTTCGTCTGAGACACGTGTCGACATGGCCGACCGTATTGCCGGTGCCTACGGGCACGAGCGGCTGGCAGGGCATGAGGTGATGGTTGCCGAGCAGATTTTCCGTCTGCTCCTGCGTGATACCGAAGTGCGTGTTCGTGTGGCGCTGGCCGAAAACGTGAAAAACAGCCCGGCTATCCCGCACGATATTGTGAAATCCCTTGCAAAGGACGTCGAGGAAGTATCGCTGCCGGTGCTACAGTTCTCCGAAGTGCTGACCGACGAAGACCTGGTAGAGATCATCAAGTCCAGTGAGAGCGTGTCACGTCAGCTGGCGATATCCAGCCGCAAGGTCGTTTCCATGAAAGTATCGGATACGCTGCTGGATAAAGGCAACGAGAAGGTCGCTGCCGCTTTGGCGGGCAATATCGGCGCCGTGCTTTCGGACTCCGGCGTTGATAAGATCATCAAAACACATGGCAATAATGAATCGGTCATGCGGTCGCTTTCAACCCGCAGCGGCTTGCCTGCCGGTGCGGTTAACAAGCTGGTCAATGTGGTGTCGGGTGCGCTGGCGGAAACGCTCAAAAAGAAATACGCCATCTCGGCAGAGCAGATCGACCGCGAAGTGGAAAAAACCCGCGAGAAGGAAACGCTTGAGCTTATCCGCCATACCCACGGCAAGCACGAAGTGGGCAAGATCGTCAGCCAGTTGCGCGCATTCAATGCGCTCACGCCCTCTATCATTTTGGGTGGCTTGTGTCAGGGCAACATGATCTTTTTTGAGGTGAGCCTGTCCTCGCTCGCCGGTGTGCCGCTGGAAAACACACAGGCCCTTATCCATGACAAGGGCGAACTGGGTTTTCGGGCCATATACAACAAGTCGGGCCTGCCCGATGCCATGTTCCCGGCAGTCAATACGCTCATCAAGATTGTGCATGAATTGAAAGAAGAGGGCGAAAGATCCGGTACGCCGCAGTTTGCCAACCGGGTAGTGGAGCGCATATTGCAGCAATCGGAAGCCGGGCAGACCGAAAACCTTTCCTATATTATCGCGCTGGTGCGTAAAGCAGCACAAATTCACCCGAAATAAAATTCTCTGACTTTACACTATGCAAAAACTCTGCTTATGTGAGCGGAGAAATTAACTTTTTAACCTTATTCTCGAGGAATTGAGTCGGTGAAAAAAATAGCCTGCCTTGCTGACCAGTCGCCTAAGGCGCAAAAAGCCCTCAAATACATCAAAGAGCGTTACGAAGTGGTGGAGATCACCAAGCGTCGTATGAGTGCCGAGGTCATTGTGGTGCTGGGCGGCGATGGGTTCATGCTGCAGACGTTGCACAAATATATGCGTATGAAGCTGCCATTTTATGGCGTTAACTGCGGCACGATTGGCTTCCTGATGAACGAGCTGGCACTGGAAGACCTGCCTGCGCGGCTGGAACAGTCCAGGGTTTCCACGTTGTACCCCCTGCATATGTATGCCATGCGCAAGAGCGGGAAATCCAGTCAGGCTCTGGCATTCAATGAGGTTTCGGTGTTCCGTCAAGGCAGGCAGGCCGCCAAGATCCGCGTCACCATCGACCATGTGGTGCGCCTGAAGGAACTGATCGCCGACGGCCTGATGGTGGCAACCCCGGCCGGTTCCACTGCCTATAACTTTTCCGCCGGCGGGCCGATCATTCCGCTCGATTCGAAGCTGATCGCGCTCACCCCGCTGGTTCCCTTCCGTCCGCGCCGCTGGCAGGGCGCCCTGCTGCCACATAATGCCAGTATCAGCTTTTCCATCATGGAAGCCGAGAAGCGGCCTGTGAATGCCGTGGCTGATTTCACCGAGATCGAGGATGTGACCGAGGTGGTGGTGTCCGAACAGCGCAAGCTGGGGGTGAAACTGTTGTTTGACGCCGAGCATAATCTCGAAGAGCGTATCATCAAGGAACAGTTCAGTTTCTAGGCTCTGCATTTCATGACCTTGTGGGAATTCATACTGGTCATGGGGGTGATGTTTGTTCCCCCGTTTATCCTATCTGGGGGGCTCCTGGTGTGGTTCATGCGCAGGAATGGCAGGTCGCGCCGACGCTGCAGTGCAGCGGTCGTTGTGATGGTGCCGGCGGCGATACTGCTGACTATATTGCTATATGAACATTTGCCAGAAGACATCAGATTAATGTTAGATACCAAAGACATAAGGCTATTTGGCGGCTGGTTTCCGGTAATGCCGCTGGTATGGGTTGCAGCAGCGCTTGCAGCAACCGGGGCCGGATGGATTCTGGGCCGCGCAAAGCCTGATACGACACAGTGATAAATCCGGTTGCCATTGCCAGAATTACACGCTAGAAATCCCTACCCGGTATGGCATAAGGCCTGCCAATCACTACACTACACTTAAGGAGCATGTCATGGCGACAGGTACGGTAAAATGGTATAATCCCACGAAACGTTTTGGTTTCATTCAGCCCGATGATGGCGGACGCGATGTGTTCGTGCATATTTCGGCACTGGAAGCAGCCGGTATGAACGGACTGCAGGAAGGCCAACGCCTTTCTTACGATCTGGCAGAGAATAATGGGAAAACCTCCGCTGTTAATTTGAAACAGCAGGCATAGTTTAGCCGCCACATATCATAACAATCACTAACCTATGAAAATAAACCTGCGCGCCACTGGCGCGTCAGGTTATTTTTTGTGCTGGAAATATAAAGACCGAAAATGACCAAGGAATTACGTAATATCGCCATCATTGCCCACGTGGATCATGGCAAAACCACACTGATCGACCAGATGCTGCGGCAAAGCGGTACGTTCCGCGACAACCAGCAGGTCGCTGAATGCGTAATGGACTCCGGCGACCTGGAGCGTGAGCGCGGCATTACCATTTTGGCCAAATGCACTTCAGTCAACCGGCCGGGTGTGCGCGTGAATATCATCGATACGCCGGGCCACGCCGATTTCGGCGGTGAGGTGGAGCGTGTGCTATCCATGGTCGATGGGGTGGTGCTGCTGGTGGACAGTGCAGAAGGGCCACTGCCGCAAACAAAATTTGTTTTAAGTAAAGCTTTAAGGTTGGGGCTTAGGCCAATAGTATTGGTAAATAAAATAGACCGTGGCGATGCGCGTCCGGATGAGGTGGTGAACGAGGTGTTCGACCTGTTTGTGGCACTCGATGCCAGCGAAGACCAGCTCGATTTCCCGATCTTCTATGCATCGGGCCGTGAAGGCTGGGCGGTCGAAAATTTGGGTGATCCGCGCGAAAGTCTCGATCCGCTTTTCAACCGTATTATTTCGCACGTGCCTGCGCCGGCCGTCGACAGGGATGCACCCTTTTCCATGCTGGTGACCATGCTGGAATACGATTCATTCCTGGGCCGTGTACTGACCGGCAAGATTTATTCCGGTACAGTAAAAACCGGCATGCAGATCAAGGCGATCAACCTCAATGGCGAATTGGTGGAGCAGGGACGTTTAACGAAGCTGCTGTCGTTCGATGGTATCAAGCGTGTACCATTTGAGACGGCGCAGGCGGGTGATATTGTTGCCATTGCCGGGCTGGCCGATGCATCGGTGGCCGATACGATTGGTGCGCTGGAAATCGCTACGCCTATCCATTCCTCTCCCATCGACCCACCCACCATGGCCGTGACCATCAGCGTGAACGATTCGCCGCTGGCCGGAACCGAGGGCAGCAAGGTGACCAGCCGCATGATCCACGACCGCCTGATGAAGGAGGCCGAAGGCAACGTAGCGATCCGTGTATCAGAAACGGCGTCCAAGGACGCGTTCGAGGTGGCGGGCCGTGGCGAACTGCAGCTGGGCGTGTTGATCGAAACCATGCGCCGGGAAGGCTTCGAACTGTCTGTTTCGCGCCCGCGTGTGCTGTTCCGGCAGGAAGGCGGGCAGCTGCTGGAGCCGATCGAGGAAGTGGTGATCGACGTCGATGAAGAACATAGCGGCGTTGTGGTGGAAAAACTGAGCCTGCGAAAAGGCGACATGCAGGACATGCGCCCATCGGGCGGCGGCAAGATCCGGCTGCTGTTCCATGTACCCTCGCGCGGGTTGATCGGCTATCAGGGCGAATTTCTGACCGATACACGCGGTACCGGCCTGATGAACCGGCTGTTCCATGATTACCAGCCGCATAAGGGCGAGATACTGGGCCGCCGCAACGGTGCGCTGATATCGACCGACCGGGGCGAAGCGGTGGCCTATGCGATTGGTTACCTGCAGGAGCGCGGCGCCATGTTCATCAATCCGGGCGATAAGGTGTATGCCGGGATGATCGTGGGCGAGCACAGCCGTGATAATGACCTTGAGATCAACGTGCTGAAGGCAAAACAGCTCACCAATATCCGTACTACCAGCAAGGACGAGGCCATCCGGCTGGTTCCGCCGCGCCGGATGACGCTGGAACAGATGATTTCCTACATCGAAGACGATGAACTGGTGGAGGTTACCCCAAAAACTCTGCGGCTACGCAAGGCGGAACTGGACAGTAACGAGCGCAAAAAATCGCAACGGGCAGCACAAAAGGCACTGTAATAAAACTGTAACATACCTGCGGATAAAAAGGATTTTTTTATAAATTTTTAATAATATAATTGCAGCGCGTAAACTCATCCGGTATAAGCCTGAGTTGTATGATTAACTTATAAGCAAGAAGAAACAAATATGCGCGTTGTCCTTTTACTGGTTGCCGCCGTGATTGCAATCGTTGCAGGTGTGGCAGCACTAAAACTTTCCGGCGATAAAGACCAGGGTTCCACTGCTACCGTAACCACCAGCCAGCCTGTCAACTCTTCTACGGCAGAGGTTCTGGTCGCCCGGGAACAGATCAACGTGGGTACCGTTATCACAGCGGAAATGCTGAGCCGCCAGCCGTGGCCTTCGCATTTGGTGCTTGAAAGCTTTATCGTATCGGATGGCAAGGATGAAAATACGATCGGCAAGGTAGCGCGCGCAACCTTCATGCCATACGAGCCATTACTCAAGACCCGTCTGGGCAACCCCAATGACCCAAGCTTTCTGGCAGCTACGTTGCCTTCCGGCATGCGCGCGATGACACTGGCCACCGACGTGATTTCCGGTGTGGCGGGTTACGTGTTCCCCGGTGACCGTGTGGATGTACTGGTGACGCACAATGTGCCAGCCGAGATGCGCAGAGATCAGTCACGTAACGGCGGTGCATCGGCGGGTGGTCGTCCGGCCTATGCCGAGGTGCTGGTTCCCAATGCACGTGTGCTGGCGGTCAACCTGCGCCCTGCCGAAGGACCCAACACGAGTACCAATGCAAATACTGCGCCTAACAGCATTACGCTGGAAGTGCCCGAAAGTGTTGCGCAGGAAGTAAGGCTGGCGGAAAAACTCGGCACGCTGTCGCTTACACTGCGCTCCTTGAAGGATATGGATAAGGAAGGGATTCCGCTGCCTACCACCTATGAGGATCTGACCCATGCAGAAGCCGTAACGCAACGTGGCCCTGGTGTACGTGTGGTGCGTGGCACAAAAACGGATAACGATTACGAACAAGGCGAATTTATCGATGACGACGGTGCCCTTAATGTCCCTGATCCGGCAGTACAGCAGGCGGTCGAAGATGACATGGGAGCAAATCAATGATTAAAGGAAAAACTATGCGTGCAAAAAGTTGCGCTCTCTTCTTCGTGAGTTTCATTTTATCGACGGTGTCATTAACTCTCACCGCCCGCGCTGAAGTGGCGCGTGACATGCAAAACATCTTTGTGCCGGTCAATCGTTCGTCGCTGATCGAGCTGCCTGTCGCCATGGATGAAATACTGGTTGCCAACCCGGATATCGCTGATGTGCATGCACACAACCCTCGCAACCTTACAGTGGTGGGTAAGCGCAAGGGGCAGACCAACCTGCGTATCCTCGATCCCAAAGGTCGGGTGGTGCGCGACGTGAATATTGTAGTGGGACACGACCTGCCGGCGATACGCCGCGCGCTGCGTAATTTTTTCCCGGATGAAAAGATCGGCGTGGAAATGGTGAATACCAGTATTGCGCTGACCGGTCTGGTCAGTAGCGCCTATGTGGTGGATAAGGCAGTAAAGATCGTCGAAGATTTTATCCATGCCGATGGTCCTAATGCCGCCAACGTGCGCACGGAATCGGCGGCAGCGGATTCAGTTGCTTTGCCCTCGCCGGAAATCATGAACATGATGCAGGTGGCCAGCGGCCAGCAGGTCATGCTGCGCGTACGCGTGGGTGAGCTGAACCGTGAGGCATTAAAGGTATTGGGCGTTGATCTGAGCGCCATTTCACGCGCATCTGGTAATGGTATGGTGCTGCTCGGCACCGGCGCCGGTATTGCGCCGCTGGTGGTTGCAGATTCTGGCCAGCCGACAGTGAACCCGGGTGACTGGTGGTTACCGGGTGGTCGCCGCCCCACCGATATCCAGGGCATTCTGGGTGGTACATGGCAGCCCGATGGACCGACCGGAAACTCCGTTGGTGGCCTGCTGAAGGCGATGGAACGTGACGGATTGTTTAAATTACTGGCAGAGCCGAACCTGGTGGCTATATCCGGTGAGCAGGCGGAATTTCTTGCTGGCGGTGAAATCCCCATTCCGGTAGTACAGAGCAGCCTCAGCGGCGGTATCAGCGTGGAATACAAACCGTTTGGTGTGGCCGTGAAGTTTACCCCGCAGGTATTGTCGGAAAATCGTATCCGCATGGAGGTCATGCCGGAGGTTTCTGAGATATCGACCGCCAATTCGATCCAGATCAGCGGATTCACCATTCCCAGTATCAGCACCCGCCGCGCAAAAACCACCGTGGAACTGGCGCCCGGCGAAAGTTTCATGATCGCCGGCCTGATCAAAGACCAGATGACCTCGACCATTGAGCAGTTTCCAGGCGTCAAGGAAGTGCCGGTACTGGGGGCCTTGTTCCGCAGCACCGAATTCCAGCGTAATGAAACCGAACTGGTGATTGCCGTTACCCCGTATGTAGTGGATCCGCTCAAAGGCTCGGATGTGAAGCTTCCGACGGATGATTTCCGTCCGGCCAGCCAGATGGAAATGTTCTTCTACGGTGCGCTGGGGTCGTTGTCCGGCGATGTGCGCGCCCTGTCACAAACGCCGCCTGTTGAAGGCCCAATCGGATTTATGGTGGACTGATCTATGAAAAAATCTCACATACTTTCTCTGTTACTGTTCACTGCTGCCTGCAACGAGATACCCGGCGAGGCATACTATAACCGTGGCGATCCGGAGAACCTGCTGGATGTGTCATCGGAAGTGGTGAACATGAATCTCAATTCCACGGCATCCTTTTCCAACCTTTCGCGTATCGTGGCAAATGACAAGCCGACACGCGCCGAAGTGAACTGTGATCCCTCCAGCACCCACTGTGCTCAGACATACGAACTGTTCGATCATCATGGCATTCCGGTGGAAAGTACGAATGGCCCGGAAGGCGTGACACTGGTGTACGAACGTGTCGTGGCGCGCGATTGTGAAAATCGTTATATCGATAACAGTATCAATCCTTACAACCTACATCCTTTGACCTTCGGTTGCTCGGTTTCAGCCAACACGGTGCAGATGGTGAGCAATAAACAGCAGTTCACCAACCCGAACCTGCTGGATTACCGTGATGGTGACAAGGCACTGCAGACCTATCGTGTATACCTCCAGCCGCCAAGGCCGCAACAGGAAGAAAATGAGAACAGCCTGCTCAGCACGATTTCTACACAGTAACCCGTACCGGATACATTTGACCGCCGTATGAGCAATATCAGCCCATTTTTAATTGTTAGTTTTGACCAGGAAGAATTGAGTGGGTTGGTTGAGTTGGCGCGAGTGCTGGGCTATCCTGATGTGCAGGTGGCGGTAGGCGGTATCGCACAGGCGATCGAAGCATTAAACGAGCGCACCACCGCGCCTGAATATATCCTGATCGATATCGGCGGGCGCAATGATGCTGCGCTGAAGGACATAGATGAGCTGGCGCTGCATTGCGAGGAATCGGTGCGGGTGGTTGTGGTCGGCACCGTCAACGATATCGTGTTTTACCGTGAGCTCAAAGCGCGCGGAGTGCTGGAATATTTCCCGCGCCCGGTCCAGGCATCCGAGTTGCGTACCGTACTCTTCAACAGCAAGGCGTTACAAACCACCACGCGCGAATCTTCCGGTCTGGGCACCGTGGTATCGGTGATGGCGGCAGCATCCGGTGACGGGGCAACCACAGTGGCACTCAATCTTGCGTACAGCCTGGCCACCACCTACAACCAGCCGACCGTGCTGGTGGATATGGATTACCAGTTTGGCCTGATCAGCAAGAGCCTGGATCTCAACGCTACATTTGGCATACGCGAACTGTTCGATTATCCAGATCGCGGTCTGGATGACATGCTGATCAGTAAGATGCTGGTGAAGTATCATGACAACCTCGATATTGTTGCGGCGCCTAACGAACTGCGCCTGATGCCGATGATACGCCCTGAAACCATTCGTGAACTGGTGGGTGTACTGCGCAGCAAATTCGCATTCATCGTGGTAGACGTGCCGCACGTCTGGACCGACTGGACGGCTGCTACCTTGACCTATTCGGATCATTCGGTGATGGTGGCCCAGCTGTGGCTGCGTTCGCTGACCCACGCTTCCCGTTTGCTTTCAGGCTGGCACAGCATCGGCGTGTCGGACAAGGATATATCGGTTGTGATTAACCGTAGCGGTGCAAAATTCAAAGAAGCGATCACCACACAGGATTTCGAGCATATCTGCCGTCATTCGATAACGGCGCATATCAACAATGATATACGGGCGGTCGCCCATGCGGAGCACGAGGCCAAGACGCTGATGGAAACCGAGGACGGAGGTATCATCCGTGACCAGTTCAATCAGTTCGCCGGACATCTGTGCCGGCGCTACCGTCCGGATGCAGTAGAGCAGGTGAAACAGCAAGGTTCGCTCAAGAAAAGTCTGAAATCGTTATTGGCGAAATAACATGTTTGGTAAAAAACCGATCCACAGCAACCTGCCCGTGCCCAGCGCCGCAAACAAATTGCAACACGCGCAGGGTACATCGGTCGACACCATCAATATCGACGAAAAAAAGCTTTTTGCCTACACTGCCCGCAATGAAGAAAAGCATGCGCAGGCACGTGCCAAAGCCGAAGCGCATTTTTCGGACAGCAAGCTGGAAACGGCAGAATACCTCAAGGCAAAGAAACAGCTGACCGATGCCATGCTGGATCGGCTTGATTTCGGTGCACTGCGTAGTTTGCCTGATGAGGCCAAGAAACAGCGGGTGCGGGATATTGCTGGCCAGATACTGTATCACGATATCCAGATTCCGCTTACCGCCCTGCAAGTCGACCTTCTTAAAGATCAGGCGGTAGACGATCTGCTTGGTTTCGGTCCGATCGAAGTATTGATGGCCGATCCGGATGTGGCCGATATCATGATAAACGGCCACGATCAGATATATGTGGAGAAAAAAGGCAAGATACTGCTCACCGATATTACGTTCGGCAGCGAGAAACATCTGATCAACGTGATCCAGAAGATCGTATCCATCGTGGGCCGCCGTATCGACGAATCCAGTCCGATGGTGGATGCCCGCATGCCGGACGGTTCGCGTTTCAACGCCATCATTCCGCCGCTGGCGCTCGATGGGTCACTGGTTTCCATCCGTAAATTCCGCAAGCAGAAAATGACATTGCAGGAATATGTCGGTTTCGGTTCCATGAGCCAGCAGATGCATGATTTTCTTTCGATCTGCGGCCAAATACGCATCAATATCATTATTTCCGGCGGTACCGGTTCGGGTAAGACCACGCTGCTCAATGCGCTCT
>JBFWQQ010000008.1:0-35746 GCA_050249355.1 Alphaproteobacteria bacterium | reverse complement strand
ATGAGGGCAGGGTGCAGCAGGCATTGGAAGTAACTAGGGTAAGATTTGACCGACTGGTCCAAAAAGATATCGAGGATTACCTGAAAAGCAGGGAATGGGAAGGAAAAGCAGGGGGTTATGCTATACAGGGGCTAGCCGAACGGTTCATACCATGGATCAATGGCTCTTTTTCCAATGTAGTCGGGTTGCCATTAAGCAAAACCTGCAACTTGCTTAAACAGTCGCGTGTGCAATAATGGCAACCTTTCTAGTTGTTAACTAGCGTTCCATAAGCAAAATCCATCATTTCCACCGGGATAATGATCTACATCAAGGCCATAGCTCACCAATACATCCACAACAGTTTGGGTAAAACCTTCGGGAACATTAGTCCAGCGTAATTCACGCCAGCCATTCAAATTCACATTGCAGCTGGTTATACCCAAAGGCTGAGTATTTTTGGCGGCATTGGCGCTATTAATTGTAAGATCGGTAGCTAAAACAGTGATGGCACAAAGTGCTAAAGACAAAATGATTTTTCTTTTAAACATAGGATTTGTTCCTTTTATTGTTACAGAGCATTTGATGTAATGTTCCTGCACTAATAATAGAATTGCTTTATGACAAATGGATGACAGTCTAATGACAGTCTAATGAATAATATTGGACATTTCGTAGCAAACATGCTGCCAATACACGAGTAACGCCATTTCTTAGGAGAAGCCGCATGGTTGCGCATATCAGCACGGTTGCATTCCAGGGAATCAATACCACGCCGGTGGATGTACAGGTGCAAATGGTATCGGGTTTGCCGAATGTTTCCATCGTAGGCCTGCCGGATAAAGCGGTCGGCGAATCCAAGGAACGTGTACGCGCGGCGTTGCAGTCGCTGGGGCTGGCGCTGCCGCCCAAGCGCATCGTCATTAACCTTGCTCCTGCCGACCTGATAAAAGAAGGCAGCCATTATGACCTTCCTATCGCCATCGGCATATTGGTGGTGATGGGTGTGCTGCCGCAGGACGAACTGGCAGGCTATGTCGCACTGGGGGAACTGGCGCTGGATGGCGGCCTGTCGCCGGTGGCGGGCGTACTCCCGGCATCTATGCAGGCACTGGGTGAAAACAAGGGCATCATCTGCCCTGCCATTAACGGTGGTGAAGCTGCATGGGCAGGCAACGAGCAGGTATTGGCGCCCGATTCGTTACTGGCCCTGATCAACCACTTCAAAGGTACGCAAGTGCTTTCCCCGCCCGACTGCATGCGCGCCGACGAATACGTACCGATAAAGGACATGCGCGAGGTTCGTGGACAGCCGCTTGCGCGACGGGCGCTGGAAGTGGCTGCTGCCGGTGCGCATAATTTGCTGATGATGGGGCCTCCGGGTGCCGGTAAATCACTGTTGGCATCCTGCCTGCCCGGCATATTGCCGCCGCTGGATGCCAGAGAGATACTGGAAACGAGTATGATCGCATCGGTGGCCGGTACATTGAAGGGTGGAAAACTTTCAGCCCGCCGCCCGTTCCGTGATCCGCATCATTCCAGCTCCATGGCGGCGATGGTCGGTGGTGGCAAGCGTGCATTGCCGGGCGAGATATCGCTGGCGCATAATGGTGTGCTGTTCTTGGATGAGTTGCCGGAATTTCCCCGCGCCGTGCTGGAATCCATGCGCCAGCCATTGGAAAGCGGGCGTATCAGCGTGGCACGGGCGCAGGCGCATGTAACATATCCGGCGCGTTTCCAGCTTATTGCTGCGATGAATCCCTGCCGTTGTGGTTATTTAAGCGATGCTGGTCGCGCCTGCAACAAGGCGCCCAAATGCGCCATGGAGTATCAGGACAAGATATCCGGCCCGCTTTATGACCGTTTTGACATGGTGATCGAGGTGGCCGACCTGCCGACACTCGACATGCTGGGCCAGCAGGCAGGGGAAGAAAGCGCCGCAGTTGCGGCCCGCGTGGCGGCCGCCCGGCAGGTACAGAAAAACCGCCTTCAGTCGCAAGGATTCAGCACCAACGCCGAACTTTCCGGCGAATTGCTGCACCAGCTGGTAAGTCCGCAGGCGGAAGGCAAACAACTTCTGGAAGAAGCTACTGAAAAACTTCGTCTTTCCATGCGTGGCTATACCCGTGTACTGCGTGTAGCGCGTACCATAGCCGACCTGACAGGCAGCCAGCAGGTCAGCCGCGACCATATCGCCGAGGCGCTATCCTACCGGCAATTACAATTTGGGCGGCAGCTTGAGGCAGCGTAAGGGCTTGACCCTGCCTGCCTATCAGGTACACTCCCCATCCGATGGTGCGCTGCGGAAGCGGCGTTAAAAGGGAATTTGGTTCAAATCCAAAGCTGCCCTCCCAACTGTAAGCGGATGCAAAGGTGTAGATACACCGTCACTGGTCAAACCGGGAAGACGAACGCCTTAAATCTCCGCAAAGCCAGGAAACCTGCCATCGAAAAATCGCGCCCGGCAAGGATGGGTTTGCCATGCGGTAGTAATAATGAAGAATATAGGAGTGTATCACTATGCCTGTCACAGATAACCAGAATAAAGTAGAGATCCCTGACACATATCAGGAATTTGAAAATCTCACGGGTCAGGGTCTATCGGAAACCGCCGTGTTGGATCTGGCGCTGTTGGAAAAAGCCCAGCGCAGTATCCAGTATTTGCAGCACGCTGGCCTGATCGCTGCGGACGACCACAAAACCATTACCACCCTTAACGTGCTTAAGCGTGTGAACCACGCAGCATTTGCATTCGAGCCCAACGCTGCTGTACAGACTACGCAGGAAGCATTCAAACAAGCGCTGGCGGCGGGCGATGTAACAGAAGGTGGTGCGCAAAGCCCGGTGGCCCGTCTGGTCGACAGTTATTTGGCCGCCCGCGTCGAGCATAATAATAAAATGGTAAAAGAGCTTGATGCGTTGCCAAGCAACCTGTCGCCGGAAGAATTCAACCGCACTCGCCACCGTGCCGTTGAAAATGCACGTAAGTACGAAGCCGAGCGCAAATATTATCAGGGTAGTCCGGAGTTGCTGAATGAGGCAGTGCGTGCGCATCCCGAAGCACTGGCCAGTGGGTTCATGTCGCTTGGTAAGCTTGCGGTGGAAACCGGCCTGATCAAGGGCGATAAAACTGTAGTGCGCGATATGGTAGATGATACATTAGCGGCTGCCGCTACTCATCAACTGATGCGTATGGCCGAAGAGGTAATGACCACCAGCGATGCCGACATGAAACTCAACAGAGAGTTTTCCGAACGCTATGCACTGAATATTATCGCCAAGGCAGATGATACTGCTGCCAGCACCACACCGATCGACCGCGCACAGATTGCCGAAGAAGGCACCACGCCGCAGCTGGCGCGTATCCAGGCGCTCAGCAGCCTACTTTCGGCGCATCTGCATGATCTGACCAGACACACGGTGGATCCTCAGAATCCAAGCAAAAGTACCCCATCACCTGAAGTGCTGGCAGGAAATCTGGAGCAGGTGAAATCACTGGTAAACGAATACCGTTCTGCTGCCATGTCGCTGGCCAGTCAATTCCTGGCCGAAGGCCCATCTGCCGGTGATCCGCGTATGCACCAGCTGCGTGAGAACCTGAACAGTATGATGGATGACAACAACATACTACGTTATATGAAACGCGAGGAAGCCGAGCTAGAAGCAAGCCGTCTTGCCGAACGATCGGCTTCATTTCTGCTGCAACGCAATCCCGGGAATGCCAAGGTGCAGGCCAATATCGCCACCTTGCTGGCGCAGACAAAGGCGGCTGCCGGGCAATCCATGGCCGATAAATATGCGACGGAACCTGCAGCCAGCCATACCGAACGTGCCGAGCGTGCCGCCGGTGCCATGGCACTGGGAAAGTAGGGGGCGCATATGAAAAAAATCCTGTCTATTGCTTCACTCCTGTTCCTGTCTGCAGCACCGGCATTTGCTGACATCCCTCCAATGGAAAGCGAATATACGCGTGATCGCAGCGAAGCGCTGGAGCAGTTCAATCCTGAATTAGGTGAAACCTGCCTGAAGGACTTTTCCGAAAAAAGACACGGTGAGGTGAAA
This sequence comes from Alphaproteobacteria bacterium, assembly GCA_050249355.1. Classification (GTDB taxonomy): domain Bacteria; phylum Pseudomonadota; class Alphaproteobacteria; order Rickettsiales; family SXRF01; genus CAZAQK01. The sequence continues at coordinate 31,705 of JBFWQQ010000008.1, read as the reverse complement.
TCTGCAGGGGAGCCTGCGTATAACGATCTTATATCACGCGGTGTATATAAAACGGTTTTCTGGAATCATTCCGACCGTGGCGTTGCGTTCACCATGCCGGTAAAAACCATGCACGGTGAAGATGAGCGGGCGGGCGACATCGCCTGTCTGTACTCGGTGCGCGGCAAGCGTTTATATTTTGAATTATCGCAGCAACTGTTTTAAAAATGCTGCCAGCCGGTGCGGGCTAGTTTTATTTCCTGGCCCTTGTCCAGAAGGCATACTGCATTGCCTTGTGTTACATGGCCAATGTGCGTAACTGGCAACTCCGCAAGCAAAGCCGCGTTATCTTTGGGGGCGGTGAACAGCAGCTCATAATCATCGCCGAAGCTGATGAGTGATTGCCAATCCTGCGCGCTATCCGGCAAAGGTATAAGCGATCTTTCAAGCTCCATACCCACGCCAGAAGCGCTGCAGATATGGCTGGCATCCTGCACCAGCCCATCGGAAATATCCATGCATGCTGTAGCGATACCAATGAGTTGTTGTCCCAGCGCAAAGCGGGGTGTGGGAAGAAGGTAGTGTTGTTCTGCTTCCGTGAAATGTTTCTGCATTTCACATGAAGCCTGCTTAATTCTGGCAAAATCTGCAGACGTTGTTTCTGGTTCCTTACGGAGTTTTTCGTAGCCCCGTGCCGCTTTGCCTAATGTGCCCGACACATACACATCATCTCCCGCCTTGGCGCCAGAGCGTGTGAGCATGCTGCCTTTATCTACCAGTCCCAGCGCGGTGAGTGACAAGGTGAGGGGCCCTGTTGTTTTAGTAGTATCACCACCAGCAAGATGGATGTTGAATTCTTTCTGGTCCTGTTCCAGCCCGTTGGTGAATGCTGCAACCCAGGCTTCCTCGCTATTTTCGGGCAGGCAGGCAGCAATGAAATAGCACATAGGCACAGCGCCTTTGGCGGCAAGGTCGGACAGGTTGACCCGCAGCAACTTGCGGGCGATGAGGTCAGGCGATTCATGGCCGAAAAAATGGATACCTGCCACCATGGCATCCTTGGTGACGACCAGCTGCTTGCCTGCCGGTACATCGATTAGTGCGGCATCATCACTAAGCCCTAAACTGCCAGTGAAATCTTTGGCCAGCGGCGCGAGGTATTTTTTAATCAAGCCAAATTCATTCATAGCATAAACTGTGCAAGGGTACAAAGAGCGCAGGCAGTAGGCCGCGCCAGCCCTGAGCGATGCCCCATGTGAAAATCAGTAGATTTTCACGGGGGCAAAGAACATTACTCATCGTAATTTTTGCCAAGAGTGGCCAGCAGGGCGTGCACGAAATTCACTTCTTTCTCGTCGAAGAAACTGCGCGCCAGTTTGGTGTATTCATTCACCACGATGCGCGGCTTTACATCCTTATAATAGGCCATCTCGAATATGCCACATTGCAGCAACGCCACCAGCAGTGGGCTCATGCGCTCACGTTTCCAATTATCGCTAAGCGCGCTATCGAGCAGTGTATTGATATCCTGTTCACGTTCTATTACACCCCTCACCAACGCTTCTATCAGGGGGTAATGCGGTTCCACCGCCATACCCACCTGAAGTTTCTGTTCGGCTGTGTTGCCCGCCAGTTGATGTTTGAGGGCAGCGATGTGCTGGCCGATATTCTGCTTCTCGCCGGTGATCGCCTGCTGGTACAGGCATTGTGTGGCAACGGTACGGGCAGCGGTTTTTTTCTGGAGTGAAGCGTTGGTCATGAAGAGAACTGCTTTTTGATTTCTATGAGGCGCATGCATGCGAGCGCGGCATCTGCCCCTTTGTTGCCGTGCTTTACATCGGCCCGGACCTGTGCCTGTTCATAATTTTCTACAGTCAGTATGCCGTTGCCAATGCAGGCGTCGTCATGGATCGCAAGATCCATCAGGCCGCGTGCGCTTTCGTTGGCGATGATATCGTAATGGGTGGTTTCCCCGCGTATCACGCAGCCCAGTGCGATGAACCCATCGTATTTGTCATCGTCAAGGGCCAGTGAGATGGCAGCCGGTATCTCGAATGCGCCGGGAACTTCTATCACGTCATAGGTAGCGCCTGCTTCCGCGCATGCGGCAGTAGCACCGGCCATCAGCGCGTCGGAAATATCCTTGTAATACGGGGAGGAGACAATAAGTATATGTGTCATAGGCCTATGTGATGTCGCGTTTGCCGACCACTTTCAGGCCGTAGCCCTCCAACCCGACGATCGGGCGGTCGGAGCTGGTCATTAGTATCATGTCGCGTACGCCAAGGTCGAGCAGGATCTGGGCGCCAATCCCATAATCGCGCAGGTCGCTCGGTATATAGCCCTTGCCATTTTCCTTGCTGGCCATACGTCTTTTCACGGTGTCGGTGAGGCTGGTGGCGCTCGGTTCGCGTATCAGCAGCAGAACGCCGCCTTCTTTTGCGATGATTTCCAGCGATTTTTGTTTGCTGCTGCCATGCTCGGAATCGCCCAGTACATCGCGCAGCACATCCAGCTTGTGTACACGTACCAGTGTCGGTTTTTCGGGCGATATGGCGCCTTTGACCAGCGCAACATGCTCGGCATATTGCAGCGTATTGGTATAGATCAGCATGGTGAATTCGCCGCCATATTTGCTGGTAAAAGGCGTTTCCAATACGCGCTGTACCAGCTTCTCTGATTTGCGGCGGTAGGCTATAAGATCGGCGATGGTGGCGATCTTCAGGCTGTGTTGTTTGGCCACTCCGATCAGGTCGGGCATGCGCGCCATGCTTCCATCATCGTTCATGATCTCGCAAATAACACCCGACGGGTTCAGCCCGGCAAGGCGAGAAATATCTACCGCTGCTTCGGTATGTCCTGCACGTACCAGCACCCCTCCGTTTCGTGCCACCAGCGGAAATACATGGCCGGGCGATACAATATCGTGCGCGGTTTTCGCAGGATCGATCGCCGTGGCAATGGTCAGTGCCCGGTCGGCTGCCGAAATGCCGGTACTTACGCCTTCCCGCGCTTCAATCGATACAGTGAACGCCGTCTGGTGGCGTGAGCCGTTGCTGCGTGCCATCAGGTTCAGGCCCAGCGTTTCCACCCGCTCTTTAGTCATGGCAAGGCAGATCAGCCCGCGCCCGTGCTTTGCCATGAAGTTCACTGCATCCTTATTGGCAAACTGCGCAGGAATAACGAGGTCGCCCTCATTCTCGCGGTCCTCATCATCGACGAGGATGAACATGCGCCCGGCCTTGGCGTCTTTTATGATGTCTTCGATGGAAGAAAGAAATTCGCTCATGATGCCAGCAATCTTGCCGCATAGCGGGCCATCAGATCGACCTCAAGATTGACCCCATCGCTGGTTTTCCGACCTGCCAGAGTGGTATGGTTCCATGTGTGCGGAATGATGTTGACGGTGAATATATTGTCCTTAACGTCATTGACGGTAAGGGATATGCCGTCCAGTGTCACAGAACCTTTTTCGGCAATGAAGCGCGCCAGTTCTTTCGGTGCCTCAAGCGTCAGGATATGCGAGCCGCCTTGTGCTTTCACGCCGGTGATAGTGGCCACCCCATCGACATGGCCGGTGACCAGATGACCGTCCAGCCGGTTTCCCAGCTTCAGGGAGCGTTCAAAATTTACTCTGCTGCCCTGGTTCCAGTACGGTGCCGTGCGGCCGATGGTTTCATCCGACATATCGATGGCAAAACTGTTTGCCTGAATGTCGGCCACCGTCAGGCAGCAGCCATTGACCGCCACCGATTCGCCGATGGTGAGCTCTGGCGCAAAGTCGCAGGTGAAGGTCAGGCGTAGCTCGTCATTCTGTTTGGCGCTCAGGATAATGCCGGTATGGGTTATGATGCCGGTGAACATGGTTCGAATATCTCACAACTATCAGGTGGGTGGGCACTGTAGACCAGTTTTCGCCACGTTGCCAGCAGCTTTATGGCGGCTTCCATATCAAAAAACGCATCAATGCCCTGTATTCCAATATCAAACGGTGCCCTGACCCAATAGATACGATCGACCAGCCCCGATTGCAGGAACGCCGTATTCACACCCTGACCGGCTTCCACCAGCAGGCGGGTGATGCCTTCATGGGCCAGTTTCTGCACTGCTTGCTCGATGGTGGAGCTGCCCAGCACCCATAGCGGCACGGCCTGTTTGGTTTTCATGAGCTGGCAATCCTCTGGCAGACGGCCTTTGCGGTCGAGAACCACGCGCACAGGCGATTTATGTTCCATGCCGGGCAGGCGGCAGGTGAGCAACGGGTCATCGGCTAGCACGGTGCCGATACCGGTCAGCACGGCGTCGTATCGGCTGCGCAATTTATGTACTTCTTCGCGCGCTGCCTCGCCGGTGATCCACTTTCTGTCGTCACCCGGCGGGTAGGCGATTTTGCCATCCTTGCTGGTGGCGATCTTCATGGCAATGTACGGGCGCTTCTTTTCGGACAGTGAGAAAAATCCACGATTCAGTTCGCGTGCGTTGGCCTCGCAGACTCCTTCGATCACGTTGATGCCTGCTGCTTGCAATGCAGCGATGCCCTTGCCGTTCACCTTGGGGTGGGTGTCACGGCATGCAATGACACACTCGGTAATACCGGCATGGATGATGGCGTCGGTGCACGGTGGGGTTCTGCCGTGGTGGGCGCATGGTTCCAGAGATACATACAAGGTGGCGCCGCGTGTATCGCTGGTTTTAGCGAGTGCTTCAGTTTCGGCATGCGGCCGTCCGCCCGTCGCCGTATACCCTTTGGCAATGACCATTCCATTTTTTACAATGACTGCACCCACCGCCGGGTTTGGCCATGTCTGACCCAGCTGGCTTTGTGCCAGCCTCAAGGCTTCCTGCATGAACGGGGCGTGGCGGTCTTGCATGGGACGGCTAACTGTTTTTGCCGCCGAGTTCGTCCACAAAATTCTCGAAATCCTTCGGTTCGCGGAAATCGCGGTATACCGACGCGAAGCGGATATAGGCCACTTTATCGACCTCTTTGAGTTCATCCATCACGGCCTTGCCGATCATGCCGGTGGGAATCTCGCTTTCGCCGGCGCTTTCGAGTTTCTGGGCGATGCGGGTGACGATCTGTTCAACTTTCTCGGGTGATACCGGGCGCTTGCGCAGTGCCAGCTGGATGGATTTTGCCAGTTTTTCACGGTCGAAGATACGGCGTTCTCCATTTTTCTTCAGGACGGTGAGTTCACGCAGCTGCACGCGTTCAAAGGTGGTAAAGCGCGAGTTGCATTCCGGGCAATAGCGGCGACGGCGAATAGCCAGCCCATCCTCGCTGGGACGGGAATCTTTTACCTGTGTGTCGCTATGTCCACAAAATGGGCACTTCATAACTTACCTCTGGTCTAATCCCTCATAGATCGGGAAGCGGTTGCACATCTCTTTTACCTTGGCCAACACTTCTTTTTCGGTCTTGCTGTTGTCTTTACCTTCGGCCAGTCCGTCGAGTACATCGCCGATCAGGTGGCCGATTTGTCTGAATTCCTCTTCTCCGAAACCACGGCTAGTGCCTGCAGGCGTACCCAGGCGGATACCGGAAGTGACAAACGGTTTTTCCGGATCGAACGGGATGGCGTTTTTGTTACAGGTCAGTCCGGCGCGCTCAAGGCTTTCTTCGGCGGCTTTGCCGGTGAGGCGTTTTTTGCGCAGGTCGACCAGCATCAGGTGGCAATCGGTGCCACCGGTGACGATGTCTACACCGCGTTCTACCAAGGTAGAAGCCAGTATCCTGGCGTTCGCCACAACCTGTTTTCCATACACTTTGAATTCCGGGGTCAGCGCTTCGCCGAACGCAACGGCTTTCGCTGCTATCACATGCATCAGCGGCCCTCCCTGCATGCCGGGGAACAGGCAGGAGTTGACCTTCTTGGCGATTTCTTCGTCATTCGTGAGCACGACACCTCCGCGTGGGCCGCGCAGGGTTTTGTGGGTGGTGCTGGTGGCGACATGGGCGTGCGGGAAAGGGTTGGGGTAGCAACCGGCGGCAATCAGCCCGGCATAGTGCGCCATGTCTACCATCAGGGTGGCGCCGACTGCATCTGCAATTTTGCGGAAGCGTGCAAAATCGATCGGGCGCGAATAGGCAGAGCCACCGGCAATGATGAGTTTCGGTTTGTGTTCTCTTGCCAGTGCTTCCGCTTCTTCGTAGTTCAGCAGGCCGTCTGCTTCGCGCACGCCATACTGCACGGCATTGAACCATTTACCCGACTGGTTGACTTTCGCGCCATGGGTCAGGTGCCCGCCTGCTGCCAATGACATGCCAAGGATGGTATCGCCCGGTTGGAGCAATGCCATAAAGGCGGCTTGGTTAGCCTGGGAGCCGGAGTGTGGTTGTACGTTGGCGTATGTGCAGCCGAACAGTTTACAGATGCGTTCGATGGCAAGTTCTTCCACCACGTCGACATATTCGCAGCCGCCATAGTAGCGTTTGCGCGGATAGCCTTCTGCGTATTTATTGGTAAGCACGGTGCCCTGTGCGGCCAGCACAGCACGGCTGACAATATTTTCTGAAGCGATCAGTTCGATCTGGTTCTGCTGGCGCGCCAATTCTTTTTCCACGGCGGCGAATACGGCGGTGTCGGTGGTGGCAAGGTCAGCAGAAAAGAAATTGTTCATGTCGTTATCCAGTTTGTGTGCGGTTTGGCTCATAATTTATCTATCCGTTTCTGGTGGCGGCCCCCTTCGAATGCGGTGGCCACGAATTGTTGAAGGCATTCTTTTGCGGTGTCGGCGCTGATCAATCGGGCGCCGAGGCATAATACGTTGGCGTTGTTGTGCTGGCGGGAAAGTTTTGCCGCCTCGCCAGTGGTGCATAGCGCGGCGCGGATGTGTTTGTAGCGGTTGGCGGCGATCGAAATGCCGATGCCGGAGCCACAGATGAGTACGCCCATAGCGCCGTCATGCTGCTTGATCCACCCGGCCATTTTGTGTGCGTAATCCGGATAGTCGACCGATTCGGCGCTGTCGGCGCCGAGGTTATCCACAACATAGCCCATGCCAGACAGCAGGGTGCTGAGGGTGTTCTTCAACTCCACCCCGGCATGGTCGTTGGCGATTGCTATCAGTCTACTCATGTTGCGTTGACGTACCCGCACATGGCGGATATATCCTTCTGGTTGTAGTTTACCTACTATATGTGGGGTAGTTTGTGCCATGTAACCGCGCTTTGCGCAATGAAAATCGGCTGTAATTCATGGATTTGCTGGATATTTCCCTGTTTATGCTGGCCGCATTTGCCGGTGGGGCGGTTAATTCGGTCGCCGGTGGCGGAACTTTCATTACTTTTCCACTGCTTATCGTTTCCGGCCTGACTGCCCTGCAAGCCAATATTTTAAGCACCATCGCCCTGTGGCCGGGAGCGGTGGCCAGTGCATTTGCCTATCGCAAAGAGCAGAAAATAACTTTGCATCAGATAAAAGGGCTGGTTGTTGCCAGCCTGATCGGCAGCGCCATCGGCACAGCCATTTTGCTGTTGGCGCCCGAATCGGTATTCGAAGCGCTGGTGCCATGGCTATTGTTGTTTGCCACTTTGCTGCTGGCGTTCGGAGGAAAATTTAAAGCGAAGCAGCTTCCTACTGCGAGGTCAGTAGACCGCGCAGGGGGCAAAATAATATTCCTCCAATTTTTAATCGCCATTTATGGCGGATATTTCGGTGCCGGTATCGGTATACTTATGCTCGCTGCTTTACAGTTGGCGGGCTTTTCACACATGCATCAAATGAATGCGCTCAAAGCGATCCTGGGCAGCGCCATCAACGCGGTGGCGGTGGTGATATTCATCGCGTCGGGCAAGGTGGTGTGGCCTATCGCGGTGTTCATGATTGCCGGCGGTATCGTCGGCGGTTATGTAGGAGCAAGGCTGGCCCTGAAAGTGCAGTCGCAGACCGTGCGGCGTCTGGTTGTGCTCATTGGTTTTCTGATGAGCGTATATTTCTTTGTGGGTGACATATAAAATGAGCGACAAAAAAACATTGTGTCGTAGTGCATGCTGACTATAATCGAGAAACAGCGAACACAAGAAACACAGCAAAGGCAGGGAATATGAACGCTTTCGGACCGACTCTCACAAGCAACATGGAACCAGGTGCAGCTGTGAAAAATGCACACATCATCATTCTGGGCAATGAAAAGGGCGGTTGCGGCAAAACCACAACGGCCATGCACCTGATGGTTTCTTTGATGCGTCTGGGATTCGTGGTTGGCAGCATCGATATCGATGCACGTCAGCGTTCGCTTTCCCGCTACCTCGAAAATCGCCGCCAGACTGCCCTAAAAGAGGGTGTGACCCTGCCGCAGCCGCAGCATGTGGTCATCCCGCGCAGCCCATTCAATATTAAAAAAGAAGCCGAAGAGGACGAGCACGAACGCTTTACACAGGCACTCGCCCGCCTGTCTGCTGCCAACGATTTCATCCTGATCGACAGCCCGGGTAATGACACCTACCTGTCGCGGCTGGCGCATGCTTACGCCGATACCGTAATCACCCCGATCAATGACAGCTTCGTGGATCTTGACGTGCTGGCCACCGTGGATGGCCAAACCATGAAGATCATCAAGCCGAGCATCTACAGCGAAATGATCTGGGAACAAAAGCTGCAGCGCGCCAAGCGCGATGGCGGTTCGATCGAATGGATCGTGATGCGCAATCGCCTGTCCAACATCGACGCCAAGAATAAGCGCTTTATGACACAGGTCACCAACGATCTGGCGCGCCGTATCGGCTTTCGTGTGGCGCCCGGTTTTTCCGAACGCGTGATCTTCCGTGAAATGTTCCTGCAAGGGCTGACCGTGCTTGATATCATGGAAAAGGTGGGCAGCAACAAAATGTCGCTGTCGCATGTGGCGGCGCGCCAGGAAGTGCGCGATCTGCTGAAAACCCTTAATATACCGGTCATCACCGAGCGCCTGCAGCAGGTAGATGCCAGCGTGAAACAGAAAGAAGAAGAAGAAAAAGAACGTGCAAAAGCCCAGCAGGCAGCCGTAGCGAAAGAATCGGTGAGCCTGGCCGGTTCGATCACGGAAAAGCGTGCCATGGATACGCTGACAGTAGAAACCGATGCGGACGAAGAATCGGATGAATTGGCGGCTTTCAGCCCGGTGAATGAACCGGAAGTGTTGGGCAAGGAGCAGGAATCTTCCGAAGATCAGGAAGAGACCAGAGAAAAGCTCGCCGAGATCGCTTAAGATCACAGTATTATGATCCGTTTTATTCTGCTGCTGCTGATCGTAGTGGTGGTGATGATCCTGTTGTTACGCTCGAACGTACAGCAACGCAGTTGGTTGAAAACCGGCGGTATCCTTGGATTGTTGATCCTTATTTCACGGGTTACCCATATCCCGCTGGCGCGGTTATTGCAGCTGTTGCCATATTTTGTGGCGTCGTTCAAACGGGCCAGCCAGGCGCAGGAGCAATACCGGCAAACCTATCAGCCCGGGCAGGGCATGACGCAAGAAGAGGCGTGCACGATACTTGGGGTGCAAGCGCATGCCACGAAAGAAGAAATACAACGCAACTACCGCAGGCTGATGGCGCAGCATCACCCGGACAAGGGCGGCAGCGATTATCTGGCGGCGAAGATCAACGAAGCCAGAGATGTGTTGCTTGCCGCTAAAAAAAATGATTAGTATGGCGGGCTCGCTAAAGGGGGCAACCATGAAAAAAATTCTCTGTCTGTTACTCGCAGGATTTTCGTTTGTCACGCCAGCGCGGGCGAATCAGACCCTGACCTATAACCAGATCGTTTATATTGCCCGGCCTGCCGATGTGGTGTGGTCGGCGCTTACCCAGAAGCCGATGGTCGATCGGTATTATCTGGCGCCGCTGCAGGATGCGCCGCTGCAGGAAGGCACGCAGATTTATTACGGCACGCTGGAAAATAAGATGATCTACGGCGAGGTGCTGAAACTGGAAGCGCCCACGCGTTTTTCGCATAGTTTCATATTTTCCGACCGTCCCAGCAAAAAATCGATTGTGACCTATGACATCGAGCCGATGGGTACTATGAGCATGCTGCAGGTGCGCCATGAATTCACCGACGACAATGCCGGCTATGCCGATGTGGCAGGTGGATGGCCGGTGATACTCAGCGGACTGAAGACATTGCTGGAAACCGGCAAGGAATTGCCGTGGCCCGCACCCGAATCAGAAACCAAAGAAAAATAGAGCCGCTATGTCTCTGGTGAGATCCAGTGCTACCGTTGGTTTCTACTCGCTGCTCTCCCGGGCGCTCGGGTTTATCCGCGATATCACCATCGCGGCAGGTATCGGCGCCGGGTTCTTGTCCGATGCGTTCTTTGTCGCCTTCAAGGTTCCCAACTTCCTGCGCCGGTTGTTTGCCGAGGGTGCATTTTCTGTGTCGTTCGTTCCGATGTTCGCCGGCATGCTGGCAGTCGATGGAAAAGAAAAGGCGCATGGTTTTGCTTCGGATGTGATGTCGTTCCTGCTGATGGCCCTGCTGGTCGTGGCCGGGCTGTTCATTGCTGCCATGCCATGGCTGATGTATCTGCTGGCGCCGGGTTTCGCGGTGGACCCGGACAAGTTCGAGCTGACCATCCTGCTCACCCGCATCACCATGCCGTATATCGTATTCATTTCGCTGGTATCGCTGCTGGCCGGTGTGCTCAACAGCCTCGACAAATTCGCTGCCGTAGCGGCTACCCCTATCCTTATGAACCTGTGCCTTATCACGGTGCCATGGCTGATTCAGGATATCACCCCTACCATGGCGCATGGACTTGCCATATCGGTGTTCATGGCGGGGCTGGTGCAGTGGTTGTGGCTGGTGTGGTTCTGCCGCCGACAGGGTATGTTGCCCAGGCTGGTGAAACCGCGCCTGACCCCGCAGGTGAAACGCCTGCTGATCATCATGGCGCCCGCCGCGCTGGGTGCCGGTGTGGCGCAGATCAACCTGTTCGTGGATGTGATCATTGCTTCGCAGTTCGAAAGCGGCGTGTCGTATTTATATTACGCCGACCGCATCAATGGCCTGCCGCTGGCAGTCATTGGCGTGGCAGTGGGCACAGCGCTGCTGCCCATGTTGTCGCGGCAGGTGCGCGAGGGTAAGGCGGAGATCGCAAACCATTCCCACCATCGCGCCATTGAGCTGGCGATGTTCCTGACCATTCCGTCGGCGTTTGGAATATTCATAATGTCCGAGGCGGTGGTGCGGGTGATGTTCCTGCGCGGCGAATTTACGCTGGTAGATATGGTGGAAACCGGCAAGGTGCTGCGCGCCTTTGCGCTCGGCCTGCCAGCATTCGTGCTGATCAAGGTGCTGGTACCGGGCTATTTTGCGCGACAGGACACCAAAACCCCGTTCAAGATCGCCACCGTATGCGTGGTGATCAACATCGTGGTCAGCCTGATGCTGATGGAACAATACAAATATGTCGGCATGGCGATCGCCACCACAACCTCGGCATGGGTCAACGTGCTGATGCTGGCTATCGGTCTACACAGACACAAGTGGCTGGAATTCCCGAAGCGGCTGCACAAGGAGTCGGCCAAGATACTGACCGGCTGTGTGTTGATGGGCGCGGTGGTGATGACACTACAGCCGTATGTGCAGGCGTATTTGCTGCAGGATGGCGAGGCGGTGCGCATACTGGCGCTGATCGTGTGGGTGCTGGCCGGTGTGGCAACTTATTTTGCCATGGCATTTGTTACCGACAGCATTGATATACGCGCACGAGCTAGAAAGCGCCGACTACCCGTGCCTTAATCTGCAGGATTGCTGGATTTGGGGAAGTCGGCCATGGGTTGTGCCGGTTCGCCGGGTATTTCCGGTGCCCGTTCGGTGGCGGTGTGCGCAGGCGTTGTTTGCTGGGGTGGTGGCGCTTCCTTTTTTGCTTCTTCGGCTTTCTTTTCACGCATCTTTTCGATGGCCTGCTGTTTCTGCTCGTCGGTCAGCTTGTTCCATTTTTCCTTGAAATTCTCACGGTCGGTGCGCTGTTTTTTCCATTCGGCTTCGGTCATTTTGTCCAGCTCGGCCAAACGGCGCTTCAGGCGCAGCTTGGCTTCGGCCAGGCTACCGGGAGCGATGAAATCCGGCACCTCATTGTCCAGCTCGGGCAAGGGCTTCATTTTACTGGCGATCTCGCCGGATTTCTTCTCGTCATGATAGACATCGGGTGCGGGCTTGATTTTGCCCGAAAGAGCAACGATAACAAATACCGGGACTAAAAGAGCGAATCCTATAAGCAATGAGCGCATAACTACCGTAACGATCAGGTGAATATGACAGAAATCTATATCGTCACCAGCATGTTTGCAACCCATGAGGATGCCCGGTCGGTGGCACACGCGCTGATCGAGCAGCGGCTGGCCGCTTGCGTGAACATTCATGGGGGCATCACCTCGGTCTATCGCTGGCAGGGGGCCGTCCAGCAGGAGCAAGAAGTGATGCTATCAGCAAAGACCACAAAAGAACGTTGCCAAGCGGCCATAGATGCGATAAAGCGGTTGCATCCTTATGATCTGCCAAGCATCATAGCGCAGCCGGTTTCGGATGGTTCTGCCCCGTTTCTTGCGTGGGTGGCTGAAGAAACCACATAGGCGCAACAGGGTATTGGGGCGTAGCCAAGCGGTAAGGCAGCGGTTTTTGGTACCGCCATTCCCAGGTTCGAATCCTGGCGCCCCAGCCAGATTTTCTTCCGATGGACTCCAGGGAAGTCCAAAATATAACGAAGAATCAGAATTTTGTGAATCATCGCCTTACGCTATACTCCGTTCGCGTTTTACAAAATCTACCAACAATGCTGCGTAAGAAACCTCTCGCAGATACAGATACCCTTCCGGGTACGCCATTTGTGTCATAAAATTCATACATGACACAGTTGCAGCACTATACCGAATCCCCATATTTCGGCGCTATCTGCCAGCTTAGTTTGAAGAACCAGCGGCTTATTTTGCATTGCCTTGATTATGGACTGGTAGAGCAAGCCAAAGAGCTACAGCGCGTCGATGACCATCTGCTATGGTTGCTCCGAAAGTCTACGAAATTCGATTTCGTGGGACAACTAGCCAAAGGCAAGACGCTGTTGATAGGCGAAGGCAATCTCAGCTTTGCTCTCAGTCTGGCGCGAAAGCAGCGTATTAATCCTGCGAACCTCACGGCTACTACGTTTGAACGGGCAAGTGAGATTGCACCTGAAACCAAAGCAAATGCAGAGAAACTACGGTTGCTGGGAGTAACGGTACTGCATGGTGTTGATGCGGCAGATATTGCGGATACTTTCTCCGGGCGGCGATTCGAGGCTATTGCCTACCAGTTTCCGCATGTTGGTAGCAGAGAGCCGGTTGAAGGGCAGAACCCCAATTTCATTCTGATAAGGGATTTCCTTGAAAGCGCTGCACATCTGCTAACCCAAAGCGGTGTAGTCCTCATATCGGCGGTAGATAGCCCGCATTATCGTGGTGCTTTCCAGTTTCAAGAAGCGGCAGAAGAAGCCGGGTTTGCTGAACCTGCATCCTATCCATTTGAACCGGATGACTTTCCGGGGTATGTTCATAGCATGACACACCAAAGTGGAAGTGCACTTGATAATCACGATGATTTCAGCACATGGATTTTTCGCTTGGAATAAATGGACCCAGAAGCTATGCCCGCAACCCTTACACAAATGTCCCTGTTTGGTGATGAGAACAAGGCTGTTGTTTCCGGGTTGCGCTATATGTCGGAGTATATTGACGCAGTCACAGAAGCGGTGCTGATTCAAACCATCGACAAGCAGCCTTGGCTTGCTGACCTCAAACGGCGGGTGCAGCATTATGGATACAAATACGATTATAAGGCGCGAGGGATTACGCAGGATTTGCGGTTAGGGCCGATACCGTATTGGCTTGGTGGCCTATGTGACAGGCTTCATGCGGAGGGTATTTTCTCTAAGCAGCCTGACCAAGTGATTATCAATGAGTATCAGCCCGGCCAAGGCATAACGCCGCATATCGACTGCGTTCCCTGCTTTGGCGAAACGATTGCGAGTATAAGCGTAGGTAGCCCCTGCGTGATGGAATTTACACATTCCGGCAGCAATGAGAAAACCGCGCAGCTTTTAGAGCCGCGCAGTCTGATAGTGCTGGAAGGCGATGTGCGGTATAAATGGCAACATGCGATACCGCAGCGAAAGACGGATAATTGGAATGGTCAGAAGCTCCCTCGTGGTAGACGCATCTCGCTTACCTTCCGCACGGTAATAATGTCCAATTGAGTTCAAATTTCTCCCGTACCATCCAGCAGAATAGCGGATAAATCCGTTGGTAACTTGAATTTTGAAGAATCAAATATCCAAACAATATCAAATGGACAGCGCTAAGTTGTGGATCATGGTGCCGCTATACAAGAATGCAGCCATTTTGTTATCTGGACAAGCCCCCGCTTTGGGCGCATGATGCTCGTCATGGGACAGGCGCACAACGAGAATACGCAGCCCTCCTCATTGCAACTGAACTGGCTATATATCGACTTCAACAGCTACTTTGCGAGTGTGGAGCAGCAGCGCGACCCTTCACTTCGGAACCGGCCCATAGCGGTGGTGCCGGTGATGACCGATGCCACCTGCGCCATAGCCGCCAGCTACGAGGCCAAGGCATTCGGTATTAAAACCGGCACCCCGATTTATGAAGCCAAAAAGCGCTGCCCGGAGATAGTCTGCGTGCAGGCCAACCATGAACATTATGTCGATACGCACAACCGCATCATCAACGAGGTGAACAATCATATCCCGGTATCACAGGTGTGCTCGATCGACGAGGTAGCGTGCAAGCTGATGAAGAACGAACAATCAGCCGGGCAGATCAGCCGCATTGCCGCCAGCATCAAGCACTGCCTGCGTGAGAATATCGGGGAGTATATCCGCTGTTCCATCGGTGTGGCGCCCAATAAGTACCTCGCCAAAGTAGCCACCGACATGCAAAAGCCCAACGGATTTACGATATTGACCGCAGACAGTTTGCCGGGCCGCCTGCTGGAGCTGAAGCTGGACGACCTGCCGGGTATTGGCCGGAATAACCTGATGCGGCTGTATCGCTGCGGCATTTACGATATGCACGATTTCTGGAACGCATCGCCCAAGCATTTGCGTAAAGTATTCGGCAGCCTGTGGGGTGAGCGTATGTATTATTATCTGCGTGGTGTCGACCTGCCTGACCCGGAAACCACACGCTCCACCATCGGCCACAGCCATGTGCTGGCACCGGACCTGCGCCCGCCCACCAAGGCGCGCTTCGTTGCCATGCGCCTGACGCTCAAAGCCGCCAGCCGTATGCGCCGCATCGGCTACCGGTCGTCGCACTTCACCCTGTCGGTGCGCATAGAGGACGGGCCGCGCCTGCGGTGCGAACTGCCGTGCCGTCCGGCGGATGATTCTTTTACCTTCCTGCGCCTGTTGGAAGAAGCATGGGGTGAGATTATACGGGCCGCCGGGCACCGGCGTATCAAGAAAGTATCGGTGACGCTTAGCAAACTCACCGAATCCGGCCAACGCCAGCCGCAGTTGTTCGACATTGACGATAATGACCTGCATCAGCGCGAAAAATACACGCGTATGTCACACGCGCTGGACAAGATCAATCAACGCTTCGGGCGCGATTCCATCACGGTGGGTATGCTGCCCAGCCAAGGGCGCGGCTTTTCCGGCACCAAGATCGCCTTCACGCGGATACCGGATAAGGAAGAGTTCGTGGAGTAGCTGTCTCCTCGGCGGCACAATGTGCCGTCGGGGATGACGCTTATTTCAGCTTGGCAATATACGCATCCATCGCATCGCGTATCTGTTTGCGCAGCATGAACACGGCGATGAGGTTTGGCAGTGCCATACCGAGGATAAACAGGTCCGAAAGATCGAGCACGATGCCAAAGCTCATGATGCCGCCAAGGAAAGTGGCACCGGCAAATATCAACTGATACAGGCGGATGCCGCGGCGGCCGAACAAATAGCTCCACGCGATCTCACCGTAATAGCTCCAGCCGATGGTGGTGGAGTAGGCGAAGATAAGGATATTCACTGCCAGCATGATGGAAAACCACGGGGCCACGGTTTCAAAGGCCGCCAGCGTGATGAGCGCGCCATCTTCCAGCGAGCCGCCGGCATAAGCGCCGGTGATGGTGACGATGAGGCCGGTCAGCACGCCGATCATGGCGGCAAAGAACGGCTCGAGCAGGGCAACCGAGGCCTCGGAAATAGGCTCCTGCGTTTTGGTGGTGGCATAGGCGATAGGCGCAGAGCCAAGGCCTGCCTCGTTGGCAAAGCTCGCGCGTTTGAACGCCATGGCGATCATGCCGATAAAGCCGCCCGCTGCCGCCTGCCCGGTGAAGGCTTCGGAGAATATCAGCGCAATGGTGTCACCCAGCTTGTCGATATTGGCACCCACGATGATGATGGCGGTGATGAGGTAGACAATGCCTTTAAGCGGCGAGATCATCTCGGCCACCTTGGCGACGCGCTGGATGCTGCCGATGAGCACGAGGAACACCAGAGCGGCAAAACCCGCTGCCAGCAACCATTTGAATGTCTCAAGCGAAGGGAACACATGGGTGAATATCTTCACCACCTGGTTGGATTGGAACATGTTGCCGCCGCCGAGCGCGCCGCCCAGACAAAATATGGCGAACACCACGGCAAGGAACTTGCCCAACCCAGCCATGCCTTTATTCGCAAGGCCTTTTTTGATGTATTGGAAAGGGCCGCCGAACACTTTGCCGCTGGCGTCCACCTCGCGGTATTGCAGCGATAAGGTGACTTCGGCGAATTTGGTCGCCATGCCGAGCATGCCCGCCACCACGATCCAGAACACCACGCCCGGCCCGCCGACGGCCACCGCCACTGATACACCGGCGATGGAGCCAAGACCCACGGTAGCGGCAATGGCGGAAAAAAGCGCCTGCAAATGGCTGATCTCGCCCTTACCGTGCGCTTCGTCCTTATCGCCGTGTTTGCCGGTGACGACATGGAAGGCATGGCGGAACAGGCGGAAATTCACCCCGCGCAAATACACGGTGAAAAACAGGGCCGCAGCCACCAGCCACAGCACGATAAAGGGGAATCCGCCAATATCAAGGAACAGCACCGCCGACATGGCACCCACGATGAATTCAAATATTGGGTTTACAAAGCCGAGCAGGCCGTCTTGCGAGGATTCCATGGTACCTTCCTGTTTTTTCTAACGAAATTATTATTTTTCCGCACTATAGCATCTGCATTTTGAAATGCCACAGAAATGTCATAAATTCCAGATGGTTCAGTGATTTATCCCATGGTACACTGGAAGAATGGAAAAGTCTGACAATAGCGCAGTGGCCCAACCTTCTGCTGTCGACAAGCTGAAAGAGAACAGCTTGAAGGCGGCGGGTATTGCCTATCTGGTGGGTGATGCGGCTATTGTAGGTTCTGGCCTTGCCACTGGCAATAAGGCCCGTGTGTATACCGGCCTGTTGTGGGGTTCGGGCGGCATAGCGCCCGCGCTATTCGGCAATTCCAGTCAGGAACAGCAATTGCGCATGGTGGGTGAGGGACTGGGCAATTACCTGCGTAAGCAGGGTGTCGAGATACCCGATGATCCCAGCATCCAGAAGCTCACGCAAGAAGGCGGTGCAGTAGAGCACACGCTAAACTTCTTCCGCAAGCACCCGTCGGAAATGCTCAATGCCATCTACGCGCTGGGTGCCACGCAAATGGTGGCCGGTGGTTTCAGGGAAGCTGCCAAAGGCACTAAAGGCACCGGAAACTACGATATTGCATCGGGTGCGCTGGTGGGTGCCGGTGCGCTGGCAGGCCTGTTGATAAAGGAAAGAAAGCCCGATCCGGCGCACCCGGCCAAAGATACCATGGAAAGAATAAAGCAATGGGCAGAGGAAAAACCCCTGCGCGTTTCCGGCCTGCTATATACGTTGAATAATGCGGCCATGCTGGGTGCTGCTATTTCCAAACGCAAGGACGCACTTAAATCGGCGCAGGCGATGAAAGACTATAAACTGCGCTTTTTGACCACCGGCACCTATATCTTTGCCAATGCCATGCTGATGATGTCATCTAAGAACCATCACGATGGCGCGCACTCGATCGAGCCTTCGGTTGAGATGGCCGATATGGCGGCCCGTATCATCGCCGCCCAACCCAAAGAAGTGCAAGAGGCGCTGGTGCAGAATGTGGCGGGGTATCTTTCTTCCCAGCCGGAAATTGATAAACCGGCGCAAGAGATAGCGGCCCGGATGCATGAAAAGTTGGCTGCCGTTGCTAAAACACCCCAACAACCCTCTTGGCAAGAGCGCATCAGCGCGGTAATGTCGCAGCCGGAAATAACCCGTTTATAACTGTCATCCTGAGCGAAGTGCGAAGCATGAAGCCGAAGGATCTTAAGCGATAGAAAAAGATTCTTCGATTCGCTTCGCTCACTCAGAATGACAACAAGGAATTATATGCTGAGTAACCCGTTGCAAGAGCAGCTGATGACCATCAGCGAATATTCTCTCGTTAATGAAACAAAAGCCGTAAAAACGCTGCTGGAGTATCTGCAGCCGCTGGAGCGTATGGAATCGGCGATCAGCAAACGCGCCACCAGGCTGGCCACGGCGCTGCGCAGCGATGGCGCGGGCAATGGGGTGGAAGCGTTCCTGCACGAGTACGGGCTGGATACCGAAGAAGGCATCGCCGTCATGTGCCTTGCCGAAGCGCTCTTACGCATCCCCGACAGCGAAACCGCAGACCAGCTGATCAAAGACAAGTTCGAAGATACCGACTGGGAAAAGCATCTGGGCAAAAGCGATTCCCTGTTCGTGAACGCTTCGAGTTGGGGGTTGCTCATCACCGGCAAGGTGGTGAATTTTTCTGCTGACGGTGCGCGTAACATCATCAAAAAGCTGATCGGCCGCACCGGTGAGCCGGTGATTCGCGAATCCTTACGCGCCGCCATGCGCTTCATGGGCCATACGTTTGTGATGGGCGAAACCATCGACAAAGCACTCAAGAACTCCAAGAAGGATGCCAAGCAAGGCTACCGTTTTTCGTTCGACATGCTGGGTGAGGGCGCGCGCACGGCAGCGCAGGCTGAGGGCTATTACAAGGCCTACAGCAATTCGATCACAAAGATCGGCGAGGCATCCGCAAATAAAGATATCTTTGCTGCCGACAGTATCTCGATCAAGCTCTCCGCATTGCACCCACGCTATACCATGGCGCAGAAAAAACGCGTGATGGCCGAGTTGTTGCCGCGCCTTGTTGCGCTGATGACTCAGGCGAAAAAGGCAGGCATCATGGTGGCGATCGATGCCGAAGAAGCCACCCGCCTCGACCTGTCGCTCGAGCTGTTTGCCGCGTTGCTCGACACACCAGAGCTCAAAGGCTGGAACGGTTGCGGCTTTGTGGTGCAGGCCTACCAGAAGCGTGCGTTCACTGTGGTGGATTATCTGGCGGCGCTGGCCAAGAAGCACGATGTCACTATTCCACTGCGCCTTGTCAAGGGCGCCTACTGGGATTCAGAAATTAAATGGGCGCAGCTGGCCGGGGTGGAAGGGTATCCGGTGTTCACACACAAAGAACATACCGATGTCAGCTATCTGGCAACCGCGAAGAAGATATTAGAGGCGGGCAATTATTTCTATCCACAGTTTGCCACGCATAATGCGCGCACCATCGCCAGTATCATGGAAATGGCCGGTAAAAGCCCATACGAATTCCAGCGCCTGCATGGCATGGGCGAGAAGCTGCACGACATGATCGTAAAAGAAGTGCCAAGCCGCGTGTATGCGCCGGTGGGTGAGCATAAGGACCTGCTGGCGTACCTCATTCGCCGCCTGCTCGAGAATGGGGCTAACACCTCGTTCGTGAATTTGCTGATGGATGAAGAAGTGACCATGGATGAACTGCTTGCCGATCCGGTTGCCATAACCCGGGCGCGCGAGGCGAACCCTAATTCGCGCATCCCGTTGCCGCAGAATATCTACGGCAATCGCAAGAATTCCGCAGGGGTTGATTTTGGCATCAAGGCGCATCTGATCGAGCTGCAAGAAGGCGTTGCCAAATTTGCCGGCAGCGAATGGAACGGTGGCCCGCTGGGCGATTTCACTCTGGCAAAAGACCTGAAATCCCGGCCTATGCCGCAGCCCGCGCTGTTGGAAAAAAGCGTCGGCACCATAACCGAAGGCGATGCGCAAACGGTGGTCGATGCCATGCAGGCGGCAAGGAAAGCATTCCATAGCTGGGCGAACACGCCAGTAGAGCGCCGGGCGGCGATACTGGAAAAAGCGGCAGACCTGCTGGAAGCGCACCGCGATGAATTGATGGCGCTGCTATCACGCGAAGCGGGAAAGACCCTGCCCGATGGCGTGGCAGAAGTGCGCGAGGCGGCCGATTTCTGCCGTTACTATGCGCAACAGGCCAAGAAGCTGATGCATTGCGAAACACTGGTCGGCCCGACCGGCGAAAGCAACATACTGCAGTTCCATCCGCGCGGCGTGTTCGGCTGTATCAGCCCGTGGAACTTCCCGCTGGCTATTTTCACCGGTCAGGTGATGGCGGCGGTGGCAACTGGCAACTGCGTACTGGCCAAACCGGCGGCGCAAACTCCGTTGGTGGCACACCGTGCGGTGGAACTGTTTTATGAAGCAGGTGTGCCGCGTGGTGTGCTGCAGCTGATTCCTGGCGGTGGTTCTACCGTAGGACAGGCGATCGTGGAACATCCGGAACTTGCCGGTGTGGTATTCACCGGTTCAGTAGCAACTGCCCAGCGCATAAACCGCACACTGGCGGAGCGTAAAGGTGCCATCGTGCCGCTGATTGCGGAAACCGGCGGTCAGAACTGCATGGTGGTGGATAGCTCGGCGCTTCTGGAAACCGCGCTCGATGATATTATCCTTTCGGCGTTCGGAAGCGCAGGCCAGCGTTGCAGCGCACTGCGCGTGCTGCTGGTGCAGGATGAGATCGCCGGTCACATGATCGAACTGATTCGTGGAGCACTGGCCGAACTGAAGCCAGGCAACCCTATAGACATTTCCACCGATGTCGGCCCGGTAATCGACGAGGGCGCACACAAAATGCTGGCGGCGCATATCGAGCGTATGAAAAAAGAGGCCACGTTCATTGCTGCCGCATCAATGCCGGAAGAATTTAACAAAGGCGGCCATTTCATCGCGCCGCATGCGTTTGAAATCCCGTCGCTGGATATCCTCACTGAAGAGGTGTTCGGCCCGGTGCTGCATGTGCTGCGTTACAAGGCGGCAGACTTTACCAAGCTGCCCGATGTGGTGAATGGTACCGGCTTTGGCCTGACCTTTGGCGTGCATAGTCGTATTGAAGACCACGCCGAATATTTAAGCCGTCATGTGCAGGCCGGAAATATCTATATCAACCGCAGCATGATCGGCGCGACCGTCGGTGTGCAACCCTTTGGCGGTGAAGGATTATCCGGCACCGGCCCCAAGGCGGGTGGCCCGCTATACCTCACCCGCTTTATTACAGAGCGCACCGTGACCGATAATACCGCTGCCATGGGCGGAAACGTGAGCCTGCTATCCTGAGCTGCAAATCAGTAACATTAAAACCTAATTTCCAATTTTGGGACATATCTGAATAGCTTTAAAAGAGCGTGGCGGGTGTAATTATTTATTAAGCCTAAAATGTTAGACTGGGTCTTTAATATAAGCCCGGTTGCCTGCTGTATATGTCTACCACTACGGCTGATATTCATTCTTTAAAAAAGAACTCCCGGCTGAATTGGCATCACTGGGTGATCGTACGGCTGTCGCTGGTACGGATGCTTGGTGTCTGGCACGTCACAAAATCACAGCAAGACGAGAAAATACAACGCCACTTTGAGCGCGAGGCCGCGATACGCTCGCAAAGTCATGGCAGCCAGATATGGGTAAGGTCGGTGTCAGGCGAAGGCAGTACATTCTATTTCAGCGTACCCAAGATGGCAAGTAAGCAGCAAGCGTTACAGATATAACCGGTAGAAAGCAGGGGCATATGATAACGGTAACACAGATCAAAGCAGGGCGTGTTATGCTGCAGTTGAAACAAAAAGAACTTGCCGAGCGTGCCGGCATATCGGTTGCGACGTTGAATAATATCGAAAGGGGAGCCCAGACCGATCCTAAGATCAGCACGATGAAGGCCATACAAAAAGCACTCGAGGCCGATGGGATAGAATTCATCACACAGCCGCTGGGAGGCATTGGGGTGCTTTATAAACCAAAGCGCAGCGGTGCAGGGGAAGCGGTTATTCTGATTGTTGACGACAGCAAGGCCGATCGTGCGCTGTATAAAAGCTGGCTGAAGGGTGATACGAACACGGCCTATCAGATCATTGAAGCGTCCAGCGCCCGTGAGGGCCACGATGCGTTCATGGAGCACCAGCCTGATTGCGTGATACTGGATTTTATGATGTACGGCGCTGATGGTTTTCAGTTGCTGACCGCCCTTAAGCGTGAGCCGGTTCGGTTGCCGCCGATCATATTTGTTACCGGCATGCATACCGATGTGCTGGAAAAAAGCGCGCGTTCTCAAGGGGTTTATACGTATCTGCACAAAAATGGCCTGACCAAAGATATACTATGCGAGGCGGTGAAACGTGCGCTACATTCATAGCATCATTCTCCTGTTCCTGCGGGCACTGCCCGCCTGTGCATTCGCGGAGTTCTTCGAGTGGCATACCACGAATGTGCAGTTGTTGCGTGGCTGGGACTACAAGCTGGGTGGTAAGGCGCGCACCATCATGACGCTGGAGCATGCCAACCAGCTGATCGTTCCGCGCTTTTTATTCGATGTGGGCGCGTGGACAGATATTTCAGAGAGGCAGTTATGGGCGGGCATGCAATGGCAGTACTGGCACAACAAGGAAGGGCGTAAAAGTGTAACCGAATCTGTTCCGCAACTACAGGCAAAGTGGGTATTCTAGATGACAATCCGTGCCATCAGAATGAATATCCCCATGATCATACAACTGTCCGCCGTGACATGCATAATATTAGGCATAACGGTTATTATCGGATGGCATACGCAAAACATACGGTTGGTACAGATACACCCGGACTTTGCTCCCATGCAGTATAATGTGGCGGTGTGCTTTATACTATCCGGCATAGGTTTGCTAGCACTGTATTATAACCGGTCAAGCCTGATGTGCTGGTGCAGCATTGCCGTCGTGGGGTTAAGTTTCCTGGCATTGTTGCAGTATATGTTTGATATCGATATGGGGATCGACCAGCTCTTGATGGAGCCGTTCACTACCGTCAAGACATCCCACCCTGGCCGTATGGCGCCGAACACTGCCATATGCTTTGTACTGTACGGTGTTGCGTTACTTGGCACCAGTATGTTCCGCCATGGTGCCATTGGCGGGGTTAGCATGCGTATACTGGCCATACTTGTGACCACGCAAGGTATTGTAGCGCTGATTGGTTACTTGGTTAATCTTGAAGCTGCGTATAGCTGGTCTAATCTTACGCGCATGGCGGTGCACGGCGCGTTTGGGTTCACCCTGCTGGGGCTTGGCATGTTGTGTTACAATCATGTCAGCCGGCCATTTCGTGTCGCCGGACGCTGGTCGTATTGGTTTCCTGGTATCGTGACCGTTTGCTGCTTTATTTTCTCGGTCATCCTATGGGAAGAGCTGCGTAAACGTGAGCTGGATCTGATCCAGCAGAAACTGGGTGAAGAGATATCGCTGTTCAAGCAGACGGTGAGCAATAATGTGAACCATTCAGTGATCGCGCTGCGCCGCATGGCACAGCGTTGGGAAACGGCAGGAGGAACGCCGGAGCTGCAATGGCGTGCCGATGCTGGACAATATGTAGCAGACCATAATGCATTGAGCACCATCGAGTGGGTGGACAGCAGCTACCACGTGCGGTGGGTAGAACCAGTCAAGGGCAATGAAAAAGTCCTGGGGCTGAATATTGCATTCAGTGAAGAACGTAGAAATGCCTTAAAGGGAGCCGCCGATGAAGGCCGTATCACCATTACTCCGCCGCTGGACCTTTTGCAGGGCTACCGTGGCATAATTTCCTATGTCCCTATTCATATCAATAGCCGTTTCGATGGCTTCATAGTGGGTATTTATGATACCCGGATCATGCTGGAATCATTGCTTTCCGATAAGTTCAACAACCTGTTGGGCATCCGGGTCATGGATGGAGAGATGCTGATTTATGAGCGAAATATAAAAGAAGAGCAAAGCCATTTCGTACAGGGCGTGACCCAGCCCCTGCAACTGTTCAACCGCAGCTGGGAAATTTTCATCTGGCCAACCAGGAATTTCATTCGCCAAAATACATCGGCCTTGCCGGAGATCGTTCTGTTCGGTGGGGGGTGCATCTCGCTCTTGGCCGGCATGGCGCTGCATTATGCACTGGTGGCATATCGCCGTAACTGGTTGCTCAGCGAAAAAACCATCGCGTTGGCGGACGGGGAGGAATTATACCGCTCGATTGTCGAATCGATCGACGGGCTGATTATTGTCGATCGCTTTGGTGTAATCGAAAAAATCAATCCTGCGAGCGAGCACATGTTCGGATATAATGCCGCTCAGGTGGTAGGAAAAAATGTCACCACTCTGATTCCGGGATTGCAATCACAACAGCCAGGCCAGCCACTGGAAGGAGCCTGCTACGAAATGAGCGCCTACCGTGGCAACGGCTCCCATTTTATTGCAGATATCACGGTAAATACCGTGACACTTTCCAGCCGGGTGTTATCCAATATCATCGTGCGTGATATTTCCGAACGTAGAATCGCGGAAGAAAAATTTAAAGAAGCACGTGCGTTCCAGAACCTGATCATGAACAACATACCCGATATGCTGTTTGTCAAGGATGCGCAATTCAGGATCGTGGCGGCAAACCCGACCTTTATAAATGCATATCCACAAGACCGGCAGGATAGCATCATCGGCCACACCGCGCTGGAAGAATTCAGTGAAGAGGAACAGAAGAAGATTCTGGATGAGGATCGCCGGGCATTCAAAGATGGTTATTATGATGGCATCGAAAATATACAATTCGCGGATGGCAGG
Organism: Alphaproteobacteria bacterium; assembly: GCA_050249355.1. GTDB lineage: Bacteria > Pseudomonadota > Alphaproteobacteria > Rickettsiales > SXRF01 > CAZAQK01. The sequence continues at coordinate 6,717 of JBFWQQ010000008.1, read as the reverse complement.
ATACGCACATTATATACGAAGAAAATCCGTTTTTATAATCCCAACGGCGAACTGTTCCTGCTGGGCATGGGACGAGACATAACCGAACTGGTGCAGGCCGAGAAAGACAGGGAGAGACTGATCGAGAAGCTGACCGAATCGAACACGGAGCTCGAGCGGTTTGCCTACGTAGCGTCGCACGATATGCAGGAGCCGTTGCGCATGGTAGTGAATTTCAGTGCCATACTGCAGGAGGATCTTGGGGATACGCTGGGGGGGCAGGCCCGGGAATATCTGGGCATTGTGGTAGATGCCGGCCGACGTATGCAGGATATGCTTAGTGACCTGCTGGAATATTCGCGTGTTGGTAACGAGGCGCAAACCGTGCGCCCGGTAGACAGTGATCAGGAAATGAGGCATGTGCTGCAGAACCTGCAAGCATACATCAAAGAGCGCAACGCGGTGGTCACTTATGATAACCTGCCGCAGTTCGACGGCAACCCGATACAGATCATGCGGCTATTACAGAATTTGGTGACCAATGCGATCAAATATCAACCGGATGGCAACATACCCAAGGTGCATGTAGGTGTAGAAAATCAGGATACGCAATGGCTATTCAAAGTAAGTGATAACGGGCTTGGCATAGATGAAAAGTTTATCCAGCAGATATTCGTACCATTCAAGCGCCTGCATAGCTGGGATCAGATCACAGGCACTGGGTTAGGCCTTGCAATATGCAAGAAGATTGTGGAAAATCATGGCGGTACGATATGGGTTACCTCCACTCCTGCAAAAGGCAGCATTTTTTATTTTACGGTAAAAAAGTTAGCAAGATAAGGATATAAAAGGAACAGTATGATTGTAGATACAGTAAGCAGCAGGCAACGGCCCGCCCGCATCATGTTGGTAGAAGATCATAGCGGTGATGTATTGCTGACGCGGCGCGCTTTCAGGAGTGCAAAAATAGCCAATGAGCTGTTTGTGGCCACATGCGGTGAAGAAGCGATCAGCATGCTGAACAAGGAAGGTAAATTCTCCGATACGCCGCTGCCGGATATCATCCTGCTGGATCTGAACCTGCCGCGGATGAGTGGGCAGGAAGTATTGAATTATGTGAAAACCACTCCGGCGTTCCAGCATATTCCGGTGGTCATACTATCGAGTTCCAGGGCGGAACAGGATGTCAGTAAAAGCTACAGCCTGCACGCCAATGGCTATGTGGTGAAGCCGGTCAGTCTTGAGCGGTTTCAGGAGGTAGTGGAAAAAGTTGAGGCATTCTGGTTCACTGTGGCGGTGATCCCGGAAGCGTCACAGCCAAAGCATGCCGGGACTATCTGACATATGCATAATGTAGATCGTACGGACGCACATCAACCTGTCCCTGGCGATGCCAAAATGATCGCCGAAGAATTTAAGGATTATGCCTATATCGTATCGCACGATCTGGGAGCGCCGGTGCGTGCCATGGTCGAATTCTCCAAACTGCTGCACAGTGAGCATGGAAATCAACTGGACGATGAGGCAAAGGAATTCCTGTCCATCATTGTGGAGAATGGTACAAAATTACAAAATATGATGGCAGCATTGCTGGATTATTCGCGTCTGAACACCGCCGTAAAATCCTATACGCAGGTCGATTGTAACCATCTGATAGAAGTGTGCCGCAACACAATGGCGCAGACAATAACCGCCACCGATGCAGTGATCACGACAGAAGGATTGCCGGTTGTCACAGCCGATGCGGAGCAGTTCGTGAAGGTTTTTGAAACACTGCTGGATAATGCCATGAAATTCCAGCCAGCGGGCAATGCGCCACAGATAAAGGTTGCGGCCAGGCAGGAAGGCGAGCACTGGCATTTTACCGTTTCGGATAATGGCATAGGTATCGAGGAGCGTTTCTTTGACCGCATATTCAAACTGTTCCGGCGCTTGCATGGGGATGAAGAGTACACCGGCCAGGGCATGGGGCTTACGCTGGCCCATAAAATCCTGGGCAGTCATGGCGGGCGTATTTGGTGTGAGTCGGAACCCGGTAAGGGAAGTGTGTTCCACTTCACAATGCCCGTGCAAGCATAATAATACAAGCGAGGGAATATGGCAGATAACACGTCTCATGATGGTTTGATCAAAACAGAAACGGTTCCTCGTATGATTTCTGAGCATGAGCCCCTTAGGATATTGCTGATCGAAGATTCCAAGGGTGATGCGTTGTTGTTGAAAAAGGCACTTAGCAGCGCCATGACCGAAGCACACAGCGTTGATATTGTCATAACCATCGAACAGGCTATGAAGGCGCTGGACGAGAAGGATTATGACATAGCGCTGCTGGATCGTACGCTTCCTGATGCCGAAGGCTTCAATGGATTATATAGTATCCAGAATATCGCCCCTACGCTTCCCGTGATATTCCTGACCGGACATAAGGATGAGCAGCTGGCGCTGGAAGCGATACGTCAGGGCGCACAGGATTACCTGTACAAGGATAAAGTGGAAGGTGCGATCATCAGCCGCGCCATCCGGTTCGCCATGATCCGCAAGAAGTTCGAAGGCGAGCTTATGATGCGGGCCAGTTATGATATGCTCACCGGACTGGCCAACCGGATGTTGTTTGAAAGTCGTATGCAGATAGCGCTGGCCAAAATGGAACGTCAGGAAGGCAGCCTTGGTGTGTTATTCATTGATCTCGACGGGTTCAAGGCGATTAATGATACCCATGGGCATGCTGCAGGCGACGAGTTGCTCCGGCAGGTGGCACAGCGCATTCGTACATCGTTACGCCCATACGATACCCCGGCCCGTTTCGGCGGCGATGAGTTTGCCATTCTATTCGAGAATATGCCGGCGGAAGACCATAGCGGGACCGTTGCAGCAAAAATCATCGAGCGTATAGCGAGGCCATTCGAGATCACTGGCAGGAAGCTGGATGTAGGCGTAAGCATTGGTGGCACGACCTGCATGCCATCCAACATGATCGCAAGCCAGGAGTTGGTGCGGCAGGCCGACGAAGCCATGTACGAAGCGAAAAAGATCAGTGGAAATGCTTTTTGCCGGTACAGTGATCTGCAAGGTGCCCGCAAAGCTCACAGTAAGTAGCATACATAATACCGGGCACAAAATCCTCTGCCGGTATGATCCTCAATTATCACAATAGGCATTAAACCTATTTGTATTAACAAAAGTTAAATTATAAACCTGTAAACTGGTTAATAAGTTAATTTCTTAGCGATAAATTGGGATATATGCCGCACTGGGACGAATTAGCTATTGATGATACAGAGCGCTTCCTGTCACATTTGGATGATGCTGAAGAAATCGAAACGAACAAGCGCAATATTCTTCTGATAGAGGATAATAAAAGTGATGCCTTGATGATCAGGCGTATGCTCGAAGAGGTTGCCGGTCGTGAGAGTTTTTATTTTACCAATGTGACGCGTATGGGCGATGCACTTGATATCCTTTCAGATAGCTGCGATTACGATATCATTCTGCTCGACCTGAACCTGCTGGATATTGAAGGCACAGCCAGTGTGGCTGCCCTGAATGCACAGGTGCCCAATATCCCGATCATTGTATATAGCGGATCGAACGATCCAAGGCAGAAAGAAGAAGCGCTGTTATGCGGCGCACGCCACTACCTGGTAAAGGGCAGGGAGAGCGCATTCTCCCTGAAGTTCATGATCCAGGAAACACTAACATTGCAACAGAGATAATGGAGGAAAGCACTATGTTTGATTTACTGGAGGGAAAAATTGCTCCTGCCACCAATAGTCTGCTCTGCGCGAGTGTTCCACTTAATGATTGTGAGCCGGATTGCCCGCTGGACATCATGCTGGTGGAGGATGTATACGCCGACGCCATGCTTACCCGTATTGCCATCGAGGCAAGCAGGATCCCGGCAAACATATCCAAGATCGCCCGTGGCAACGAAGTGGTGTCGAAATTGCGTTATGGACGTATGTGTTATCCTTCGCGTCTGCCGGACCTGATCATTCTTGATCTGGGGCTTCCGGGAATGGATGGTTTTGAGATACTGAACGAAATGGCCAACCTGCCATCGTCGCTGCGTGCTATCCCGATTGTAATTGTGACCGCACATAAGGATTTTGATTACCTGCGCAGCACATATCCGTTGTATATTCTGGACTATATCCAGAAGCCGTGTGACAGCGCCCATATGCGCCGCATACTTCGCTTTGTGCGTGAAGAGCGTAACACAGTTGATACCCTGCTGCGACTCTAATCACCTGCTGCCTTTTCCTGATCAGCGTAGGTGCATCAAGCTGCCTGTGCAAATTGCGGCACGCCGATCACCAGTATTTCGGTATCTTCCTGCGCTATTATCGTAACCTGATTCTGGGCGGTGACCTCGGCACCATCGCCTTTTTTCAATATATGCCCATCAAGGTCGGCTTTGCCTTCGGAAACCAGGATATACGCCTGTTGTCGAACCGGGTGGGTAACGGAGGTTCCTTTGGTCAGACGACCGGCATGGATGGTGGCGTCCTGATGGATGAACAATGGCGCGCTGCCATCGCCTGATACCAGCAGGGGCAGGCGGTCAGTTGCCGGCTGTTTGGGGAATTCGTGCGCATCCCAGCGCGGGGCAACCCCTTTCTTGTTTGGCTCGATCCATATCTGGTAGAGGTTGGTGTCCACATCCTCATGGTTATGTTCGGAGTGATAAATGCCAGTACCGGCGCTCATCACCTGCACGTCGCCTGCCTGCGTGCGGCCTTCGTTGCCTTCGCTGTCGCGGTGACTGATGGCACCTTTGCGTACATAGGTGATGATCTCCATATCGCGGTGCGGATGGGTGTCGAACCCGCTGCCGGCTTTTACGATGTCGTCATTGATCACGCGTAGTGTGCCAAAGCCCATGCGCTGTGGGTTGCGATAGGTCGAGAAACTGAAGTGATAACGGGCATTCAGCCAGCCATGGTCGGCATGGCCGAGTTTCTCATATGGATAGACGGTGATAGATGGGAAATTCAAATGGTGTTTAGAAAAAGAAAAGGCTGTTCTCAGCCCACACCATGACAATGATTTCAGGCATCTGGTTAAGGGCGGTGGGTGGGCTAATTTAACACAGGATATTATTAACCGCTTTGACTCCATGAATCGTGGTGAGGTGCATTACTACGGCGGCCAAATGGAGATCAGCCGCTCATTTATTGGATATATCTTTGCTTGGCTGTGTAAAGCGTTTGGTAGCCCGCTAATAGCCCACAAAGGCGATGCTGTGTCAATGGAAGTGAATGCCTACCCTGTGGCAGAGGGCATCTGCTGGCAGCGCATTTACCGCTTTGCAGGGAAAAAGCCTATCAGCGTGAGAACCACCAAGATCATTAACAAAAAGCACGGGCTTTTAGAGTGTGCAGGCAATTGCCTGAATATGCGCCTGGATGTGTATGAGCAAAATCGGGCGCTACACTTTGTTAGCAATAAGTATTTAATCCAGATCGGCCAGTATTGGCTTCCCATACCGCATACTCTGACTCCAGGGGAATTGCATGTAGAGCATATTGATGAAGGGCAAGGGCGGTTCAGATTCCGCATGTCTATGACCCACAAGTGGTTTGGCCAGACTTTTTATCAAGATGGGGTTTTTGAGGCCTCACAGAATTATAACGCTGGTAAGAGATATGGAACATAAGCCAATTGTAGAGCTAATAATGGAAAAAAGCGTAGAGGTTGTATGGTTCTTGCTAAGGCAGGCTTCAATTTTCCTTAGCGTGTGTTTTTGTGCCTCGATACTGGTGTTTGCACTTGTAGCGATTTTTGAGTTAAAGTTCGGACAGATTTTTCTCTCATTTGTCGGCTTACCTCTAACATTTCCATTTGCAGTAATCATCACTGCCAAGCCCTATGCCGTAAGTATTATTATCATTAAGCTGCTTCGCCTAGAATCGTTATGGGCATATCTAATCATGGGGCTTGCGTGTGTATCCCCTGTTTTCTGGGGCGGATTTCCGCACGACATTTGTGCCATCAATAAGTTTCATCTTTCATTCTTTATATCCAGTATCTGCTGCGGTGCGCTGTACTGGTATCTGGATATAAAACGCCCAAAGCAAAGGCTGGTGGCTTATGCAGAATAAGGAAACATTATGGTTCGTATATGATGGTGAGTGCCCCATCTGCCAGATGGGGGCATCACTATATAGGGTGCGCCAATCCGTAGGCGAGCTTAAAACTGTGGATGCCCGAACGGAAAAGAATCACTCTGTTATGCAGGAGGTAAATGCCGCACAGCTAAATCTTGATAACGGAATGGTCGTAAAATACCAGAACAGGCTTTATCAGGGTAAAGATGCACTTAACTTGATGGCAAAGCTGGGCGGTGACGATAGCGTATATAACAAGATCAATAGCAGGCTTTTCAAATCTGCGGCGGTCTCGGCGGCTTGCTACCCTTTCATGCGCGGAGCTAGAAATATCGCCCTAGCATTAAAAGGTGTAGGCAAGCTCAATAACCTAGATGATGTGCGAGGTAGCCATGAATAGCGTATTCATTGTCATGACCGCACAAATCATTCTGGGGGCTTTGGATAATTTTTGGCACCATGAATTTACTGAAAAACTGCCTTCAAAGCCTAGTGCAAGGCATGAGCTTGCGTTTCACTCCATCAGGGAATTGATATATGCCGTTATTTTCATAGGGCTGGCATGGTATGAGTGGCATGGTGTTTGGGCCATAGTGCTGATTGGCCTGATCCTGACCGAGATGGTAGTAAC
>JBFWQQ010000007.1:0-38138 GCA_050249355.1 Alphaproteobacteria bacterium | reverse complement strand
ATCATGCCGCAAAGACTCTGGAACGCCTGAACCCGGATGAAGTATCCCGGGGCATGAAAGAGCTGGTCAGCACCGCACTGAACCCCGAGCAGTTCTCGTACTATCGCCTGACCGATAACGGGCTGGAGCTGTCCTTCTCGCAGGGCTGGTCGGATAACAACCATTATACCAACCACTTCCCTATGAACCATCCGCTCAGCCAGGCTATTGCCAGCGGCGAACATGTCTTGTGTGTGATTAATACCGACCACGAGCAGACCCTGGCCGGACAAGGTGTGCTGGCCGGTGCACTCAAGGATGCCAGAACCGGCGAGGTGATCGGTATGCTGAAAGTAGAAACGCTTGGCTTTACCGACCTGAACCTGAGCAGCATCGAATCGTTTTCGGCTATCTGTGAATGGGCTGCCATGGCCATGCTCAATGCACGCAAATATCAGGAAGCCAAGTCGCACAGCATCATCAACCCGGATCACAACCTGTACAGCAGCAACTATTTCAGCCGCTATCTGGGTTTCATGACCTCGCTGGCCAAACGCGTGGGCTTCGATATCAACATGATCGTCATCAACTTCACCAACGCCGCCCGCTTTGATGAAGACACCCGCAACAAGCTGAGCCGCGCGCTGTCCGAAGCGGTGCACAGCGTCCTGCGCGATATCGACTTTGCATTCGATTACCAATCCCGCAGCGATGATTTTTCAGTGGTACTGCCTGCAACCCACCGTCAGGGCGCGCAGATCGTACTGGAGCGTATCCAGAAGAGCCTGGCCGCGAAGACCAAGAAGATCTCCCCGGATGCCAACTTTTCATTCAATATTCAGCCGGTTTATGAAAAAGCTTGAAGCCATAGACGCCTATTTTGAAGGCACCGATATCCACGAAGAGCACCGGACAGGCTCCGGCGGCGCCCTTGCACTTATTGCCGCCGTGCTGTTCACGCTCCTGCATGCCTATAATAGCTGGCTGTATTTCCATAGCGCGGCTATCAGCATCGGCATGGCATTGGTGTTCCATGCACTGCTGGCAGCTGCCGCAGGCTTTCTGGCCTTTGTTGGCTCTGCCATGGACCGGGAAGGCCGTTTTTTACTGCTGCTGTTCATTGCCTCCGCTACTGCCGGCGTATTCGGCGCGGCAGGAACCGTGCTTGCGATCGTGCTGCACATATGGTTCATGCGTTTTGCGCAGCCTTTTTCCAACTGGTTTTCCAGCATATTCCCGTCTTCTCCGCTTACCAACAACGAACAGGTATACGAAGATATTCAGGTCGGTCGTGACGAATCAAGCAAACCCTACAGCGTGATCTCGTTCATGGATGTGATACGCTACGGCAGCGAGGCACAAAAACGCGTCGCCTTGTCGAAGATGACATCGCGTTTCCATCACAGCTTTGCCCCGGCGTTCAAACAGGCACTGAACGACAACAGCAATAACATCCGCGTACAGGCAGCCACTGCGATCAGCAAGATCGAGAACCAGTTCACCGCCCGCGCCATCCGGTTGAAAGACCTGCTGGAAGAACATCCGAACAACCCGGTCATTGTGCTAGCCACCGCAGAGCATTACGACAATTATGCCTTTACCGGCATCCTCGATGATGACCGTGAACGCCACAACCGCCAGCAGGCGTTGCATTACTATAAAACATATCTCGACCTGAAACCCGGCGACGCCGATGCGTATCTGCGCATAGGCCGTCTGCTGATGCGCAGCGGCGCCCCCGATGATGCGCGCAACTGGCTGCGCCAGAGCATGGATCGCGGCCATAGCAGCCCGGCCCTGCTCACATGGTATGCAGAAACGCTGTACGCCAGCGGTCATTTCTCCGAACTGCGCGAACTGGCCCGTAACAGCCACTGGAAAGAGCATCAGGGGGCGATGCACCCGTCGGTGATCGAAGCGCTGACCTTCTGGAACGCCAACAGCTACGCCCAACCCGCACACATGAAAGAGGCCCACGCATGAACGCCCGCGCCAATGCCGATGTCTGCCTGATCCTGGAAGGTACATACCCCTATGTGCCCGGCGGTGTAGCCGCATGGACGCACGACCTGATCAGCAAACAGAGCCATCTGGCTTTCCATCTTGTCTGCATATTGCCGCGCGATGAAAAGCTGAAGATGCATTATGAACTGCCCAAAAACGTGGTCAGCCTGACCAACCTGCATATCCAGCACCTGCCGACCGTAGCGGCATTGTCCAAAACCCGCGCCGCACTGCTGATGGAAGCACTGAAAGATCCACTGGTCACCATGACCACCGGCAAAGCCAGCCAGGAAGATTTCCGCCGTATCCTTAAAACCCTGTCCGACTATGGCCCGCTAAGCGCCGAAACGCTGATGGATAGCCATGAAGCGTGGGATCTGCTGACCAATATGTACGAGACATCATTTGCGGAAAGCTCGTTCCTGGATTATTTCTGGTCGTGGCGCGCACTGATGGGTGGCCTGTATTCCATTGCCATGGCACAAATCCCGCAGGCGAAAATATATCATGCGCTGTCGACCGGTTATGCCGGCCTGATGGCGTCGCGCTGTGCGATCGAAACCGGAAAACCGGCCATGGTTACCGAGCACGGTATTTACACCAACGAGCGCCGTATCGAGATATCGTCGGCAGACTGGCTGGAAGAAACGGCATCCAAATCGCTGACCATCGACCGTACCCGCCTGAACCTGCGCGACATGTGGATCGATACTTTCACCAACTATTCGCGCATCTGCTACGAAACCTGCGATCCCATCATCACGCTGTTCTCCGGCAACCAGCCTGCCCAGCTGGCTGATGGTGCAAATCCGGCTTCCATGCGCATCATTCCTAACGGTATCGATGTCGAGCGCTATGGCGCGATACGCCGCCGTGAGCATGACCGCCCGACCGTAGCACTGATCGGCCGCGTGGTACCCATCAAGGATATCAAAGGTTTCCTGCGCGCCATGAGCATGCTGCGTGACCAGATGCCGGATATTAAGGTGCTTATCATGGGGCCAATGGATGAGGATCCCGATTATGCCCATGAATGCACCAACCTGTGTGAATATCTGGCTCTCAAAGACACTGTGACATTCACCGGCAAGGTGCGTATCGACGAATACCTGCCAGATATCGACGTGGTGGCATTCAGCTCACTCTCGGAAGCGCAACCGCTGACTATTCTGGAAGCCGGAGCATGTGGTATCCCGGTGGTGGCAACCAATGTAGGCGCCTGTAAGGAAATGGTGCTGGGCAGCGACGAAGAGAATCCGCAGATGGGCCCGGGCGGCGTGATCGTGCCGCTGGCCAACCCGCAGGCACTGGCCGAAGGTTGCCTGCAGCTGCTGCGTGATCGCGAGTTTTATAATCAGTGCAGCGCCGCCATGCGTACACGCGTGGCAACGTATTACAACAAGGATGAACAGCATAGCGCATACCAGAGCCTGTATGCGTCGCTGGGTTAGGTAAAAAGGAAACGTCGTCATGGCCGGTATTGGATTTGAACTTAGGAAACTCACCCGCAAGGATGACCTGCTTGGCATTTTCCGTGCCTACACCCACGCCACGATGGCGTCTACCGGCCCATGGCTGTTCACGGTACTGGCCATTGGCGGAATCACGCTGGCATTTTCCCAGTATCTTGCGGTTAATCACCTGATGAACTTCCGCATTGTGGTGATCTATAACTTCGGCTTTTCGCTGGTATTTGCGGCGCGAGTGTTCATGGTGGTCACACGGTACCTTGCCGATTCGATACATAAGAAGAATGTGACACACACGCCTACCGTACTGTTCATGAGCCTCGGGCTGATGAATCTCCTGCTGCTGCCGCTATCGCTGTTCTATTATGTGTGGTATGTCGATCTGAGTGTCGGCATGACGGTGAACGCCATCGCCAACCTGGTGCTGATTTCATCGGTGTGGGTACTGGGCGTATTCATGACCGCCCTGAAGGACTACCGTTCGGTCACCAACGCCTTTGCCATCGGCATGCTGCTGGCGTTCCTTATCGCTCACAGCCTCCGGGATGAATATGGCGATGTAGGCATGCTAGTAGGCTTTAACATCGGCAATGCATGGATCGTGTTCTCGCTGATCGCAAAAGTGCTGGCCGAATATCCCTACACCCTGACCCGCAAGACCGAGCTTAAGAAATATTATCGTAGGTACTGGGAACTTGCCGTCGGCGGCGTGTTCTACAATGCCGCGATCTGGGTCGATAAATGGGTGATGTGGATCTGGGCGCCGCAGCGCGAAATGCTGCCATCGAAAATGGTGTTCTACCCCGACTATGACAGTGGGATGTTCTTGGCCTACCTGACGATTGTTCCGGCCATGGCAATTTTCCTGTTTTCGGTGGAAACCAACTTCTTCGATCGCTACCGTCGTTTCTACTACGACATACTGGAACACAAACCGCTGGCAACCATCAAAAGCAATTATAAAGCCATTATCGAATCCATCTGGCTGTCCACACGTAATTTCGCGGTGGTACAGGGCACTGTGTGTCTGGTGGCCATACTGCTTGCCGCCCAACTGTTCGAGCTGCTGAACATCAATTACCACCAGATCGGTATTTTCCGTCTGGGTACGTTGGGCGCGATGTTCCATGTGCTGGTGCTGTTCGAGATGATCGTGCTTTCGTATTTCGACTGCCGCCGCATCACCATGTGGATACAGCTGTTCTTCCTGCTGTCCAATGCACTGCTGACTTATCTGACCATCGGTATGGGCTTTACGTATTACGGCTATGGATATTTCCTGTCTTCGTTACTAACCTTTGGCCTGACCACAGTGGTTCTGTATACTCATATACAGAACCTGCCATACCATGCATTCATCACGAACAATAACTCGCTGAAGGCTTCGGTAAAGACCGACCCCGTACCGGCAGGTGCCTGATAAGCAAATAAAGAAATGGCGCTTGACTGATTGGTCAAGCGGTGTTATCAGCGTGCATTATGGCACCTGTAGCACCACGCAATACCCGCATAAAGCTGCTCGATACCGCTCTCGAGCTGTTTTGGCATTCCTCCTATGGCTCGGTGAGTGTGGATGACATCTGCAAAGCCGCCGGGGTACACAAAGGCAGCTTCTATCATTTCTTCGACTCCAAGCTGGCGCTGACGGTTGCTGCGTTCGAACATTTCTGGGAAGGCAAACGACCGGTGATGGAAGAAGCCTTTGCCCCCTCCTTAAAACCGGCGGAGCGCATCAAACGCTATTCCAGCCTGATCTATCGCTGGCAGAAGGAGCAGGCAGATAAAACCGGCAAGGTGCCCGGTTGCCCGTTCGCCGGCTGCGGCTCCGAGCTTGCCACGCAGGAAGAGGGTTTCCGCATTGCCATTGAAAAAATATTCTCTTCCTACTCGGGATATTTCCAGCTGCTGCTGGAAGATGCAGGTACACCCAGACAGATAGTGAATCCCATTGCCGAAGAAATGATGGCCTACGTTGAAGGCGTGATCCAACAGGCCGCCTTCAGCAACGATGTCGAACTTATCCAACGCCTGCTGCTGCCGGGCCTGCTGCAATACATTGATACGGATGCTGCCCATAAAGCGCGTCTGCACTTATACACAAAACAACAAGAAATTACTCCTGCCTGACCGAGATTACCTATGTTATTTAAAAAGAAATCCTTCTGGTTTGTTGTCATCCTTCTGGCTGTTACAGGCTATTACCTGATACCGCGCTTTTTTTTCGGCATGCCGCCTATGATGGGCATGGGCATGCCCGGTGGCCCGGTGCCAGTGGTGGCTGCCGACGTGATCGAAAAAGAAGTGATACTGTGGGATGAGTTTTCCGGCCGCCTGACTGCAGTGGACAACGTGCAGCTGCGCCCGCGCGTTGCCGGCATGGTCGAATCGGTGCATTTCGAGGACGGCCAGCTGGTGAAAAAGGACGATCTGCTGTTCATTATCGACCCGCGCCCATACAAAGCCGCCTTGAGCGCTGCGCAGGCGCAATACAGCCTTGCCTCGGCAGAGTTCAAACGTGCCGAACCGCTGATCGCTGAGCAGGCCATTTCCCAGCGTGATTTCGACCAGCGTAAAAGCAGGCTTGCAGCAGCAAGCGCCCAGCTGACGCAGGCAAAGCTGAATATGGAATACACCCATGTAAAAGCGCCGGTAGCAGGTAAAGTGGGCCGCCGTGAAGTTACTCCGGGTAATCTGGTGGATGTCGGTATGCCGGTGCTCACTACCATCGTATCGCAAGACCCGATCTATGCCGACTTCGAAGCCGACGAGCGGCGCTTCCTGGAATCTATCCATGCTGTGGGCGGCGATGTAAAAGAGGCAGCGGATATCCCGGTGATGCTGGAATCCAGCAACAACGCTATTCACGAAGGCCGCGTACAATCATTCGATAACCAGATCAATGTAGCGTCGGGCACCATCCGCGTGCGCGCCGTGTTCAAAAATCCTGACGGTGCGCTGGTGCCAGGCATGTTCGCACGGATACGCATGGGCATCCCCGCCCAGCAAACGGCCATTCTGATCAGCGATCAGGCCGTCAGTACCGATCAGGATAAAAAATTCGTGTACGTGATAAGCGAAGACGGCAAAGCAAACTACCGTCAGGTAACGCTCGGCCAGAGCGCCGGTGACCTGCGCGTGGTACGCGACGGCCTGAAGGCGGGTGAAACCATCATCGTCAGTGGCCTACACCGCATCCAGATGCCAGGTACGCCCGTGCAGCCTACCAAGATCCCTATGGAAGATGCCAATAATCCGGCACCGCCGCCCCAAATGCCCGGCGGCGCACCGGAAGCCACCGAGCCCGCCAAGGAAGCCGCCGAATGAACATTTCCCGCTTCTTTATTGACCGCCCGATCTTTGCTGCGGTGCTGTCTCTGCTGATTTTTATCGGCGGGTTCATCTCTATCGGCCAGCTGCCTATTTCCGAATATCCGGAAGTAGTGCCGCCTTCCGTACAGGTGGTGGCCAATTATCCCGGCGCCAACCCGCGCGTGATCGCCGAGACGGTGGCCGCCCCACTGGAAGACCAGATCAACGGTGTCGAAGACATGCTGTATATGTCATCACAGTCATCCTCGGACGGTATGATGCAGATCACCGTGACCTTCAAGATCGGCACCGACCCCGACAAAGCGCAGCAGCTGGTGCAGAACCGCGTGAACCAGGCATTGCCCCGCCTGCCCGATATTGTCCGCCAGCTGGGCGTGACCACGCTGAAGAGTTCCTCCAGCCTGACCATGGTGGTGCATATCCTATCACCGAACGAACGTTATAACCCCCTATACTTAAGCAACTACGCATCCCTCAACATCAAAGACCGTATCCAGCGCCTTCCGGGTATCGGCCAGGTAATGGTGTTTGGCGGCAGCGATTATGCCATGCGCGTCTGGCTTGACCCTCAGAAGATCGCCGCCCTTGGCATGTCGGCCAGCGATGTGGTGCTGGCGATCCGCGAACAGAACATACAAGTGGCCGCCGGGGTGATCGGCGCGCAGCCGTCCGATGCCGATATGCAGCTGAGCATTAACGTGCAAGGCCGCCTGCAGTCGGAAGATGAATTTGAAGATATTGTTATAAAAACATCACCCGATGGCGCGGTGACCTATTTAAAGGATGTCGCCCGCGTGGAACTGGGAAACGCCCAGTATGCGCTGCGCTCGTTGCTGGATAACAAACCGGCGGTGGCACTGGGTATCTTTCAGGCGCCAGGATCAAATGCGCTGGAGGTTTCCGATAATGTGCGCAGTCTGATGGAGGAACTGAAACAGGCATTCCCGGAAGATGTGGATTATACCATCGTCTACGACCCTACCAGTTTCGTGCGCGACTCCATCAAGGCCGTTATAAAAACCCTGCTTGAAGCGGTGATTCTGGTGGTACTGGTGGTGATCCTGTTCCTGCAGACATGGCGTGCATCCATTATCCCTTTGCTGGCCGTTCCGGTTTCAATTGTCGGTACGTTCGCGCTGATGTACCTGTTCGGCTTTTCCATCAACGCGCTGACCCTGTTCGGTCTGGTGCTTAGCATCGGCATCGTGGTAGACGATGCCATCGTGGTAGTGGAGAACGTGGAGCGCAATATCGAAGAAGGCCTGAGCCCGAAAGACGCCACCTACCAGGCGATGCGTGAGGTGTCCGGCCCGATCATCGCCATCAGTTTAACACTGGTTGCCGTATTCGTGCCGATTGCGTTTATCTCCGGCCTGACCGGCCAGTTCTACCGCCAGTTCGCCCTCACCATCGCCATTTCCACCGTAATTTCGGCCTTCAATTCACTCACCCTGTCGCCCGCCATGGCGGCATTGCTGCTTAAGGGGCACGATGCCGAGCCCGACTGGCTGACCCGGGTGATGGAAAAGCGTTTAGGCTGGCTGTTTGGCGGCTTCAACCGCATGTTTAAACGCAACGCCGATGATTATGTAAGAAGCCTTGGCGGCGTGGTGCGCCGAAAATCACTGGCGATCGGCGTGTATCTGGTGCTGATGCTGGCTACTCTTGGCCTGTTCAACATGGTGCCCACCGGCTACATCCCGGCGCAGGATAAACAATACCTCATCGGGTTTGCCATATTACCGCAAGGCTCGTCGCTCGACCGCACCGAAGCGGTGATGCGTCAGATGTCCGAGATCGGTATGAAAACAGAAGGCGTGCAGAATTCGGTGGCTTTCCCCGGCCTGTCGTTCAGCTTCAGCAACAGCTCCAACGAAGGTCTGGTATTTTTCCCGCTTACCGATTTTTCTGAACGTGGTTCGGATGAGCTGTCTGCCGATGCCATTGCCATGAAACTGAACATGCAGTTTGGCGCCATCAGCGACGCCATGATATTTGTATTCAACCCCCCGCCCGTTATGGGACTGGGCGAAGCAGGCGGCTTCAAACTGCAGCTGCAGGATCGCGCCGATCTTGGCGACGACGCGTTGTTCAATATTGTCCGGGCCATTCAGGGCAAGGTCATGCAAACTCCCGCCCTGAATATTTTCCAGACCCGCAGCAACCATCAGGTCAATATTCCGCAATTGCAGGTCGATGTCGACCGCGTTAAGGCCAAGAAGCTGGGCGTACCGATCACCGAGATATTCGCCGCCATGCAGATCTATCTGGGATCGCTGTATGTGAATGATTTCAACAAGTTTGGCCGCACCTATCAGGTGGTGGTGCAGGCTGACGCTCCCTATCGCGCCAAGGCCGAAGACATATTGCAGCTTAAAGTGCGCAACCTTGTGGGCGAAATGGTGCCGCTCGGCAGCGTCGTTACGGTAAAACAAAGCTATGGTCCCCAGCTGGCCATGCGCTATAACGGCTACCGCTCTGCTGATATCAGCAGCGCCGCCTCGTTTGGCTTCTCATCCGGGCAGGCCGAGCAGGCCATAGTGGGCATCCTGAACGAAGTGCTGCCGCCGGGCATCACCTACGAATGGACGGACCTGACCTATCAACGCATACTTGCTGGCAATACTGCCATTTATGTGTTCCCGCTGTGCGTACTGCTGGTGTTCCTCGTGCTGGCCGCACAGTATGAAAGCCTCGCGCTGCCGCTGGCGGTGATCCTGATCGTGCCGATGTGCATGCTGTGCGCTATCTTCGGTGTATTCCTTGTGGGATCCGATAACAACATCTTCACACAGATCGGGCTAATGGTATTGGTGGGGCTGGCCTGTAAGAACGCCATCCTGATCGTGGAGTTCGCGCGCGAACTGGAGCTGGAGGGCGCCAGCCCTATGGAAGCGGCGCTGGAAGCAGCCCGCATGCGTCTGCGCCCCATCCTGATGACATCATTTGCTTTCATCATGGGTGTCGTGCCGCTGGTATTGGCCAGTGGAGCCGGTGCCGAAATGCGCCACGCCATGGGTATTGCGGTATTCTCCGGCATGCTGGGCGTAACATTCTTCGGGCTGTTTTTAACCCCGGTATTCTATGTGGCGCTGCGTACCCTCAGTGGAAGGAAGCTGCATTCTGCCAGTATGCCTGCATTACATGGGAGCACACACCATGAATAAGCGCTCCTTGTTTCCCGCTTTAGCTGTCACTACCCTGCTTTATGGTTGCGACCTGTCGCCGGATTTTGATATTCCCGCCATCCAGACGCCCGATGCATATAAATCCGATGAGGAGGTTGCGCCGGAAGTTTGGCAGGATGCCATGCCCTACTCGCAGGTAGATCGCGGCGAGTGGTGGAAGATATTTGGTGACGAGATCCTGAATAACCTGCAAAAACAGGCCGCCGACAATAGCCCAAGTCTTGAGATCGCACATGCCCGCGCTACCCAGGCGCGCGCCGCCGCTGGCACACGGCTGGCTGAAATGATGCCCAGCATCGATGGTACCTTCAGTCCACGCCGCGAAAAATTTTCATCCGGTTCGCCCAACCTGCCACCAGGCCTGACCACCAAGCCGCAGACCAGCTATTCGGCCAGCGGCATACTGACATGGGAGATCGACCTGTTCGGCCGCTTAAGCGGTGCCCGTAAGATCGCCGAGCTGAACGCCGATGCTCAGGAAGCGCTATATGCATCTGCCCTGCTGTCGCTTCAGGCCGATGTGGCGCAAACATATTATACCATCCGCATGCTGGATGCGCAGCGCGCCCTGCTGAACCGCACCCTTACCTTACGCGATGACTCGCTGCGTATCGCACGACGGCTGCACGAACTCGGCGAAACCAGCGTGATCGACCAGTCACAGGCCGAGGCCGAGTACGCCATCACCAAAGCCGAGCTGCTATCGATCAACCGCCAGCGTGATGAGATGGAAAACACGTTGGCCGTATTGATCGGTGAGGTTCCATCGAGCTTTGAGCTGCCGGATATTCCCATGTCTGACCGCGAACCGCCGGTCATTCCTGCTGGCATACCTTCGGGCCTGCTGATGCGCCGCCCGGACGTGTCGGCTGCTATCAAGCAGGTCGAAGCCACCAACCGCCAGATCGGTGTTGCGCGCAGTGCATTTTTCCCACGCATCGCCCTGACAGCCGTAGGTGGGTTTGAATCACCGAACTTCGAAGACTTGTTCCGCTGGTCGAATCGCGCATGGCTGATCGGCCCCGGCGCCGCCAGCGTGGTCACCCAGCCGATATTTGAAGGCGGGCGTATATTCCATGAGATCGAGCGCTTCGAGTCGCTACGCACCGAAGCAGTGGCAGGCTACCGCCAGCAGGTTCTGGTCGCCTTCAAGGAAGTAGAAGACAGCTTGAATGCCATCCGCCTGCTCGCAGAGGAAAGCAATCAGCAGGCACAGGCTTCCAAGGCAGCCCGCAAATCCGAGCGCCTTGCGCGCACACTTTATCAGGCCGGCGATATACGCTATGCTGACTCGCTGGATGCCGAACGCACCTCGCTTGCCACGCAGCGTGGTTTCGTACAAGCGCATGGCCAGCGCTGGCTAGCTACCATTACCCTGATCCGCGCATTAGGCGGAAGCTGGGAACAGACTTTACCGAGTATGGGCGCGCCTACAGACGCACCCACCAACGAGCCGACGGACATAGGAGATTCTGATGCAGAAACGACCGAACATCCACAAGACGACCAGCCTGCTGATGACAGTACTGATATGCTGGAGCCCCTTCTCAGCCCAGGCGCGTGACCAGATCCGCATTGTCGGCTCTTCCACAGTTTACCCGTTCATCACCATAGCGGCCGAACAGTTTGGCCGTGGCACCGAGTTCAAAACACCGGTTGTGGAATCCATCGGCACCGGCGGCGGATTCAAAATGTTCTGCGATGGCGTAGGTGCCCACACGCCGGATATCAACAACGCCTCACGCGCCATCAAGTCCTCGGAAGTCGAGCTGTGTGCAAAGAACGGTGTGAACGATATACTGGAAATCCCTCTGGGCTATGACGGTATCGTGCTGGCCATATCCGAAAAAGGCAAGCCATTCCCCCTTACCCGCCGCCAGTTGTTTCTGGCGCTGGGAAAGCAAGTGCCGGGCAACGGCAAGCTGGTGGATAACCCGTATAAGAAATGGAGTGACATCGACGCTTCACTGCCCGGCAGTGAGATTAAGGTGTACGGGCCGCCGCCGACCTCCGGCACGCGTGATGCATTCGTGGAACTGGCGTTCGAGGAAACCTGTGCCGAACTTCCCGAATTCGTAGCAGCCTACCCCGATAAATCGGTGCGCGCCAAAACCTGCCACATGGTGCGCGAAGACGGCGCCTTCATCGAAGCCGGGGAAGACGACAACATGATCGTACGCAAACTGGAGTTCAATCCTGAAGCGCTTGGCATACTGGGCTACAGCTTCGTAGAGGAAAACACCGCTATCGTACAACCCATGGTGATCGACGGAGTGACACCCACCTTTGATGCCATTGCCTCGGGCGATTACAAGCTGGCGCGGTTGATGTTCGTATATGTCAAAACAGCGCATATGGACTCAACGCCGGGCCTGAAGGCATTTGCCCGTGAAATCACCTTGGAAGGCGCCATGGGCCCAGATGGCTATATGCCGCGCAAGGGCCTGATACCGCTGGATGCAGCAAAGCGCAACGCCCTGCGCCAGAAAATCAGCGCGCTTTAGTGTATAGCATACAGGTTACCTGGTTGCCGCGTTCGTTGAAACGCACCTCATCGAATCCCGATTGCCTGACAATATACAGTCCACGGCCGTTTGGCAGAGTATCCGGTTTGTCGTAGTTCAGGTAATATTTCCAGTTGAACCCGTAGCCCTGATCGGTGATCTGCACCATGCAATAGTCTGGCGTGCGCTCCAGCGTTACCATCGCCTTGCGGCCGCCATAAAACGGATCTTTCATGCGCCGGTATATTTCCTGTTCCCATGTTCCGTTTTGAACAAGGCGGGTTTTCTGTGCGAACCCGATACCCAGGTTGCCATGCTCAATGGCATTGAATAGCAGCTCGTATATGGCGGTAACTATCTGTTCGGGGTCGGGGAAATAGCTGGCGAGCTGCCGTGCCAGCGGCTCCACGGTTGCCAGGTTGCTGATACGGTACAGATGTTTAGGCGGAGCGAGCAGCCGGGACATATTTCATCCTGCATGCCTTATCACTACCAGCGTCAGGTCATCCGACACGTTGGCACCCACCCGGCCGGTAAACTGCTCGGCAATATATTGTTTCACCTGCTCGGCTGTAAAATCTTTCGCACACTGGCTCAGCCACATCACCAGCTCGCCTTCCCCGATGTAGCGGCCACTGTGGTCTTCCGTTTCCACCAGCGCATCGCTGTACAGCACAATCATATCACCCGGACGGAAAGGTGCCTCCAGTGTTCTATACAATTCCATTCCCACACCCAGCGGAACACCGGAGCCGTCAATAACCTTGACCTGCCCGGTGTCGCCATGACGGATAATCGGATGCGGACTGCAGGCACAGGAATATTGCATGACATCTTTTCTGGTGTCGACCAGCGCGTAGAACATAGTAGCGAACTGGCCTCGCATCAGCAGGTGGCGCAGCTTGTCATTCAGGTATGTCAGGTAATCACCCGGGCGGGTCATGATCGTGCAGTATTCTCGCAGGTATGCCTGCAGCCGGAATGTGTTAAGCGCCGAAGCGACGCCATGCCCGGAAAAGTCCGCCAGCCAGAACGCATGATTCTCCTGTGATATATTTTTCATTCCCCAGCAATCCCCCCCGATCTCCAGCGCAGGCTTGAATAATGCCGACACATCGAGTTTTCCATTCTGGCATGCCGCCCGTATATCGTGCGGGTGCGGCAGGATGGAGAGCTGTAGTTCGCGTGCCGCCTTCAATTCATACTCGATGCGTTCCTTATATTGCTGCAGGCTCTTCAAGCTGAGGCTTTTTTCCAGATGCACCCGTACACGCGCACATAATTCCGCAGGGAATACCGGCTTACTGATGAAATCGGTGGCGCCCATGGTAAATGCCTTCACGCGCAGCTCCGGCTCGGTCAGCACGGTTTGAATCAACACCGGCAGCTTATTCGTGCCCAAGCGCCTGCGAATCTCCTTGCAGCAATCAAACCCGTCTGTCTCGGGCATGATGATATCAAGGATGATCAGCTCCGGTTGTATATGCTGCAACGCATTGAATGCTTCTTTGGCGCTGCATACGGCACGCACATTCTGGTAGCCCGCGCCACGCAGGGTACGCTCCAGGAACAGGCGGCTGATCTCATTATCTTCCACAATAAGGATGGATGAGGACAATATTGTGCGTTCAAACCCATTGATCTCATCCTGCAGTTGGCTAGACATGGTTTGGCAGGATCTGTTTTTTGATCAGGTAATGGCGAATACGCTGCATCTCTGCACACATCTTGTTGATTATCTCTTTGTTTTCCTTGCTATGGATATGTTTTGCCTGCATGGCTTCATTGCACAAGGAACACAGGCGCTGCATGCCCATATTACCGGCAGCGCCACGCAAGCTATGTGCCATTTCTTGAAACAGTTTACGGTCGGAGTTTTGCAATGCGTATCCCATCTGGCGGATGGAGTTCTCCGCGTCCGTGAAGAACACATCCAGTATCCATAGCCGTTCCTGGTCGTTCTGGGCCACCAAGGATAGACGCCCGATATCCATGGGATCGTCGTGTTCCGCAATCAACGGGTCTGACCCGGGGCATGCCATCATCATTCCCGCCATTACATGGGTTGTATAAATAAAAATTATATCAACTTTTTCTTATTGAAAGATTAAGTTTACCCTGTAGATTGTCTCTTTGCTGGACATCCTGCAATCAGGACATGTTGAAAAACCGCTTCGGGTGATTATACTGCCGCCATGGCAACTAATGACATGCGATACTGGCTGATAAAATCCGAACCATTCAAATGGTCTTGGAACGATCAGGCGAAGGCGGGGAAGAAAGGTGCAGCGTGGGACGGCGTGCGCAACCATCTGGCCAAACAACACCTGATGGCGATGAAAAAAGGGGATACGTGCTTTTTCTATCATTCCAATGAAGGAAAGGAAATCGTCGGTATCTGCACGGTGATAAAACCGCATTATCCCGACCCCACCGCCAAGGACGGTGAACCATGGGTAGTGGTGGATGTGATGGCTGATAAGTCGTTACCAAAACCCGTAACACTTGCACAGGTGAAAGCCGATAAGAAACTGGCGAAAATGGCACTGGTCACTTCTGCCCGTCTCTCCGTGCAGCCGGTAACGGCCGAAGAATGGAAACATATCTGTAAACTCGGCGGGCTGTAACTATTGGCACTGCCATTACGAATGACTCTACCGTATGAAAAAAGCCACACCTGAAAACATGCCCCACCTTACTGCCCAAGCCTGCGATGTGCTGTGCAACGAGGGCACCGAACGGCCATTTACCAGCCCGCTTTACACTGAAAGACGGGCCGGAACCTATGTATGCACCGGATGCGGACATTCTTTATTCGATTCTGATGCCAAATATGATAGCGGTACCGGATGGCCCAGTTTTTTTCAGGCCATTGCCGGTAGCGTGGAAACAAAAACGGATTTTAAGCTGGTGTTGCCGCGCACGGAATATCACTGCGCGGCATGCGGCGGCCATCAGGGGCATGTGTTCAACGATGGCCCAAAACCCACCGGCCTGCGCTTTTGTAATAACGGGATAGCGTTGCGCTTTATTCCCGCAGGAGAAGAACCATGAAAAAGATTTTGCTGAGTATGATAACCGCCAGCGTATTTTCAGGAGGTGTTATGGCAAGTGATACAAGGGAAACCGCAACCTTTGCCGGTGGCTGCTTCTGGTGCATGGAAGCCGAATTTGCCGGTATCGAAGGCGTGAGCAAGGTGGTGTCGGGCTACACCGGCGGCCATGTCGATGATCCTACCTACGAGCAGGTATCGTCCGGCGGCACCGGCCACCTCGAAGCCATCGAGGTCACTTACGATCCTGCGCAGGTTTCGTATGAAAAGCTGCTGGAGATATTCTGGGACAATATCGATCCCACAGATGCTGACGGCCAGTTCTGCGACAAAGGCTCGCAATACAGAGCCGCCATATTCACGCATAACGCCAAACAAAAAACAATGGCAGAGCAAACGCTGGCTAAAGTACAGCAGCGCTTTACCCGGCCGGTAGCGACCCTGATCCGCGATGCGGAAAAATTCTGGAACGCCGAGGATTACCACCAACAATATTACATCAAGGCCAAAGACCGCTATAAGCGTTACCGCCAAGGTTGCGGCCGCGACGCACGGCTGGAAGAGCTGAAATCAGAAAAGGCGCAATAAAAAAAGCCGCGGTTTTATCCACGGCCTTTTTCTTTAACTAGATTTATAGATCACTCTAAGTTCAGGGGAGAGAATATTGCAGCATCAATACTGTTCTCTGTGTCAAGAATATCCATTTCGACCGTTGCATCCGCCTGATCTTTCGGGCAGGTACATTTGCCTGTTTTACTCTTCCACTGATTATTTTCTGAACACAGTTCCTTAACGATCTTTTCAGGTGTCAGCTCACTGCCCGGATCCACTTCTTCATAACCATCACCAATGAAATTACCGCGTGCGCTCGGTTTGTGTGGCCCGGTAAATGCGCCATCTGTTCCATTGTTAGCCAGGAATTTGGAGTTGGCCGGGCACTGGATCATAACTTTCTTTTCACATTTAACCCCTTTAAATGCGGCCTTCATTCCAGCGCAACCTGCATAGGCTTCACTTGTTGAACCGAAGGCAAAGAATGAGGCGGCAAGCGCCACAGCAAGATAGCTGATTTTGTGACTAGTATTCTTCATTTTTTATTCTCCGTAATGGATATTTCGTTTCATTGCTTAATACCAATTCTACCAATTCATTGTTACAGCTTGATGACAGCACAGCAAAAAAATTGCATTGCACCGAACGCAAAAAAAATCTTTTAACTATCTGTTATTTATTGATATTTGAGAAATATGAGCACACTGGCTCAGGCGGCTCTTTGTGGTTCCAGCAGCGTTTCGGCTAGTTTCCAGTCTACTTGGCTCAGGTCTGAAATGCCTTTTGCAAGAGCCTCCAGCACCTTGTCCTGTTCCTTACCGCGGCGCTGGGCCTCGGCATAGGGTATTTCCGGGTGGAACACTACCATGGCATAGCGCGGGATAAATTTGCCGGGGTAGCGCTTTTCCAGTTCAAAGCCGATCTGCTTCTTTAGCTGGAATTTCGGATCTGCTGTGGTATCGCGCATTTCCACGAAATTCTCCAGCGCCATGTCGGCAATGGCATCGGAATTGGGTTTGCGTCCCGCTTCAAGTTTCTCAAATACCGACTGCCAGCTATTTTCGCTGTCCAATAGTTCATTCAGCAGCGTGCAGTCTTCAAAACCACAGTTCATGCCCTGCCCGAAGAACGGTACGATTGCGTGCGCCGCGTCGCCGAGCAGCATGAGTTTGTCACCCACATGCCACGGAGCGCAGCGAATGGTTGCCAGCGAACCGGTAGGATTGCGGAAAAATTCCTCTGCCAGTGTCGGCATGATCTCTTTAGCATCAGGAAAATGCTTGTCAAAAAAGGCTTCCACTGCTTCAGCGGTGGTAAGCTGGGCGAAACTGTTTTTCCCCTCATAGGCCAGATACAGCGTGACGGTGAAACTGCCGCCAAGATTGGGCAGCGCCATCAGCATGAACGACGCTCGCGGCCAGATATGCAGCGCATGCTTTTCGATCAGATATTCACCGTCTGCTCCTGCCGGAATGGTCAGCTCTTTATAACCATGCGCCTCAAAGGTCTGCGAATAATTGAAGTTTGTCACCTGCTCCAGCATGGCTTTACGTGCCACCGACCACGCGCCATCGGTCGCCAGCGCCACTTTTTCCTGTACCTTCTGGCCATCTGTAAAATGGTAAGTGTTCGTTTTCAGGTCTGCCTGCGCAAGCCCGCTGTTAAAATGCAACGTTACGTTCTTTTGCTCGCCTGCTTTGGTGAGCAGCAGCTTGTTCAGTTCACCGCGCGAGATTGAGTAGATGACCTCATCATCCTTCTGACCGTATGGTACAAAGGTCGTGTTACCTTTCACGTCATGCAGCATGCGCCCACGAACGGGGATAGCAAGTTTCATTGCTTCTTCAGTCAGGTTTACAGCGTTAAGGGCCTTAATGCCGCGCGAAGTGAGCACCAGATTGATCGAGCGGCCTGCCTCAACAGCACCCTTTCGCATATCGCCCCGGCGCTCAAACATCTCCACCGCAAAGCCACGCTTGGCCAGTACCATGGCCGAAAGCGCCCCCACCAGCCCGCCGCCGATGATATGTACGGTGTCTTGCTTCATAACCTCTCTCCCAGGGCCTCGGCCAGCAGACGCGCAAACTCATGTACATCAGCAAAGGAATTATACAGTGGCACCGGCGCCACGCGTATGCAGTCCGGCTCGCGCCAATCGCAAATTACCCCGGCTTCGGTAAGTGTATCAAATACAGCTCGGCCATTATTGTGCATCAGGATGGAAAGCTGGCAGCCGCGCTGGGCTTCATCCCCCGGAGTCAGAATGGTAAAATGATCGCCGCCGATGGAATCCAGCAAAAATTCCATATAGCCGGTCAGTCTCAGACTTTTTGCGCGCAAACGCTCCATTCCCACTTCGTAGAAAATTTCCAGCGAGGCCTTCACTGCCGCCAACGATAAGATAGGCGGGTTGGAAAGCTGCCAGCCTTCGGCTCCTTCTATCACATGAAAGTCCGGCCCCATCTTAAAGCGGGTTTTCTTGTCATGTCCCCACCAACCGGCAAAACGCGGCAGGTCTGCCCTGGCGTGGCGCTCATGCACGAATGCGCCTGCAATGCTGCCCGGCCCAGAGTTTAAATATTTGTACGAACACCAGCAGGCGAAATCGACGCCCCAGTCATGCAATTTCAGCGGTACATTGCCAGCAGCATGCGCTAGGTCAAAGCCAACTACCGCGCCTTTGGCATGGCCTGCTTTAGTTATGGCCCGCATATCGAACAGCTGGCCGGTATAGTAGTTCACACCACCCAGCATGATAAGCGCGATGCTGTCACCCTCTTTCTCGATCAGCGCCACAATGTCTTCGGTACGCAGGTTTTTTTCGCCGCCATGTGGCTTCAACTCAATGAGTGATTCAGCCGGGTCAAAACCATGATATTTTATCTGCGAGGCTACCGCATACTGGTCGGACGGGAACGCCTGCCCTTCGATAACGATCTTGTAGCGCGCCGTCGTGGGCCGGTAGAACGATACCATCATCAGGTGCAGGTTCACCGTCAGGCTATTCATTGCCACCACTTCGATGGGGTTGGCCCCCACCAGTGCCGCCAAAGATTCGGTAAGGAATTCGTGATAGGGCATCCATGGGTTTTTCGCGTGAAAATGCCCTTCCACCCCCAGCTTCTGCCAGTCGGCCAATTCCTGCTGCACGGCCTTTTCCACCCGGCGCGGCTGCAACCCTAAGGAGTTACCACACAGGTAAATACAGTCCTTGCCCTGCTTGGTTTGCGGAATAAAAAATTCCTGCCGCCAGATGGCCAATGCATCAGCTGCATCCATTTTCTGAGCAAATGATTTATCTTTACTGTATTCCATCAGTC
The DNA here is from genome assembly GCA_050249355.1 of Alphaproteobacteria bacterium. Taxonomy (GTDB): domain Bacteria; phylum Pseudomonadota; class Alphaproteobacteria; order Rickettsiales; family SXRF01; genus CAZAQK01. The sequence continues at coordinate 18,739 of JBFWQQ010000007.1, read as the reverse complement.
TAACTCATATAATAATGGCCTGCTGGGCGCGCTATCCGCCGCAAACGCCGCCACCTGCAGATTCAGCAGGTAATTGCCCGGCTTCAATGATTCCGGCACATGGATCAGTTCGGTAACTGTTTTAGTAGACGGCTTGTTACCCGACAGCGTGTGATGCCCCTGCTCTACGCCCCAGAAAATATGGTGGACAGCAAGATGGCCATCATCATCCATACGGTCGATGGAAGGGACATCCACCAGCAGGTGCTGTACATCCTGCGTCACGATATATTCCATCGCCTCAAGCGAAAAGAACGGTGGCAGGCCGGCATTTTTTTCCCAGCCAGTCCGGATTATCAATGCCTCTGGGATATTTTTATGCGCTACCGCGTTTTCTAAGGCTGCTTTCGTTATCAGCAAATCATCCGGTCTCAAATCCGGCACATAACTTTCGTCACAGTCTGCAGAGCGCTGCGGTGCAATATGCACCAGCTGCGCCGGAATGAACGCATCTTTCAGCACTTCATGCACCGTTACTTTGTCGGCGACGATATGGCCAACACATTCGGTGTGGGTGCCGTGCAGGTGCGGTGAAAAAGTGATCATGTCACAGTTGCAGCTGCCGCCCTCGCGGACATCACCCACGAAACCATGCGCCTTGAATGGCGTTTTGCTGGCAGAATGTGCGCCGAATTCAGCCATGCTGTCATCTTCGAACGCCACCGCGATGGATATATCGTGCGCTTTGCCCAATGACCTGCCGTTATATGTTATTGCCATCCCAGCCACTCCTTCGCCGTACCCGCCAGCATACGTTCTTTACGCTCCGCACTTAAGTAAGGAAGATGACGCGGACCGTCCGCTGTCTCACGCGACAGCCAGTGGAAATGCTGCCATGCCGCTTCCATATGGTCGTCGTTTTCCGGCAGGTGCTCGATCATATGGCCGGGATAAATGCCCTTATCACCGCCTGCCCCCATTTCGCCCAGCGGATACGGATAATCCGAACCCATGGCGATGCGGTTCACCCCGATGGTTTTCATCAGCATCATCAGCGTCCACGGATTATGCGTGAGCGCATCCACATAGACGCCGCACTCACGGATGGTTCTATACACATTCTTGTGCGATGCGCCTTTGAACAGATCGGGCCGGCAATAGGCGCCATGTTCCAGCCGCCCCAGCAGCGCCGGGAATATGCCGCCGCCATGCGCATACAGCACGCGCAGCTCTGGCAGGCGCTCATGCACGCTGCCCGAACGCATACTATCGAAAGCCAGTGCGGTTTCCAGTCCCATGCCGAGCAGCCATGGCCGCCAGTTACGGTTGGCGTTCATGCGCTGCTGAAACCGTGCCTCAGATGGCGTCATAAACCCGCCCCACGGGTGTATGAACACCGCCATGTCCAGCTCCTGCGCCGCTTCGAATATCGGAAAAAAACGCTCATGGTCGAGGTCGATATCGGCAATGTTGGAATTTATCTCCACACCACACATGCCCAGCTTCTTTATGCGTCCCATTTCTTTGATTGCCCGGTCTGCATCCATCATGGGCAGCGCACCCAGCGCCATAAAACGATCCGGGAATCTGGCTACCATGCTGGCATTGTCGTCATTCAGTATGCGGCAGATTTCGGCGGCATCGTCACTTCGGTCTACATAATCGGGTATCATCATCGGCGTCGGAGACAGCACCTGCATGGTGACGCCAGAATGCTGGCAATCCTTGTGGCGCTCGGCGGCATCATAGGCGTTATGCTCAATGACGCGTTGCACTTCGCCTTTACTGTTCACCAGTTCAGCACAACACGGCTTGGTGGCATGCGCGCGCACACGGATGAAATCGGTATAGTGCGAGAACTTGCCCAGCGCTTCGAACGTGTCAGGCGACAGGGTGGTGTGCGTATGCACATCCCATTTTTCGGCTGCTTTGTAAGGGTACGCCATAAGTCTTGCTATTTTTCCATCACATGGCCGCAGGCTTTACAGGTGCGCTTTTCTAAGCTTTCCCAAAAACCGGAGAACACTTTCGGCAGATCTTTTTCAATATTGGTGAGCGGCAAATATTCTTCGTATATTTTTTCATCACACTTATCACAAAACCATAAAAATCCATCCAGTTCATCGGGGGCGCGTTTACGCTCCACCACCAGCCCCACGCTGTTTGCCGTACGCTGCGGCGAGTGATACACATGCGACGGCAGCAGGAACACCTCGCCTTCTTTGATAGGAATATCGCGGCGCTTGCCATCTTCCATCACCTTCAGGCACATATCGCCCTTGATCTGGTAAAAAAACTCCTCCCCCGCATCATCATGATAATCTTTGCGGGTATTGGGGCCACCCACCACCATGATGATGAAGTCGCCCATGTCATAAAGCTGCTTGTTACACACAGGCGGCTTCAGCCGTTCCTTGTTGTCTTCTATCCATTGTTTGAAATTAAAGGGTGGTAAATAAGACTTCGTCATACGTTACTCCTTTAATGCAGCCACGCATTTAAGTTCAATCGCGATCGGCGTCGGCAGGCAGTTGATCTCCAGCGTGGTGCGGCAGGGCGGGTTGTCTTTGAAATACTCGGCCCACAGCTTGTTATAAATGGGAAAATCCGCTTTCATGTTGGTCAGGTACACCGTTACATCCACCAGGTCTTCCCATTTGGCGCCGCTGGCTTCCAGTATGGCGCGTACATTTGCAAACACGCTTCTGCACTGCTCGGCAATATCATAGTCGGTGATGTTTCCTTGGGCATCGAGCGTTACACCCGGAATGTCCTTGCTGCCTTTTTTGCGTGGACCAACGCCGGAAAGGAACAGAAAATTTCCTACGCGCCGCGCATGCGGATAGAGGCCGACCGGATCGGGGGCATTGCTGGAATTATGTGCAGTGGATGTCATATCAGGTGTCACATGAATAAGTAATTACTGTTTCATCTTTAATATGAACCAGGACGTACAGCCAGAAATCTGTTTTTGTTTCAAACCCAACCGACCACTGTCCACTGTTTTCAAAAGGATCTTCCATAGCGATGTCGGCAAGAAGGAACGTCTCTGTTACCGGCTTTTTTAAACCCGAATCTTTAAACTGGTCACACACCTCTTCCAATGTAGGTGTGCACAAAGACCATAATGCCGGTAAATTTGCATTTTTCCGAAGCAGGAAAGATCGTGACTCTGCAAATGGTCCTTTATGATCTCCAGGAATAGCCGTAAATGAGTATTTGGCATGGTTGCCGGGATCTTCAATGATGCTGTGTGTTTGCCAAATACCAGTTTCTTCACCGTAATAGCTGATTTTTCCGAAGTCAGGATCATCTTGTGGCATTACTTTAGGAGAGCGCAGATTCTTAAAAAATGATAAGAAGTCGGTCATATTATTTCCTTACGTTAAGCATTCTTTTCTAAGTGTGGTAACGGTCTTTTCATTCGTAAAAAATTCCAGTGCGCGCCACTTGCCTTCGCGGCCAATGCCAGATTTTTTCACCCCGCCGAACGGCGTATCCAGATCGCGCAGGTTCCAGCAATTCAGCCAGACAATGCCCGATTCGAGTTTTTCTGCAACGCGCGCCGCCTTGGCCTCGTCTTTGGTCCACACCGAAGCGGCAAGGCCGTATTCGGTGCTGTTGGCCATGGTGATAACATCGGCTTCGTCCGTGAATGGAATCAACGTAACCACGGGGCCGAATATTTCCTCTTGGTTGGTGCGGCAGGTATGAGATAAGCCTTCGATCACCGTCGGTTCGATGAAATAGCCGTGTTCGCAGCGCCCCTGCAGCTGCTTGCGCTTGCCACCGGTCAGTATGCGACCGCCTTCTTCTTTCGCCAATTCAATATAGCCCAGTACTTTTTGCATATGGTCATGGCTGACCATGGCGCCGAGCTTGGTAGTGGCATCCTGCGGATCGCCCACCACGTTGCTTTGCGCCGCTGCCACAAAATGCTTCTTAAATTCGTCATAGATGCCACGCTGGATGAACAGCCGCGAACCACACAGGCACACTTGCCCCTGATTGGCGAACGCCGCGCGCAGCACTTCAGGCATGGTTTTCTGCATGTCCGCATCGTCGAACACGATGGTAGGATTCTTGCCACCCAGTTCCAGCGATACTTTTTTCAGGTGCTTCGCCGCGCCGGAATAGATGGTGGTGCCAGTAGCCGTGCCGCCGGTGAAGGAAATAGCGGAAATATCCGGATGCTCGGTGATTGCCGCACCAATTTTTGCACCACGGCCATGCAGGATGTTGATCACGCCTGCAGGAAAACCTGCTTCATTGATGAGTTCAGATAACATATAGGCCGTCATCGGCGTAACTTCGCTCGGTTTGGCGATGACGCAGTTACCAGCTGCCACCGCCGGTGCCAGCTTCCATGTGAACAGCAACAGCGGCAGGTTCCACGGCGAGATGATCGACACCACGCCGATGGGTTGGCGCAGCGTGTAGCTTTTTGATTCAGGCTTATCGAATGTCTGGCCACCAAATTCGCGCGCCGCATCGGCAAACGCACGCAGGTTGGCTATGCCGCGCGGCACATCCACTTGCGCTGCCAGCCATAACGGCTTGCCGGTATCGCGTGATTCGGCATCAACGAACGCATCTTTTTTTGCTTCCATCAGACTGGCCAACTTCTCAAGCATTCTTGCGCGTTCTTCTGCCGGAGTATCCCGCCATGCCGGGAATGCCTTTTTTGCCGCCTCCACTGCAATATCCAGGTCTTTACCATCCGAATCGGGCACACGTGCGTAGGGTTCGCCGATCGCCGGATCAAAGTCATTGAAATACTGCCCGGATAGCGGCGGCACATGCTTTCCTGCTATGAAATTTTTTATTTCCATTACAGGTTTCCTGTCCTGCCACCATCGACCGGCAGGTTGATGCCGTTGATGTATGCCGCTGCCGGGCTGGCAAGAAATGCGATGGCCGCCGCCAGTTCTTCGGGCTTGCCAAAGCGGCCTGCCGGAATATGCGATTTTTCTTCCTCGATAATCTCATCTTTGCTTTTGCCCTGCTTGTCGGCTTTTCCGGCAATGATCTCATCCAGCCGGTCGGTATCGGTAGCGCCGGGCAATACATTGTTCACTGTGATGCCATCTTTTGCCACTTCCAGGGAAAGTGTTTTCGCCCAGTTGGCCACCGCGCCGCGAATGGTATTGGAAACACCCAACCCTTTAAGGGGGGCTTTTACTGATGTGGAAATGACATTGATGATGCGGCCATAGCCCGCCTTTTGCATCCCCGGCAACAACGCCTGCACCAGCACCTGGTTACACAGTAAATGCTGGCCGAAGGCGGCCTCGAACGCAGCAATCTCAGCCGTATGCACCGGCCCGGCAGGCGGGCCTCCGGTATTGTTCACCAGGATATGGAATGTCTTGTGCAGTCCTTGCAGCTTGCTTTGCAACGCATACGGGTCGGAAAAATCGGCCACCATATAATCATGCTGCTGGCCCTTGGAAGTATCCAGCATCACTACCACCGCCTTTAATTTATCTTCACTGCGCGCCACCACCGTAACATGTGCGCCCATTCGCGCCAGTTCGGCTGCCGCAGCCCGGCCAATGCCACGGCTGGCACCGCACACCAATGCGTTCTTACCCGTAAGATTCAGATCCATAGTGTTCCTTTTATTGCTTCCGCGAAAATCTACCGATTTTCGCATGAAGCGAGCTCAGGGCTGACTCGCGCTCCTGCGCTCGCTCGTTATCAATTTCATTTGCGTGCATAGTTATAGTCCATCCGGTCGCTCACCTCCTTGGGCAACTTGGGCAGCAGGCGCGACGGAATGAGATAGGTAGAAAGTGCAAAGATGTCATTGAAGATGCGGTGATCGCTCACCGTGCGCATGAGGTATTCATAGCCGGAAGAGCCGCCCGTACCCATGCCCATACCGACCATGCGTTGTACCATAAGCGCATGGCGGAAACGCCAGCGCGCCAGCAGTTCATCGACATCCATGATGTGTTTAAGCAACGCATACGGCGCCTGCAATACCGGCTCGTCACGGTAGATGGTAATGAACAGCGCTGCCTGTAATGCTTTGTGCGACAGGCGCCACCTGCCCTCTTCCATCGCCTTGGCGTGCTGGGCGTCATCGAATATCGCTTCGAACTTCTGGCGGCCCTTTTCGATGGCAGCCAGCTCTTTTTCCAGCGACTCACCGCTCAGGCTATTCTTTGCCAGCCTGAGCTTTTCTTCAAACATGCCATGCACCGCCTGACGGTATTCATTCATGAAGGCATAGCTGCCGCTTTGCACAAACGGTGTGCGCGCCAGCCAACTGTCCAGCTGTTCGAACAGGCTGGGTTTGCCTTCGGCCTTTTTGATCAGCTCGCGGCTTTTTTCCATCAACTGGTCATCGAACTGGCCGTGGAATACCGGGTGGCGATCCTTACGGCGCAATCCCAGCCGCGTTTCGATCAGGCGGAACTGCAAACTCTGGAAACCCGATGCGCTGCCCAGATGTTCGCGAAAATCGACGAAGGATTGCGGTGGCATGGTTTCGAGCACATCGATCATGCTTTCGGTCTGTTTGAATATTTCCACAATGCGGCCCAGATAGATCATGATCGGCTGCATATCGTTATCGTCCACCACCTTGGCGGAAAAACGCGCGGTGATGTCTTCCAGCTCAAATAATATCTGCTTAAACCACAGCTCGTATATCTGGTGGAACTGGATGAACAGCATTTCATCATGCGCAGGGAAACCCGCCTTGTCGCTGGCAGGAAACTGCGAACTCAGGAGCCGATCCAGCCCCAGATAATCGCCATATTGGTCCCACGGTGTTTTTTTGCTCATTATTTCCAACTTTTTTGCAATTTTTTTGCCGGACAGAAGTCCCAATATACCAGCCAGACGCCCTAAATCAATAAAAGCCCGCCTGACAATAAGGCAAAAATCCGGGGTTTTTCATTCCCTTAGGGATTACCCTTCCGATAGATAAAATACAAGATAAATTGTTGTTATTTTTTAGTAAGATGTAACTTTTATACGCTATTCTTTTTATAGGTTTGGTGCTGAAGTTCCCTGCGGGCTTTTTAAGTGATTTTCGTACCGAGAAGAGCTTTTTTTCACCCGCGCTTCGGGCCAGGCCTTTAACTAGGGACAATCCCGCAAGGGATATAACTTCCAGCGGGGGTGATAGATGGTGCGCATTCCTACTCTTCCTACCTTGATCCTGCTAGCATGCTATATTGTTGCCCCCGTTTCTTCTTCTTACGCCGGTGACCGGCTGTCCTTAGCGCGTGAGATGGCCAATATGACCCTCACCATGATCACCGATCAGACCAAGAACCATACCACACGCCTTGAGGGTTTAAAGCGTGGATTTTCCAATGTGGTGGATACCGACTGGATCGCCCGTTTCGTACTGGGTGCCAACTGGCGCAAGGCCGACGAGAAACAGCGTACGCGCTACACCGAACTGTACAAAGAATTCCTGATGCAGACCTATATCAATACCTACGCTACGGATGACACGCAGCAGGTTACCGATATCAGGGTCATCGATGTCAAAGACGAAGCAGATAACAACTTCACCACCCGAACCTCGGTGGAGCTGTCGAACGGCAAGAAATTAAAGGTGGATTATCTGGTGAAAGCCGAAGGCGACGAATATAAGATCATCGACGTGGTGATCGAAGGCGTCAGCCTGCTGTCCACCCACCGAAGCGAGTTCACGCAAGTGGCCGGACAGAACGGTGTGGATGGCGTGATCAAAAAACTCGAAACCCTTACGAAAGTAAATTAACGGCTGACTGCCGGTTGTTCCGGCTGTGCTTCTGCCACACGGGCAACCCACGGGTTTTTCTGCCGATGCTCGATCTGTTCGGCCAATGATTGCGCCACTTGCTCTTTGCTCGCTTGCATTTCCGGTTTATCTGCCAGTAGCATTGCGGTCCTTTCAATAAGGTCGGCTTGCTTATCTTGGGGTGCGCGCGCTATCGCATCGGCCGCCATGGCTTCTATGTGTATTTTTTCAGCCGCAGTAAATACGCCGCCGGCTTTGGTAGAATCCTTGCTCGACATAGCCATCAGCACGTCGGCCAGCAGATAGGCGCCTGCTGTACCAAACTCCAAATACGCCCCGGTGCGTTGCTTGGCATTATGCTTGCCGGACTTATATTGTTTGTAAGCAGATGCACCCAGCAACACCTCGGTTATCGCCGAGCCGATACCGAATATTTTTAACGGCTGATCGGTAATGGAAGATCGCTTGTCATCTTTTGCGGTTTTCTTTTTTTCCGGCAGCAGGAACGATACGGTTTTCACCAGCAACGACCAGCCACCATACATAATGCGCTGCGTATTCTTCTGCTTGATGCCCGAACCCAGCATGGCGGCAGCACCCAGCGAGTATGCGCCCAGCATCACGTCCGCCGGGTTGTGGTAAACAAAATCTTCTGCGGCCGCAAACGAGCCGGTCTTAGCGTCACGCGCTGCGGTTTGCAGTGCTGTGCCATTACTCAGGCCGGTCACTTCACGATCCAGCGTGGTACGGACCTCATGCAACGTCCGTTTCATCTGACGCTGGGTATCGATATTGCCATAGCGGGTCAGTGCCAGCGCACCTGCAGTATATAATGCACCCCCGGTGGTTTTATATGCATCGCTGCTTTTGATACCGGATGCCAATAACGATGCATCACCGATCAGGTTCAGTATCCCCGCTGCCTTCAGGGAGTTGCGCCGCAGCCATTGTTGCTGCTCGGCTGCATTTGTTTCGCTTACGCTTGGCTGTCCCGTCACCGCCTGATGCGATGCAAGCGTGTCCAGTACCTGCTGATTGCTGCTGAACCCGGAAATAAGGAGCTGTTCTTTACCATCGGCAAATACCGGCAGGGCTTGCCACCCTTTTCCCATCATCGTGCCCACCAGTTCCTTCAATTGATCCGAGGCCATGGTTTCGGATGCCTCGATTATGGCCACAGCATCCCGGTTCGGAACCGCGTGGAAACGGATCCGGGCAATAGGGGAATCACCGGAATACTTATAAATAGCCATGCTTTATAATAACTTATCCCCCGCCCGCGCACCATAGCAAACCACCCCGCCAAATATGAAGATTTGATGACAAATAATGCGCAACATATTGAAAGTGAATGAATAAATAATTCTTTTGCATTCTTTCGTAATAATTCCGTAAGCTGTAATAACCCTGTAATATAGTTAATGTATATTAATACAGTAACCGCGATATGATTAACCATCATTAATGTGATGATGCAATATCATACGATATATCAATATATAATTAATGGGAGAATCCAATGCGAGCCACAATTTCTGCTTTACTAGCTACAACCTTATTCATTGCTTCTACAGCCAGTGCCAATGCCCAAACGTTTAGCTTTCCCGGGGTAGATCATCAGGTTATAGTCGCTGAACTTCCTGAAACCGTTTACCCACTCAATGATGAAATTCTGGTAGTATTTCATGGTAGTTATTTTGATGGCGGTAAGCGATACTACAAATTTTCATGCCACTGGCGTACCCCTCATGGGTCTGTAACATCAGTTTATACGCCAATAGAGGTACCGCCGGAAGGCAGGACTGATCGAAATGGCCGTAGAATAGGTCATTTTAAGCAATATAAAGTGGCCAAAGCACAGGCTCTTGCCATCTGTGAAGAACGGCGCAGTAGAGGGAGCTGATATTAGTTAACTATCGCCACCTGCTAAAAACAGGTGGCGATTTTTTTTGCTCTAAATTTGAAAAATAAATTGTTCAATTTTTTTTGTCAGAGACTGCAATACCACTTGTAGTTGGCGGGCTTTGCCCTCGTCATAAGCAAAGGGATAATCCTCCTGCATGTAATTCTTCTGCGCCAGCTCCAGCTGGATGGTATGCACACCCACTGCCGGATTGCCGTAATGGCGGGTGATATACCCACCCTTAAAGCGACCATTCATCACCGCAGAATAGCCACTTGCCTTTGCACATGCAAACACGTCATCTGCCAACGCCGCAGCACAACTCGTGCCGTCCGCCGTGCCGATATTCAGGTCGGGCAACACCCCATCGAACAGGGTGGAAACTTGCGAGCGTATCGAGTGCGCATCGAACAGCACCACCTTGCCGTGCCTGGCTCTCAGCTCATCGATCAGCGAACGCAGCTTGAAATGATAGGGCTGCCAGTATTGTTCTATCCGCTGCGTCACTTCGGCATTATCCGGTTGTTGGCCATCCTCATAGATCGGGCTACCGTCGAACATCAAGGTCGGCACCAGCCCGGTGGTGAATTTGCCCGGATAGAGCGAACGATCATCCGGCGGGCGGTTAAGGTCGATCACATAACGCGAATATTGCGCTACCACGCAATGCAGCCCCATGTCTTTAGCAAAATAATACAGGCGGTGGATGTGCCAGTCCGTGTCGTCAAGCTGCTTGGCAGCCGGGGTAAAGCGGTTTAGTATCGGCTGCGGAACATCAGTGCCGGTATGCGGCATACTGATGATTACGGGTATGTTCCCGGGAATATACTGCAATGGTTCCATAGAACCATGCTACAAGAAAGGGTAAAGCCATGACAAGCGCCAAAGCAAAAACACTGGGTAACCACCGCGAGATCAAAGCACCGACCGGCACAAAGCTTTCCTGCAAAAGCTGGCTGACCGAAGCGCCCATGCGCATGCTGATGAACAATCTGGATGCGGATGTGGCGGAAAATCCCGATGCGCTGGTGGTATATGGTGGCATTGGCAAGGCGGCGCGCAACTGGGAATGTTACGATGCGATTGTGGCCACGCTCAAAAACCTCGCTGAAGATGAAACGCTGCTGGTGCAGTCGGGCAAACCGGTGGGCGTGTTTAAAACGCATAAGGATGCGCCGCGCGTGCTTATCGCCAATTCCAACCTCGTGCCGAACTGGGCGAACTGGGAACATTTCCGCGCGCTCGATGCCAAAGGGCTGATGATGTACGGCCAGATGACGGCGGGCTCGTGGATATACATCGGTTCGCAAGGCATTGTGCAGGGCACATACGAAACCTTTGTGGAAATGGGCAGGCAGCATTTTGGCGGCAACCTTTCCGGCAAATGGATACTCACCGGCGGCCTTGGCGGTATGGGCGGCGCGCAGCCGCTGGCGGCCACCATGGCGGGCGCATCCATGCTGGCGGTGGAGTGCGATGCCACGCGCATAGAAAAGCGCTTAGCTACGCGATATCTCGATCACCGCGCCGACACGCTGGATGAAGCGCTGGACATCATCAGCAAATCCTGCGCTGCCAAAAAACCGGTATCGGTCGGGCTGCTCGGCAATGCCGCAGAAATTTTCCCGCAGCTGGTGGAGCATGATATACGGCCTGACATGGTGACCGACCAGACCAGCGCACATGACCCACTGAATGGCTACCTGCCCATCGGCATGAGCATGGAAGATGCTGCCAAGCTGCGCAACGCCGATCCGGATGAGATGGTAAAACGCGCCAAGGAATCCATGGCGGTGCAAGTGCAAGCCATGCTGGAATTTCATAAGCAAGGTATTCCGGTTACCGATTATGGCAACAATATCCGCGCGATGGCGCAAGATGCCGGAGTGAAGAACGCCTTTGATTTCCCCGGTTTTGTGCCAGCCTATATTCGCCCGCTCTTTTGCCGTGGCATTGGCCCGTTCCGCTGGGCGGCACTTTCCGGAGACCCGGAAGATATCTACAAAACCGATGCCAAGGTGAAGGAGCTAATACCAGATAACCCGCATCTGCATAACTGGTTGGATATGGCACGCGAGAAAATCGCATTTCAGGGTTTGCCAGCGCGCATTTGCTGGGTGGGCTTAGGCGAGCGCGCGAAGCTGGGGCTGGCATTTAACGAGATGGTAAAATCCGGCGAGCTTTCTGCGCCGGTGGTGATCGGGCGCGATCATCTCGATTCCGGCTCGGTCGCCTCCCCTAACCGCGAAACAGAAGCCATGAAAGACGGCAGCGATGCCGTTTCGGATTGGCCGTTGCTTAACGCACTGCTCAACACCGCCAGCGGCGCCACATGGGTTTCGCTGCATCATGGCGGCGGCGTGGGCATGGGCTTTTCGCAGCATAGCGGCATGGTGATCGTGGCCGACGGCAGCGATGAGGCAGCCGCGCGCCTAGAGCGCGTACTCACCAACGACCCCGCCACCGGCGTCATGCGCCACGCCGACGCGGGGTATGAAATCGCGGTGCAATGCGCGAAGGAGCAGGGGCTGCGGCTGCCGATGGTTTAGTCATGTTCTCGTTGATGAAAAGAACTTTCCAGAACAAAGAAGATGTACTTTTGACTACAGAAGTGGATTTAGATTATCTAGGTAAGCTACGACGTAAGGATTTTAAAAGAAAGGATAGAAGCAGAGAATTTAATATTCTTACAGAATATTATAATCTTACATTCTATTTACGTGCATTAGCTTTAAACGAACAATTAGATTATCCTGTCACCTACAAAAAATCAGAGTCTCCAGATTTTATTATTAACGACAGTGTAGGAATTGAGATTAGTAGAGTTACTGAAGGAGAATATCAAAAGTGGCTTGGAGATATAGAGTCCATTAAGGGAGTCCACATATTTAACAGTACTGGCTATATGGGCAATGAGCCTGAGAAATCATCTATCGATTTAATTTCTAAGAGTATAGAAAAAAAGCTTAAAAAGATTTCTACGTATAAGAAGAAAGTCAAGCAAGTACGATTATTACTAAGATTAGAAACAGATATAATTATTGATGAAGATGAGTTCTCAGAATTACTAAATCGAACATTTATTTTCCAACCCAATCAATTTAACGAAATATCAATTTTGGTTGGAGAAACAATTTTTCAACGCTGCAGTAATAAAAAACTATTTAAAAGATTCGAAGTACCTAGGAGCCTAGAAAAGGTTGCTTAACCAATCCCCCACACACCAACCACCCTCATTTCGTCATCCCCGCGCAGGCGGGGATCTCTTTGGCCGCACGTGCATGACGAGGAAGAGATTCCTGCCTGCGCAGGAATGACGTATTCTTTGTTTTGTCAGCACCGCCTGCGCGGGGATGACGTTTCTTACTCCCTCTCCCTTATTAAGGGAGAGGGCCGGGGTGAGGGTTTCTTTTACTATCCCCCTCACCTTAATCCTCTCCCCCAGTGGGGGAGAGGAGATTATCGCGGACCAGCCCATGCACCGCTTCGATGTCGGGGTTCAGGAATCTGTCTTCGGCAAGGTAGGTAGCAACTTTGCGAATTTCTGCTTTTACCTTTTCCAGCTTGGCCGAAGTTTTCAGCCCCACCATGTCCAGCGCTTGGGCGGCGACTAGCAGCTCGATAGCCAGCACATAATGTGCGTGTTTTACAATTTCCAGCGCCTTCAGCCCCGCGCCCGGCCCCATGGATACATGATCTTCCTGATCGTTATTGGTGGGAATGGAATCAACGCTGGCAGGCATGCACAGGCTGCGGCATTCCGCCACTAATGCGGCTGCCGTTACCTGCACCATCATGAAGCCGGAATTTAAGCCCCCCTTTTCAATCAGGAAGGTCGGCAGGCCCGATTTTTCATGATTCATGGTAATATTCACCCGCCGCTCGGAAATGGCGGCCAGTGTGGTCAGCGCCGCGCCCAGATGGTCGGCCACCCGCGCGGGATATATCGCGTGGAAATTCCCGCCATGTATCACCATGTCTTGCTCGGGGAATAATATCGGGTTGTCGGAAGTGGAATTAATTTCGTTTTCCAGAATCTTTTTGCTGTGCGTAAGTTCTTCCCACACCATGCCATGCACCTGCGGCGCACAGCGGAAGGAATACGGGTCCTGCACACGCCCGCAATCGGTATGGCTTTTGGAAATCTCGGTATCTCCCAGCCAGCCGGCTATTTCGCGCCCACACACCAGCGTGCCTTCCTGCCGCTGTTCTTTAAGCAGTACATCCTCGGTCATGTGGTGGGAAGCGCGCAAGCCCTCAATGCTCATGGCAGCGGCCATGTTGGCGGTGGTAAGCAGCTTATCCACTTCGCACCAGATTTTAGAAGCCAATGCCGCCGTAAGCTGTGTGCCATTAATGAGGCACAGCCCTTCTTTCGGGCCAAGTGCGATGGGTTCTATCTTCGCTTTTTTCAGTGCTTCGCCTGCGTTCATGCGAGCAAATCCATCGCCAGCGGGCACGGTGCATTCCCCCTCACCCAGCGTGGCCAGCACCGCGTGTGCCGTGGGTGCTAAATCACCCGATGCACCCACCGACCCGCGCGACGGCACGCACGATAATATGCCCGCACTCAGCATGGCGCAGATACGCTCCAGTTTTTCCAGCGCAATACCGCGATGGCCGCGACAGGCCGAGTTGATGAGTATCAGCCACAGCATCATCACCACATCGCGCGGCAGCTCTTCGCCAGCGCCGCACGCATGCGAACGAATGATGTTGGTTTGCAGCTGCGCCATCTGTTCCGGTTCGATGCGCGTATTTACAAAAAAGCCAAAACCGGTGTTGATGCTGTAGATCGTCTCGCCGCTTTCGACCATGCGGCGCAAGTAATCCTCGGCGGCTTTCACCTGTTTTTTTGCGTCATCGCTGATGGTTATTTTCAATCTTGCCTTCGCATCCAGCGCAGTTTGCCCGGCGGCATAGAGTTCAGCGAGTGTTAGCCTGTCGCCGGTTAGTGTTATTTCATGCATAGTTTACCTCTAAATTTCCTCTTCCCCACTGGGGGAGAGGATTAAGGTGAGGGGGAAATTTTCCGTAAGTAACCCTCACCCCTGCCCTCTCCCTTAATAAGGGAGAGGGGGTTTTACATCTTCCCATCTTTCATCACACCCAAACAGGTGTGCCCGCCTAATTGATACGACAGTTCCACCGGGTGTTCGATATCCCACCACACGATGTCGGCTTTTTTTCCTACTTCCAGTGTGCCGATTTCGTCCTGAAGCCCAAGCGCCCGCGCCGCGTTGGTGGTAACCGCCAGCAGCGCCTCTTCCGGCGTCAGCCCAAACTGGATGCAGCCCATGGAGAGCATGGCCAGCAGGCTGCATACCGGCGAAGAGCCGGGGTTGCAGTCCGATGCCAAAGCAATCGGCACGCCATGCTTGCGCAAACTTTCCACCGGCGGTTTCTTAGTTTCCTTCAGCATGAAGAACGCGCCGGGCAGCAGCACCGCCACCGTACCCGCCTCTGCCATGGCCCTGATACCCGCCTCCGAAACATATTCCAGATGGTCAGCAGACAGCGCACTATACTCGGCGGCAAGCTGGGCACCGCCCTGATCGGAGAGCTGACCGGCATGCAGCTTGATGGCAAGGCCATGCGCTTGCGCAGCTTTGAACACCGTTTCGATTTGTTTGGGCGAGAATGCTATCTTTTCACAAAAACCATCCACCGCGTCAGCCAGTTTTTCTTTAGCGATAGCAGGCAGCATATCGCCCGCCACATGGGCAATATAATCATCCTTGCGGCCTTCAAACTCCGGCGGCAACGCATGCGCCCCAAGGAAGGTGGTGCGGATGGTAACCGGAAAATCCTGCCCCAGCCTGCGCGCCACCCTTAGCATCTTGGTTTCATTTTCAATATCCAGCCCATAGCCGGATTTAATTTCCATGGTGGTGACGCCTTCGGCGAGGAAGGCCTTCAGGCGGCGGGCCGCCTGCTTGTAGAGCTTTTCCTCGCTGGTAAAGCGGGTCGCCAGCACGGTGGAATTGATGCCGCCGCCTTCTGCGGCAATTTCGGCGTAGGTCTTGCCATTTTGCCGCATGGCAAACTCATTGGCACGGTTGCCACCATAAACGAGGTGCGTATGGCAATCAATCAGCCCGGGCGTCAGCCAGCCAGCCTTTACATCGGTTACAGTTTCTGCCTTGGGCGCATCGGATGATTTACCTATCCACGCAATGCGACCATCTTTGACCGCCAGCGCGCCGTCTTCGGCCATGCCATAACTGCCGCCGGTCATGGTGGCAAGATTGGCGTTGACGAACACATGGCTGAACTCGGACATTTTGCTTTTTTACAGATGGTTGTTTATATTCATCCGCATCATAGTTAAGAGGTTACCGGATGCAACTCGAATCACCACAGGCCATATTCGCGGATACGGCACTTACCAGCGAGGGCTGGCAGAATAACGTGCTCATCCGCATCAAAGGCGGGCTGATCGACGAAGTGACAGCCGGCAGCGCCGCCCCTAGGGGCGTTTTGCACTTCCCGCTACTGCTGCCAGGCATGGGCAACGTACATAGCCACGCCTTCCAGCGTGCCATGGCGGGCCTCACCGAACGCGCAGGCGGCAGGAAAGATGATAATTTCTGGAGCTGGCGCGAGGTGATGTATGATTTCCTTGGCCGGTTCACCCCGGAAGATGTCGAGCGCATTGCCACGAGATTGTATAGCGAGTTACTTTCGCATGGCTACACGGCGGTGGGAGAGTTCCATTATTTGCATAACGATATCAATGGTAACCATTATTCCAACCCTGCGGAAATGTCTGATGCCATCGTGCGCGCGGCCAAGGCCACCGGCATCCACCTGACCTTGCTGCCGGTAATGTATGAAACCGCTGACTTTGGCGGCAAGCCCGCGCATGACGGCCAGAAACGTTTCACCCACACCGCCGATGCGTTTGTGAGGCTAATGGAATTGCTGGTGAAACAATACGGCACGGATATTGAGGTAACACTCGGCATCGCACCGCACAGTCTGCGTGCGGTAACCCCGGACTCTTTGCAGCGCCTACTGGATGCCCTGCCCGCGCTGGGACTTTCCGGCTGCCCGGTGCATATTCATGCCGCCGAGCAGATGAAAGAAGTGAACGATTGCGTGGCATGGGTCGGCGTGCGCCCGGTAGAATTCTTACTGAAAACTTATGCGGTAAATGGACAATGGTGTTTGATACATGCAACGCATATGACCGAAGCAGAAACAATTAATCTGGCAAGAACTGGCGCTGTGGCAGGACTGTGCCCTACCACCGAAGGCAACCTGGGTGACGGGATATTTCCGGCCCCGGACTATCTGGCAGCGGGCGGCCATGTTGGCATCGGTTCGGACAGTAATATGTGCGTTTCTCCATTCGAAGAATTACGGCTGATGGAGTACAACCAGCGCCTGCACTTGCAAAAACGTGCCGTATTATGTTTGGAAAATACGCCGTCAGTCGGTCGAACCTTATACCAGAAGGCCGCGCAAGGCGGCGCGCAAGCGCTGGGCATCAAGGCCGGTGTGATTGCCAAAGGGTACCGGGCCGATATGATCGCTCCTGCCATGGAACATTTTTTGCTAGAGGACAAACATGGTGATGCCATTCTGGATACGTTGGTGTTTGCAGTTAACCCTCGCATCACCGATAGTTTTGTTGCAGGACGACATATAAAACAACGCAACATGTGAGACTGTGATGAAAAAAATTTTCCTCCTGTTGTTCGGGCTGTATAACTTGCCGTATTACGCACACGCACAGGAAGATATCAGCACACGTACATTCCCTTCCGAAATTGGCGCCCTGAAGGTTGACGTTGTGGCAAGTGGATTGGAGCACCCATGGAGCCTTGCTTTCCTGCCCGATGGCCGCATGCTGGTGACCGAACGGCCCGGGCGCCTGCGCATCGTGTCGCAGAAAGGAGCGTTATCTGAGCCGGTGCTGGGTGTACCCCCCGTTTACGCTGATGGACAAGGAGGCTTGCTCGATGTCGTAATTGACCCGCAATTTGCAGATAACCGGCTGGTTTACTTTTCTTATGCCGAAGCGACCGATGGCAATGCAGGCACTGCGGTGGCGCGCGCCAGCCTACAGAATAACAAGCTGCACAACCTGAAAGTTATATTCCGCCAGCAACCCAAGGTGGTCGGGCCGAACCACTGGGGTTCGCGGCTGGTGTTGGGGCCGGATGAGAAATTATTCATCACGCTTGGTGAGCGCTACAAATATTCCGAAAAGGCACAGGATCTTACCACACATCTTGGCAAGATCGTGCGTATTGAAACCGATGGTTCAGTTCCCATGGGCAACCCGTTCGCTGAACAGACCGATGCACTGTCCGATATCTGGTCGTACGGTCACCGCAATATTCAGGGGGCGGCCCTTCACCCCGCCACCAAACAACTGTGGATCCACGAGCACGGGCCACGCGGCGGTGATGAGATCAACATCATCCAGCCCGGGGGAAATTATGGCTGGCCGCAGGCCAGCTATGGCTCGCATTACTCGCTGCTCCCTATCATGGATGACCATAAGGGCCGTGGTTATATCGAGCCGATACATTACTGGACACCCTCGATCGCACCGTCCGGTATGTTGTTTTATACCGGCAGCCGGATACCTGAATGGAAAGGGAGCTTATTCGTGGGCGCGCTGGCTGGTGAAATGCTGGTACGGCTGGAACTGGATGGCGGTACTATCGTCAAGGAAGAGCGCCTGCTGGAAGGGTTGTACGAACGCATACGCGATGTGCGCCAAGGACCGGATGGACACATCTACCTGCTCACCGACAGTGAGGATGGCAAGGTCCTGCGCCTGATTACCGTGGAGTGATGTAACTCAATAATGTGGCGGGGGGACTTCCTCGTCCTGCGACCGTATGTAATGTTCTTCGCTTAGTGTTTTGATCTTTGACAATAGCTGCTCGACCTGCTGGCGCAGCTGCAGCATTTCTCTTTGCTGTTTATACAACTCCTCGCTCAGGCGGCGAATCTCTTCGCCCTGATGGGCCACGGTTTCTTCCAGTCGTGTGATATGATCTGACATAGTAATACTAACCATTCAGCCCATCATCGCCCTTACTGGCTATGTGGGCACTGCTTCGGCCTAACGGTCTCCTGCGTGGCTGTGC